>JANOKW010000264.1:0-2801 GCA_031419475.1 Hyphomicrobium sp. | reverse complement strand
AGTTTGCCTTCTGCTTCGAAGTGCCAGTAGGTCCAGCCGTTGCATGCGGCTTTGCCTTGCACGATGGCGCCCAAGCGATGGATGGACGCCTGATTGCCTGCGTGCACGAGCGAGCCATCGGCTTTGACTTCGGCGCGGAATTTGCGGCGATGGTCAAAGAGTTTGGTGCCCGCTTCCAAAATGCCGAGCTCGATGATGGTGCCAAAAGGCACGCGCGGCTCGGTGCGTTTTGATCGAACTGTCTCGAGTGCGCTGGCAGACATGGGTTGCACGCGGGCAATGCGCTCTGTCGCGGCCTTCGCGTAATCGGGATCGCGCTCGATGCCGATGAACTTGCGGCCTAATCGTTTTGCAACCGCACCGGTCGTGCCCGTGCCGAAGAAGGGATCGAGAACCACGTCGCCTGGATTGGTGCAACCGATCAAAATGCGCTGGAGCAGGGCTTCGGGCTTTTGCGTCGGATGGGCTTTGCGGCCGCCGTCGTCTTTCAAGCGCTCGGGGCCGGCGCATATTGGAAACAGCCAATCGGAACGCATTTGCAAATCGTCGTTCGAAGCTTTGAGGCTCTCGTAATTGAAGGTGACGCGCGATTTTTGGTTACGGCCCGCCCAGATCAAGGTCTCGTGCGCATTGGTGAAACGCTTGCCGCGGAAGTTCGGCATCGGGTTCACTTTGCGCCAGATGACATCGTTTTGAATCCAGAAGCCAAGGTCCTGGAGCGCGACACCGAGGCGGAAGATGTTGTGATACGAGCCGATGACCCAAAGCGCGCCATCGGGCTTCAAGATGCGGCGGCACTCTTTGAGCCACGCGCGGCTGAAGTCGTCGTAGGCTTTGAAATCGTGAAACTTGTCCCAGTCGTTATCGACGCCGTCGACGCGCGTGTTGTTCGGGCGCAAGAGTTCGCCGGTTAGCTGCAGATTGTAAGGCGGGTCGGCGAAAACCAGATCGACGCTCATCGCGGGAAGCTTGGCGAGCTCTTTCAAACAATCGCCGAGCAAAATGGAATTAGTGGAAATTTTGCCTGTACGCAGGGAGGAACTCATGAACGCGACCCTTAACAAACGCTTTACGATTTTGAGCCCCGCGAACGCCGGCGCCCATGATCAACCGAGTGGCACCTTATAGGACAACGCCGCCCTTTGGGTAGGGCTGGATGATGGCGAAACACTTCAGCGGCCGCGTTTATTTAAGATTCGATAGGCAACTCGAAGGTTGCAATACCCGTCCATCCCCCAGAGTTCAGAGAGCTTCGAGAGATTTCCGCGCAGGACATAAAACGTCGCAACTTGGTACACTTTTGCGGGCAATTTTATCGATCAGCATAACATGGCCTTCAAGTGTTCCACGTATAAGTGGTGGCTCGCGCCAGCTATCGGGGGCTGGAATTTTGTGGCGTAACGTTTTTGTAAAGCGTGGCAGATGGCAACGATTATTCGAGGTTCCGCTAACGATCTGATCAACGGGACGAGTTCGTCAGATTTGATCTTTGCTGGCGCTGGCGACGACACGATCAATGCCGGCGACGGCAACGACACGGTTTATGCCGAGGACGGCAATGACACCGTCGATGCGGGCAACGGCAACGATTTCGTCGATGGCGGTAACGGCAGAGACACGCTGAAAGGCGGAGAAGGCAACGATCAACTTTACGGCGGATCTGGCGACGACGTGCTCGACGGCGGCAAGGGCAACGACTGGCTCTACGGCGGCGACGGCAACGATCGCATGATGCTCGGTGACAACAACGACCATTTCGACGGCGGCGCCGGTATCGACTGGTTCGACGCGACGAACTCCACCCAAGGCGCGACGATCGACCTCGTGACAGGCAAAGTTCGCGCGGACGGAAACAGCACGGTGAGCGGCGTTGAAAACGTCATTGGTTCGAAGTTTGCAGATGTCATCAACGGCGACGCCGGTGCCAACGTACTCTTCGGCAACGGCGGCAACGATACGCTCAACGGCGGCGGCGGCGCGGATACTCTGATCGCGGCCGGCGGCAACGGGACGTACAATGGCGGAACGGGCGACGATAAGCTTGTGTTCACGGTTGGAACGGCGGGCAATCACACTTACAATGGTGGAACCGGTACGGATACGCTGCAGCTGGTATTCTCAGAAGCGCAGCTCTCGGCTGCGGTCGTGACCGAGCTGCAGGCCTTCCAGGCGTTTGCGTCAAATCCGCTTAACATCGGACAGGTTTTCCAGTTTAGCGCCGCAGGCAACCTCAAAGTTACCGGCGCCGAAAGCCTGTCGATTGTGGTCGATGGCGTGGTGACGCCGCTCGCAGATTTGCTCAACAATGCGCCGGTTGTCGATGGCACGGCTTCGACGTTGTCATTCAACGTTGCGCACAATGGTGTTGCCAGCGGCTTGGTGGCGGCAAGCGACGCAGACGGCGATACGCTTGCATATTCGGTACAGACCGGCCCGGCGCATGGTGCTCTGACCCTGAACGCTGCGACCGGTGTCTATACGTTCACAGCTGGCGACTTCGTTGGTTCGGATAGCTTTGTACTTCGCGTCAGCGATGGCCACGGCGGATTTGCCGATCACACAGTCAACGCCGGGTTGACGAATGCTGGTCCGGTTGTCGGCGCGGCATCGGCTTCTTCGCTCACTGTCACGCATGGACAAGCGGTCAATGGCGCGATCGCTGCAACGGATACCGATGGCGATACGCTTGCATATTCGGTACAGACCGGCCCGGCGCATGGTGCTCTGACCCTGAACGCTGCGACCGGTGTCTATACGTTCACAGCTGGCGACTTCGTTGGTTCGGATAGCTTTGTACTTCG
>JANOKW010000263.1:0-3725 GCA_031419475.1 Hyphomicrobium sp. | reverse complement strand
TGAACCCGTCACATCGGCGCCTGAATATTTTGATCTTGGCAAACGTTCTTTATCTTCCGCCCAATGAATTAATGGACGCAGAGCAACTACGAAAAGCTGCCTGGAGACACTTGGCCGGCCGGATGCGAGAGCAGACCCGCGAACTCACCACACGGCACGCCTTCCGGCTCGCGCATTACATCTGACCCATGTTGCGCATTTGCGGAACAATTTTGCCAACAAGGCGTTTTTCATCGAGTACCGCAACGCCAGAGCGCGATCGGCCCTCACTTCCGTCGTGAGCTATCAGAGCGGGACCAGTCAGTTTTGAAAGGACGTTAATGTGAAAATGACCAAGTTTAATGTCACGGCAGCTGCTCTCGCAGCGGTGGCGTCGTTTGTGGGAACTCTTAGTTTGAGCAATGGGGCAAGTGCTCAAACCCGCCCTAACAAGAATAGTTCAACGATAAACAAGAACGTGACTCCCAGATTGGCTGCTCGCCCCGGGAACGGAGTGAACCGAATGGCGGCTCGCCCGGGCAACCGAATGAATCGAATCTCCGTTCGCCAAGGTGACGGGATGAATAGTCAGCGATTTGGAAATAAGCGCATAACTGGAGTTCGGCGTGACAATCGACTCAACCGCAACAATTTCAGTGACAACCGCATCGGCGTTCGCCGCGGCAACCGCGGATATAGAAATTTCTGCTATTATAACGGCGATGGGTATGAGCGAAATTATGGCCGCCGCTACAACAGCCGTCGCGGCTTTGGCATCGGCGGGATATCCATCCAGCTCGGCGATATCGGTTCGTCGGGATGTCGTTATGCTTATCGCAAATGGCAATACACTGGTAGCCGCTACTGGCGATCACGCTACTACGACTGCATTGGGTAAAGCGGGTTTCTAATGCCCTATGAAACAAACTAGCCTTTCGCCCCTGGCATGTGCCAGGGGCGTCTATCACCCGGATGACTGACATTGTCGGCTTATTCGGCATATAAAGCCCCCATTTTTTGTCAATCAGGAGTACCGAAAATGTTCAAGACCACTCTCATTAGTCTATCTTTCGCAAGCCTGTTCGCGGCTAATTTTGCCCTAGCCGCCGATGCCGTGCAAGTTGAACCCGGTAAAGGACCGACTGAAACGATGACGAAGCAAGTGCCGGAGATGACACCTGCGGATAGTAAAAGTGAAACTGGGACGACAAATCAAGGCGCAGCCACGAATACAAACTCAGAAGCGGCGCCCGTGAGCTGCACTCAAGACCAACTGACAGCGCTTATGACAAAAGCCGGTGCCTTGACCGACAAAGAAAAGCAAAAGATGACCATGGGTCATTTGCAGTTGGCCAAGAAGAGCATGGACATCAAAGACACCAACGCCTGCGCAACTCACATGAAGGAAGCGTCTAATTCCTTGGGATCAGTAACCAAATATAAAAAAGCGTTCGTTATTAGCAATGGCGCGCGGGTGTTTTGCCGGCGCGTCACTTTTCTATTTGCGGAGTGAAACGGTGACCGTCCACAGAGCGCTCCCCTCCGCGCCAACCCATCTCTACTGTGTAAAAGACTGTGAACAAGACTGTGTACAAGGTGTAATATCATGAAAACTTTTGCCCCGCGGCTAACTAAATTGGACGTTGAAAAAGCACGCACAACCCCTAACTCAGTTTTCGACACTCCCATGGAGGTCGTCCAGGCAGAAGATCTCTCACGTGAACAAAAAATCGACATTTTGAAACGCTGGGAACTTGATGCACGCGCTTTGCAAAGGGCGAGCGACGAAAGCATGGGTGGTGGCGAGGTTCCGCCACTCGATGCGGTCAACGAAGCGTTAGCGATCCTTGATCCTGCGAATAAAGTTGAGGACGGGTTCGGCACCGCTCCGACAAAAATTTGATCGCTTATAGATTAGAATATTGCGAACTGGAGCACGACCATTTCGTGACTGTCCAGCCTGGATGATCTTCTGCCCACTGCGGCAGCATTGGGGGGGCCGACATCACACATGCAAAAGCGTTAGTTTGATCGGGCATAGGGATTTGAAAGGCCCGGCACATGTCGGGGTCAGAAATGAAACAAGCGGACACGATGAGCGCGATCATTTTCTGTCTCCTTGGTTGATAGTACTGTCGACTGCTGGTGCTCCGATCCGAAGGCGGCGTACAACAAAAAGCCGACCAAGATGGCTAATGCTAAAGATCCAACCAACACGCGCAGACTCATGCGGCTCGGTGATGCTTGACGAGCTTCGGCGGTCGTGAGGCGCTGTGATTTTGACATTACCAAGTCTCCTATGTTGCTGTACTTTAACGTCCGCTTTGCCGTTGCGTTCCACGCAGCGAGGGCAAGCTTTTGAGCCGGCAGCGAACACTGACGGGACGGGCCCAGACAAGTTAAGATAAAAAATGGCAGCTGGCGCCGCAGCAACCAATGCCGACACAGTTCGGCGGTCGTGACTACAGCGAACGCTTGATCGCGTGGCGATATGTTTCAACCACTAATTTTAAGAAGCCTTGTTCAAAATGCACAGCAGCTGGTACTCCGCACCTGAGCGGACAACGCTGGCGGGAGCATGATCCCGCGAGCGTTCTGAGTGCCACTCGTCTGAGCGTGTGTAATTCAATGTATGTAATCTTCGCGTTTGTCATCGGAGTGTCTGTAATCTCAATTTCCAGCGTTATCAGCCGTCCGGCCAGCCTCAAAAAGAAACCAGGTTCTGCGTTCGGTTTCGTCGATGTAAATCTCCAACAGGCTGGCTGTCGCAACGTCATCGTTGTCGTCACAAATTGCGTGCGCCTCCCGCATCGCGTGAGCCACTTTCTTGTTGTCTTCCAAAAGCTCGTTGAGCATGTCTAGCGGCGCGACAAATGGCTTGTCGTTGTCTTTGAGGCGTTGCAACTTGCTGATCTGGCCGACGGACAGCAATGTTCTACCGCCGATTTTACGGACGCGCTCAGCGAGTGGGTCGATTGACGCAAAAATCTGATCCGCTTGTTCGTCGAGCATCACGTGATAATCGCGAAAGTGGGGACCGCTGACATGCCAGTGGAAGTTTTTAGTTTTCAGATATAATGCGAACGCATCAGCCACAATGCCGTTGAGCGCGACGACAATAGCATCCACACCTTCTTTTTTTAGATCCGTCGGCGTCGCGAGCGCGGACGCCATTTTCTGATCAGTCTTTTTCTCTAACACCGGCATAACACACCTCTTTCTATGGTTTACTGATACGAACCGGTATTGCCTTCGCCGCAGGCACCTTGCTTCGAGTTGCATGGTGCCAAACCGGTAATAGCGGGTTGCATTCCGGAAAAAAGCCAGCGCAACAGCCCGCTGGAATGTCGTAGTGAACGATCTTCAGTCCCTTCACCGTGCGCAGGACTCCGTCGCCTGCGGCTGTTGTCAAATCGACTTCATCGCCGTTTGCACAGGCAAACTTTTGCGCGTCCCCGGCATTGATCAACAACACTCGGCGCGTCCCCCGGTTACCGCGCAAGCGATCATTGTAGCCGTGAATGGGAGTGTTGAATTGATCGTGACTTCTTATCGTCATCAGTATGAGACGTCCTGTTCTGCTTTAGGTAAATACGGATCCTCAGCTAGATTTGGAGGCGTGTTAAACGTCGCTTTCCCGGCGGGTATATTCCAAAACACGTTCGCGCGCGGGATTTGGGCGGTCGAATCCGTGGTCCGCCTACAGCCGCTTGTTGAAATTCGAGAAAATGTCCGGATAGGTTTCG
>JANOKW010000262.1:0-3159 GCA_031419475.1 Hyphomicrobium sp. | reverse complement strand
CTCGCAGGAGTCTCGGGGCTTGCAGTCGGCATCGGCACCACGATGCTATTCCACTGCGATCTTGTCTATGCAGAGCCGAACGCAATTTTCTCGACGCCTTTTCTCGATCTCGGCCTGGTGCCCGAAGCCGCGTCCAGTCTTTTGGCGCCGCGCCTGATGGGTCCGCAACGAGCGTTTGAACTTCTGGTGCTTGGTGCGCCGCTTTCAGCCGAACGCGCGCGCGAAGCAGGCCTGGTGAACGAGATCGTCCCGGCCGGTCAGCTTGAGGAAAGAGTTTTGAAAGCCGCAGCTAACCTCGCAAGAAAGCCGCCGGAAGCGCTGGCCATTGCGCGGCGCTTGCTGCGAGGCAATCAGGAAGACATCGTCGATTGCATGACGAAAGAAGCGCAGCTTTTTAAGAGCCGCTTGAAATCGCCGGAAGCGCGCGAAGCGTTTCAGGCCTTCCTTGAAAAGCGGTCACCG
Source organism: Hyphomicrobium sp. (assembly GCA_031419475.1). Classification (GTDB taxonomy): domain Bacteria; phylum Pseudomonadota; class Alphaproteobacteria; order Rhizobiales; family Hyphomicrobiaceae; genus Hyphomicrobium_B. The sequence continues at coordinate 2,697 of JANOKW010000262.1, read as the reverse complement.
GATTTTTCGAAGGCGAAGGCGGGCGCTCGGAAGACTGGCGCTTAAAAGACGGGCGCTTGGAACACTGGTGCTTGAGCGGCTGTGCTTTGAACGTGCAGGAATTGACGGAGGTATTGGATGTTGAGGTTTGGGCGGTTGGTTTTGGCGGCATGTCTCGTGTTGGCGGCCTGTCTCGTTTTCGCAGCATGTGCAGGTCCGGCCTCGGCCAATTGGCTGACGCACATTCTCAAAGAAGCGGGCGAGGCGGGCGGCAAGACAGGGACGCATGCGCATCCCAATCTGGGCGCTGCCGGCAAGGCCGCTAGGCACTTGGGCGATTTGGCCGATGCCCCGAAGGGAGCGCTTGCGGCCCACGCAACACCCGAAGGGCACTGGACGTTCGTCAATCGCGAAGGCCAAACGTTTACGGCGGGCACCGCCGATGAACTGAAGCGGGTTGTTCCCTCGCTCGCGCCGGACGCAGGCGATGGCAAACTGACGCTCTATCTTTCGGAAGATAGCGTATTTGCGAATAAACAGCATCTCGATAAGCTGCCCAAGGACGCGGACTTGCACGTTGTGACAGAACATGGCGCGTTTCCGGTCACGCGCGCGGGCAAAGGCGGTCAATCGCTGACGCTCAAATTAAAGCCCAACCTTTCGATCGATCTTGCTGATCGGGTATTGTTTGAGGAAACGCTGTCGTATCTGAGCCGTCCTTTAAACAAACCGGGAATTCGGACGATCGCACTGGAGCCGGGTGGTTCGAACTTGCTCCCCGCCGCACCACGTTTTGATGCCGCAACGAAAGCCGCGCTCGTCGATACTCTCGATCCGGTTCATCTCAATCGGGCGTTTTCGGGTATTCGAGGACAGACGGTGGTCGTGGTCGGGCGCATCGATAACGGTAAATTATTTTTCAAGCCGCAGTCTGGCCCTGAGATGAGCCGCGAAGTCGAAGAGTTTTTCTTGGCTGCGCGCCAGAACGACGTCAATCTTGTTTTGCTTCATGCGGAAACACCACTGCAGCCAGGCGGGCGCAATTGGCTTTGGCAGAAGATCGAGCTTGGCGGCTTTGAGGACGCCATCAGCGGAAAAACCTTCGGTGATTTCCTCGATGGGCTTGCGGCCCGGCGCGCACCAATGTCGATTTCGGCGTCGCGCGAAGGGCAGGGGCGGATTCGTATCTCGGCTTTGGCCGCGGAGGGCGGCGTGGTATCGTCGGTGCAGCCTGCGATGTACGATGTCATTGGCAACATCACAGGTGAGGTCGTCACCAAAGCTGCTGAAATTCGTGTTCGAGACGATTCCAGCCAACGAGAAATCGACGGTCAGCTAATTCCAGGTATTCCAACATATGTCCAGATCCCTTACCTGATAGGTATTGTGACTGGCATTCTGGGCTGGGCTACGTCGCGGAGCTGGTGGAGCCGGATTTGGGCGCCGCGGCGGCGGCCGGAGGGGCAGGGCCGGATTACACACTGGTTGAGAGGCGCGCCGAACTTTCTCACGTACCTGTTGCTCTTCTTGCCTGTTGCCGGGATGCCGGCGTTCGCTTGGCATGCCATGAAACAAGCGTGGGCGGCTGCAACGGCGCCCTTCCGGTGGATATGGAGCAAGCTACGACGGCGCGTCGAGGTTTGACCGGGAAGCCGCAGTTGGATTTAAACCGTGAAGCACAACAAAGGATGCGGATATGAGCTCACTCGCTGGAAAAACGCTTCTCATTACGGGCGCGAGCCGGGGTATTGGCTTAGCGATAGCCAAGCGCGCGGCGCGGGACGGCGCGAATGTTGCGATCCTCGCCAAAACGAGCGATCCCAATCCGAAACTTGAAGGCACCATTCACACGGCCGCCGACGACGTGCGCAAAGCCGGCGGACAGGCTTTGCCGATCATGTGCGATATCCGCGATGAAGCCCAAGTGCAAAGCGCGGTCGATCAGACGGTGGCAACGTTCGGCGGCATCGATATCTGCGTCAACAACGCCAGTGCCATATCGCTGACGCCAGTTGATAAGACCGACATCAAACGCCTCGACTTGATGTTTGGCATCAATACGCGCGGCACGTTCCTCGTTTCCAAAACCTGCCTGCCACATTTGCGCAAAGCGAAAAACCCGCACATCCTCATGATGTCGCCGCCGCTTGATATGAGCCCAAAATGGTTTGCGGGGCATGTCGCCTATTCGATTGCAAAGTACGGCATGAGCTTGTGCGTGTTGGGTCTCGCGGAAGAACTGAAAAAGGATGGCGTGGCGGTCAATGCTCTGTGGCCGAGATCGACAATTGCAACGGCGGCGATCCGCAACATTCCCGGCGGCGCCAAATTGATGGCCATGAGCCGGACGCCGGACATTCTAGCGGATGCGGCGCACCTCATATTCCAGCAGCCAGCCAAGTCCTTCACCGGGCAATTCCTGATCGACGATACGTTTCTGCATGAGGTTGGCGGTGTCACCGATTTCGAGCCCTATCGGGTCGATAAATCGAAGCCGTTGGCACCGGATTTCTTCGTGCCGGCAGATAGCGTGCCCCCTCCCGGCGTTAAGCTGGCTCGGATTTCGGAGCTTGGGAGCTAGTGTTATGTCACAAACATTTGAATCTGCGCATGCCGCGAATATGATTCAACGTTTGCATGGCACGCACGCCACACGAAATCGCGCTTTCGCGCAAGGACCGTAACGCCCTTGAGGCGCTGGCGGCGAACGGCAATACG
>JANOKW010000261.1:0-2126 GCA_031419475.1 Hyphomicrobium sp. | reverse complement strand
GCAGGGGGTCGGCCGCGATCACGACGTGTTCTCTTGCTCTTCCGCCCTCAAACCTCATGACGGTCGGGTGGTCGAACTCGCCGTACCACGGCGAAGCGGCGGCGAAGGTCACCTCGCCGTCGAGGAAGCTGTACGGCACGGCCACGGACTGCCCGTTCTCCGTCGTCGCGAGCTCGTTCGAGGCGTATCCATACACCAGTCCGAGCTGCCCGTCGTGGCGGACAACGTGGAAGTACTGCTCGACCACCGTCTCACCCTCGGCGAAGAGCCGGACCTTGTACTCCGTCCAACCGTTCGGCCATACCGGGCCCTGTACACGCTGGATCTCGGATCGCTCGTAGGGGGCCCTGCTGGTCGTGGCGTACAGGAGTGGCACCTCCCTGTCCTCGAACGGCGACTCCTCTGGCTCGCGGAGCAGATACTGCTCGGCACCCTCACCGTCCACCCGGGCTCGGAGGAATGCCTGCAGCAGAGCGGTGACTTCAGTGTCGGACGGCGGGGTGACCTGCCCGACCTGGATCCCTGCGAGGAAGTCGGGGTTGAGGATTTCCCAGAGGGAGCCCGGATCGGGCGTGGACTGCTGCAGCAGCTCCCATCGTTGCACCACCCAGATCCCTGAAGGACCGCGACGTTCAGGCTGGCTCACACTGAAACTCACCGTCTCGTACGTGAGCTTGTCGATAGTCGGAGCACACCCGCGGATTTCGGGAGGTGCATCCGCGTACAGGAGGTTCAGGGGGTTCGTCTGGCCGGGCGCACATCGGATGAACAGGACGCCGTCGTAGGAACCTCCTCCATCTGCAGTCATGTGTCCCGAGAAGGAAGAGCCAGAAACGAACTTTTCCCAGCCGAGCTCGTCCTCGATGAACCGGGCGAAGATCTCCGCCCCCCATGGCTCCTCTTCGGCGGCCAGCTTGGCGTCGCGCTGCCAGGTGTAGGCGGGGTCCCCGGTGTCAGCGAGCTGCTGGGCGGCACGCATCTCGTCGAGCGTCGACTGGGGCCACATCCCACCCGACGTCGCGGACGCCGATCCGGGAACCGTCGACGGCGCGACGGGTTCGTCGTTCGAGCCCGCCTGCCGCCACACGACCCCGAAGCTGTCGACGAACTCGTCGGTCGCGGTGTCGAGTTCGAAGGTGAAGTTGGCGAGTTCCGCCTGGGGCGGGGGCCCGATACGGGGAATGGTCCCGTCGTCGCAGGTCAGCTCGGGCTGGGCGAAGACCAACCTCTCGTCGGTCTCGAGTAGCCCGGTGCCGATCATCGTGGCCGGGGCGCCCGAGCAAGCAGTAGCGAAGCCGTCCCGGTAGACGAACTCGTAGTCATCCCCGCCGGAGCTCACGATCTCTATCGTCTGTGACGAACCGTCGGTATCTGTCGACACCCAGACGCCCACGAACGGTGCGGCCGTCGGCGGGATCGTCGGACCGACATCGGTCACGGTCGACGGGGGCGCATCATCCGGGTCCGTCGCGTCCGGGTCGGCGGTGGAGAGCATGGCAATCGATCCGGTGATCACGACGAGAGCTGCTGCGGCGGCCGCGATCCAGACGGGGCGCTTCGACCTGTCGGGGGCGGGAGCGAGCACGAGTGTGACCTCCGATTCTCCGTCGTCGCCGAGTCGCGCCACGATCGACTTCCAGGCCGATGGCGAAGGGTGTGCGCCCGCAGCGATCTCGCGCAAGTCGCGTTCGAGACGATCCGTGAGTTGGCTCATTCCCCGAGCTCCTTTTTGAGCGTCGCCAGCCCGCGCCGGAGATGCGAGCGCACGGTCGCGGCCGGCATCTCGAGCATCGTCGACATGTCCGACGCCGTGTAGCCCCCGTAGTAACGCAGCACCACCGCCGTGCGCTGCTCGTCGGACAAGCGGGTGAGCACGTCCCACAACTCGCTCGCCCCGGCCGACACACACGGCTCTTCCACCGGATACGAGGGGCGCATCTTGCGGCGCTGCAACGCCGACCGGCACCGACTCACCACCGTGCACCGCAGGTAGGCACCAGGTTTTTGAATTTCATGCCAACGCCGATACACCTCGAGCAAGCTGTCCTGCACGATTTCCTCGGCCTCAGCGTTGTTCGCCAGCAGTGAAGTGCCCCGGGTTTGGTGCAGTGCGGTTTATGGGTTTC
>JANOKW010000260.1:0-5110 GCA_031419475.1 Hyphomicrobium sp. | reverse complement strand
GTGCCTGCTTCAGAAGTTCGGTGAGGCGCGAACCCCGGTTCAGCAAGCGCTGCGTCGCGGCATCGAGGTCCGAGCCGAACTGCGCGAAGGCCGCCATTTCGCGATACTGGGCAAGCTCGCCCTTGATCTTGCCGGCAACTTTTTTCATGGCCTTTGTCTGCGCTGACGATCCAACGCGCGATACCGAAAGACCGACGTTCACGGCGGGACGGATGCCCTGATAGAAAAGATCCGATTCCAAGAAGATCTGGCCGTCGGTGATCGAAATCACGTTCGTCGGAATGAACGCCGAAACGTCGTTGCCCTGCGTCTCGATGACCGGGAGCGCGGTGAGCGAGCCTTTGCCAGCGGCGTCGCCAAGCTTCGCCGCGCGCTCGAGCAAACGAGAGTGGAGATAGAACACGTCGCCAGGGTAGGCTTCGCGGCCCGGCGGGCGTCGCAGAAGAAGCGACATTTGACGGTAAGCGACGGCCTGCTTCGACAAATCGTCATACGCGATCACGGCGTGCATGCCGTTGTCGCGGAAGTATTCGCCCATCGTGCAGCCGGTGAAGGGTGCGAGGTACTGCAACGGTGCGGGGTCGGAGGCTGTCGCGGCAACGATGATCGAATATTCCAGCGCGCCGCGTTCTTCCAGAACCTTGACGAACTGGGCGACCGTCGAGCGCTTCTGGCCGATGGCGACGTAAACGCAATAGAGCTTCTGGCTTTCGTCATTGCCGGCGTTCAAGGACTTCTGATTGAGAATGGTGTCGAGAATGACGGCGGTCTTGCCGGTCTGGCGGTCGCCGATGACGAGTTCGCGTTGACCACGGCCGATTGGGATGAGCGAGTCGATGGCCTTAAGGCCAGTCGCCATCGGCTCATGCACCGACTTGCGCGGCAAAATCCCGGGCGCCTTGACGTCGACGCGCATCTTCTTGTCCGACTTGATCGGTCCCTTACCGTCGATCGGATTGCCGAGGCCGTCAACAACGCGGCCAAGCAAGCCTTTGCCGACCGGAACTTCGACAATGGCGCCGGTGCGCTTTACGGTATCGCCTTCTTTGATCGAACGGTCGTCGCCGAAAATAACGACGCCAACGTTGTCGCTTTCGAGGTTCAAAGCCATGCCGCGAATTCCGCCCGGGAATTCGACCATTTCACCTGCCTGAACGTTGTCGAGACCATAGACGCGAGCGATACCGTCGCCGACCGACAGCACCTGGCCGATCTCTGAAACCTGCGCTTCTTTGCCGAAATTCTTGATCTGATCCTTGAGGATCGAGGAAATTTCTGCGGCCCGGATATCCATGTGACGTTAGACCCTTCTCTATGGTCGTTTCGGGTTAGATCCGCGCGACGCGAACCATGTGTCTTCGTATTACCAAAACGCCGCCGGACAGGTGCCAGCGGCGTTTCAAAGTCGATGTTTAGGTGCCTGCGCCGCTCAAGACGACCTTGAGGTTCTGCAGTTTGGTCTTTAGCGACGAATCAATCATGCGGCTGCCGACTTTGACAACCAGCCCGCCGAGCAAGCTCGGATCGACGCGGGTATTGAGCGTCACGTCCTTGCCGACCGAATTTTTCAGCGTTTTCTTGAGCTCAGTGACTTGCGCGTCGCTGAGTGCGGCGGCACTCGTCACCTCGGCCGAGACTTCGCCCCGGGCCTGAGCAGCCAGCGCCTTGAAACCCCTGATCATGTCGGCGGCAGCAAACAGCCGGCGATTGCTGGCGAGGAGCCTGAAGAAGTTTGCGGCCAATCCGCTAACGCCAGCCTTTTCCATAATGACGCCGAGCGCTTTGGATTGGTCCTCGGACGAGATCACGGGACTGCGAACCATGCGGCGCAGATCCCCGCTCTCGTTAAGCAACGATTGAAATTTCGTCAGTCCGGCTTCGACGTCCGGCACCTGTTTGGCATCTCTTGCAAGATCGAAAAGGGCTGCTGCGTAGCGCCCCGCCATACCTTCTACGATTGCATCGTCTGCTGCCACGTTGCGCGCTCACATTTGGCCCACAAGGGGCGCTGTTGCGTCGCCCCGAAAGGGCGCGGTTGGGATTAAACCGGCAAATGGCCGGTCGTCACCCGATTAAGGGAAGGACTTCTATCGGCAAGAAAGAGAGTGCGAGGGGTTACAAACCCCCGAAAAAACCCCTTGAGCCAAGCCGGGGTGTCCTTAACATGGGTGCTTGTGCGCTTCAACCGGCGCAAACGGGGCGCGATGCCGCATTTGTGAGTTGGCCGTGAGTAGCGGGAGCAATGAGCGTGGTAGAGCCCGTTTTCACGATGTAAAGCGCCTAGACTTGAGAGTTCTCCCGCTCTCGTCCGTATCGTAAGACTGTATATTGCGAGTGCGTCGTTTCCCGATATGAACGAAAGCTGCACCCCCCATTCAAAATGCGTTCAAGGGCTCTCTTCTAGAAACGTCCTCGAAAGCGGCCGGATGTCCGGCGCTCGATACCCAGACCGGCCAAACGGGTTTGGATCCAGTTAGGACAGGGAGTCTTTCATCATGATACTCAAAAAGATCATCTCGCCGGTTTTGGCGATTGCAATTGCCGCTGGCAGCCTGGTGCCGCTCTCAAGCGCTGCCAATGCCCGCGACTGGAACCATCGCAGCGCGCGCTCCGGACACGACACCCCACGCGACGAGCATTACAGCCCGCGCGTCAACCGCTGGGGCGATGTGCGCCATAATCAATGGAACAATGTCGGCCATGACGACACCGGTGGCTATCGCCGCCATCGCGACCACACCGGCCGCAACATCGCGATCGGCGCGTTCGCAGCCATCCTTGGTCTCGCCATTGCGGCCGAAACCTCGAAGGTGCAGCACGATTACTACGACAACGACTAAGCGCGCAGCAATTCAGCGCCTTAAGTCTGGTTGCTCAAGTGCTTAAGTTCAGTTTAGCGGGAAGAGACCGGAGTTGGCACACGCTGCCAGCTCCGGTTTTTTTTATCTTGAGCGCCCAGTGACAATCTGCTGGTCACGCTTTCACGCCCTTCAGCCGCTTATTGCATTCGCTGTAGTAGCCGCCGCCCTTCATGATCCACTTCAAACCGCCATTGCCGTTCGAAACCTTGTTGGTTTTGTATTGATCGAGGCACGTGTGCATGCGCGCCTTGGACGCCTTTTCAGACGCGTACTTCGGCGAGACGAGTGCAGGGAACACCGCGCCAGCTGTTGCGGGCGCTGCAGCCGCTTCACTCACATCTCCACACTCAACTTTACGGAAGTCGTTCCATGTCTTGCCAGCCAGCGTTCCAGCGGCTTTTGCGGCGTTATATTTCGTGCTGCACTCCTGCACGGTGAGCGCGTTGGCACCCGAAGCCGACATCGCCATGGCGCTAGCCCATACAAATGTCCCGGCGCAGAAGGTGTTAACGAATTTTTTCATAGCAAACTCCATCACTTACGCAGCAGCAGGTACCTAAGCATGAAAATCCGCGAGAGGCACCCCGCGACCCAGTCGCAATGTTCTTATAACGTAAACAAGACAAGAACAAAAGAAGAATTTCATGTATGATTGGGAATTCCCTTTTTTCACTCTGTCCGCAACACTTTAGCGCGCGCCTGCAGACGCTCGCCGTCATCAAAGCGAATTGGGGAGGTGCACCGGCCAGCGTCGCGGAACAATGAAAATGAGGTCGAAGCCGAGATCGAAATCTTGATATCGCTCATGCCGCCCGAGCCAAAGATCTGCGGCACCATGCACCCGGTGCCGAGTTTGATGCGTGACCGCTGCTTGGCAATCTTCAATCGTTGCGCGGCGTTTGACTTCGACGAATACGACGCGCCGCCCCCTCTTGGCGATAAGATCGATTTCACCAAGATGCGTTTTAAAGCGGTGCGCGAGGATGCGGTGGCCTTTGGCCATTAGAAACGCAGCTGCCACGTACTCCGCGTAATGACCGCGCCAGAACGCGCGTTGCAGAGCGCTGCGTCTAACCTTGTCTTGGCTCCGGCTGCGCCCGTCCATCGCACGACAACCCCATCAGTCCTGCTTTTTTGCTTGCAAACCCAAGCCGTAGACACGATTTTTTGCAACGCCGAGTGCATCCGAGACTGCAGCCGCCGCATCCTTGAGGCGCATCGATTGCAGCGCTACGGCCAGGCGTTCAGCGATGAGAGCGTCACTGACTTCGCCGTGTTCGGGCGGACCACACAGCACGACGATCTCACCCTTCGGCTCGTTGCCTTCATAGTTTTGAGCAAGTTCGCGCAAGGACCCGCGCACCGTTTCTTCGTGCATCTTTGTCAGTTCCCGCGCCACGACAGCCGAACGATGACCTAGGCACTCAGCCATGTCGGCAAGCGATTCGGCCAGCCGTTGCGGCGCTTCATAGAAGATGAGCGTTGCAGGAACGGTTTTGATTTCGCTGAGCCGGGCTTTGCGCGCGGCCTGCTTGGGTGGCAAAAAGCCTGCAAAAAAGAATGCGTCGGTCGGCAATCCGCTGCCCGACAACGCCGTGACGAGAGCCGAGGGGCCCGGCAAGCTAAACACAGGAATATTCTTTGCTGCGCATTCGCGAACCAGTTTGAATCCAGGGTCCGATACAAGCGGTGTGCCGGCGTCCGAAATGAGAGCAATGCGTGCGCCGCGTTCGAGTTGTTCCACCACGCGCCCGCGCATGCTGTCTTCATTATGGTCGTGAAAGGGCCGCGTCTCGGCGCGGATCGCGTAATGCTGCAATAGTTTCGCCGAGTGGCGCGTGTCTTCGCAGTAAATGATATCGGCCCGTGCGAGCACAGTTAGCGCCCTGAGAGTGATGTCGCCCAAATTTCCGATCGGTGTCGCGACGAGATAAAGACCGGCGTCCAAGGGCCGCTGCAACAGCCGCGACGTCTCGTCTCGAACGTGGCGCGCCAAACCATCGGCAGCAGCCGCATCAAAGGGAGTATGATGATCTTCAGCCGAATGAGACACGTGTTGTTCCCGGAATAATGAAGAAGATCTGATGATTGGCGGGCGAGTGTGGCACGAAACCGCTTAACGTGCGCTAGCCAATTCAGTACCTAGAGTGCCTGCGGAAAAGTGGGAACCGGTTTTCCGAAAAGAAGCACGACAAGACAAAGTGCTAGTGTCTGTCCGTGATTCAGCGAGATCGTCGCATTCGAAACAT
>JANOKW010000259.1:0-17181 GCA_031419475.1 Hyphomicrobium sp. | reverse complement strand
AACCCAATCTACGTCTTGACATCAGCCTTCACCACCCGCCCGCTCTTCGACAGCTCAACCGGCCTCCACCTCTTCCCCCACGCGCGCGTCCACGGCTGCCACTTCGGGCGCCAGAAAATGCTGACCAGCGCGTGCCAAACGGCATAGACGACAAACCAGGCAATCACGCGAAACGGCAGCACTCCCAGCGCAAATGAGATGCGCCTGACGCGATCCCACACGCCCGCGCCGTATTTTATCGTCCGTGCTTTAAGCCAAGCGCGCACCGCATCCTGCCCGAACGTGCTCTCCGCCACACGAAGCGCGATGAAGGCGACAACGGCAAACGGCAGCACGAACCACACGATCATCCACAAAAGCGCGGTGACGATCCACCACACAATCGAGAAAATGCTCGAGATGATCCACCAAAGCCCGCCGGTCAGATAGTCCATAGAATTATCTCCGTTGCGGATCGACGCCGTCACGCCGAGCTTCACTTTGCATGCTGTCATACCTGCAAAGAGCGTCTATAGATAAGACCGCACCCTTTTCTTCAAGTTGTATCGCACGCACGACGGTCCTCATGCTCACCCTTGCACTCCTGCGCCATGCCAAATCGAACTGGGAAAACCCCGGAAACGACGACTTCAGCCGCCCGCTCAACGCGCGCGGATTGCACGCCGCGCCGGAAGCCGGCCGCGCGCTGCGAGAACTCGCCATCGTCCCGAACCTCGTGCTCTGTTCGCCAGCGCAACGCACGCGCGAAACGTTTCGATTGGCGCTGCCTCAAATGCTCCTCGCCGCTGTGCCCCAGATCGATTTCGACGATAAGCTCTATCTCGCGCCGGCAACGCAGATGCTGGACCAGTTGCGAAAAGTGGATGCCAATCACGCAAGCGTTTTATTGATCGGGCATAACCCTGGCATGCACAATCTCGCGGAAGCTCTTGCGGGGCCAGGGGGGCCAAGTACTCAAGCGCTCAACGAGCGGCTAGCCGAAAAATTTCCAACCGCCGCCATCGCCGTTTTGACATTCAATAAAAAGTCCTGGCGCGATGTCGGTCCCCGGACGGGGCGCTTGACGGCCTTTTGGACACCGAAGAAGTGAGTCCCCCTCTCCGCACGCAAGCGCAGTGCGTGGGGAGAGGGGATTTCCCATTGCCTACTGCCGATTGCCCCTGACACTTGACGCCTTCACCCCCGCCCCCTAAACCCTCGCCATGCTCCTCCTCATCGATAACTACGACAGCTTCACCTACAATCTCGTCCACTACTTGGGCGAGCTTGGCGCGGAGAGCGTTGTCGTGCGCAACGACAAGATTACAGTCGAAGAGGCGCTCGCAAAAAAGCCGAAAGCGATTGTTTTGTCGCCCGGCCCCTGCACGCCGAACGAAGCGGGCGTCTGTCTCGACCTTATCAGACAAGCGGGGCCCACGATCCCGCTGCTCGGCGTCTGCCTCGGCCATCAATCGATCGGGCAATCCTACGGCGGCAAGGTCATTCGCGCGCCGCAACCCATGCACGGCAAGCTCTCGTCGATTACTCACACTGGCAAAGGCGTTTTCAAGGGGCTGCCGAAATCGTTCCAGATCACGCGCTATCATTCGCTCATTGTCGAACGCGCGACGCTGCCCGATTGTCTTGAAATCACGGCCGAGACGGCGGATGGCATCATCATGGGGCTGCAGCACAAAACGCATCCCGTGCACGGCGTGCAATTCCATCCCGAGAGCATCGCTTCGGAACAGGGCCACGCGCTGCTTGCCAACTTTCTCGAACTCGCGGGGTTTAAGGTGAAACGGAAGCAGGCGGCGTGAGGGGCTGTTCTCACTTCGCTGCGAGCCTAATGAAGACCCTGCTGGTCAAGTCGGACTACGTCGTTCATCTCGTGCAGCTCGCGATGTGCAAGTGGCAGAGCCTGCCCGTGCACGTGCATCACATGATGGAGGATCAATCTGGAGGCCTTTTAGCGCGGGGCGATGGGGCCGTAATGGTGGTGGGGTAAATTCGGTCGCCAATTTTGTGAATACTTATCGCAGAGGAAGCGAACATCTATTCGCGGCTGCGTGTTCTTCCTGGCAGGACTATCTCGGAGCCCAACAATTTTGTGCGATCTGGGCTTTCGGAGCTAACGTCAAATGGCCCTATCTTGGCCTCTAAGAACTTTCTCCACCCACGCCCCAAATCGTCAATGAAGCGAACAAGCTCGTCAGGTGCTGTGTCAGCGTAAGAAGTCGTCCAGATTAGTCTCGCGTAGTCATCATTTGGGATGCCTACATAGCTATTAACCGTCATGTAAACCAAACACTCGATAGATCCATACGAGTGGACTAACGACTCAGCGAGGAGTCCGTGGACCCACACGGGGCTTACAGCAGTAAATCCGTCGTTGACAACGAACAGAACACCGCTCGCGTTTTCGCGCTCAAGCGCAGACTTAGTCACGCGAATCTGTCGGTTCGCCTTTTTCAGTATTCTCTGTATCGGCGGCCTAAATAAGCGCATTTGCTGTCGGCGAAATTCTCTAGGAAAACGCTGAGCCAAAACATCTTCCCAGGTCATCTCTCCTCGTCGCTCGAACTCGACAAATATCTCATGCAGCTTTTTGGCGTGACCGTTTGCAAGGTGGAATTCTGTCGTGATTTCTTTCAGCTCAGCAATTACGTTCGCTGCTGAAAAAAGGTAATCAGCATTGTCAAAATCCGGATTTTTATCAATTAAATGCTTGACCAATTTTCCGTTTTGGCTCTCTACAAACTCGTCGAACGTAGGCTCTACCGGTATTGGTTTGTGCGGCTGGAACATCATTCATCCCGATGCAATTAAATCGCTGCAACTTTGTTGCTCTCCCTCGACCTTAAAAAGGTTGCCGACCACCTGTCCACGACAAGAGCGCGGGAAACATGAACTCCGCAGAGCGGCGCGCGCCAGCCAGGCTGGTAAAACCGGGACAAGCGCATTCAGCGAGGCATCGCATAGGCCGAACGATTGAGGCGAATTAAGGCCGAAGACGCGCGTTGTGAGCAACAAATACGGGATGGCACCAAAAAAGAGGCTCGACACAACTGTGCAACCTTAGCCATGACCCATTGCCCGCGTCCATGAGTCCCCGCTAGAACCGGATCGCAACAATCCGCGAGTCTCCATGCCCGCCAATAAACTCAAAAAACTTTTGAACGCCATCGCGGACGGCAAGACGCTGTCATCGGACGACATGGAAGACGCGCTCGACCTCTTGATGTCCGGCGTTGCGACGCCCGTGCAGATGGGCGCGTTTCTGATGGGCTTGCGCGTGCGCGGCGAAACGGTCGCGGAAATCTCGGGTGCCGCAAAATTTCTCCGAGCCCGCATGACGCCCGCCGAAGCCCCCCCGAATGCCATCGACGTTGTGGGTACGGGCGGCGACAGCCACGGCACTTATAATGTCTCAACAGCTGCGGCGATCGTCGCGGCAGGCGCGGGCGTCCCTGTCGCCAAACACGGCAACCGCTCGGTCTCGTCGCTCTCGGGCGCGTCCGACGTTCTGCAAGCTCTCGGCGTCAGAATCGACATTCCGCCGGTTGTCGTCTCGCGCGCCATCGTCAGCGCAGGTGTCGGCTTCCTCTGGGCGCCGATGCATCACGCGGCCATGAAACAATGGGCGCCGATCCGTGCCGACCTTGGTATTCGTTCGCTGTTCAATCTGCTCGGCCCCTTGTGCAATCCGGCGAGCGTGAAGCGCCAAGTGCTCGGCGTCTACGACCGCAAGTGGGTCGAGCCGATGGCCGAAGCCTTGAAGGCTCTGGGCTCGACTCATGCCTGGGTCGTGCACGGCGCCGACGGCATGGACGAGCTGACGACAACGGGATCATCGACAGTCGCGGAACTGCACAAGGGCGACATAACTGTTTTTGAAGTGACGCCCGAAGACGCTGGGTTAAAGCGCGCCACGCTTGCAGACCTCAAAGGCGGCGACCCGCAAACCAACGCCATGAAACTTCGCGCCCTGTTGCTTGGCGAAACGGGCGCATATCGCGACATCGTTCTCCTTAATACGGCGGCCGCACTCATTGTCGCTGGCAAAGCAGACGGCCTCGACATGGGCGTCGCCCAAGCCGCAGCGTCTATCGACAGCGGCGCGGCCAATTTGGCGCTCGATAAGCTGATCTCTGTGACGAACGAAGTCTAGATTTGAAACACCATGCATAGCGACGCACTTTATCATCGCGTACATCTCGTGGCTGCGTTCCGCCCACCATCGTCGGTTTATTTAAGTCCACAAAGCGGAGCATCCGGGTGAATTTGAATTCAATGGTTCATCCCTAAAACGGGGGCCGACATTGATTCCTCTGGCTGCGATTCGGGCAAGAAAACAAAGGGCAAGAAGCGCCACATCGCGGTTGATACACTCGGCTTGATGGTGGGTCTGTGGGTCTCGCCCGCCGATATCCAGGATCGCGATATGAGGGCACCGCTGCTGAAAGTGGCACGGCGGATGTTTCCCTCGCTGGCGCGAGCCATCGCGGACGGCGGCTATCAGGGTGCGACAACCGCTGAAGGGATTCGTGTTGAAGCCAAGATCCCAAGAAATTGATGCCGCTGCAATGTCGGTCTGGATAAAGTACCGCCACATGAGTTTTGACGTTGCCGCAACTGTGAACGGGGTTGACCTAATCCGCGGCGTCGAGTTCGAAGACTTCCAATACATCGGCGCCGGCGCGATTATTCATTTCTAGGGGCTGCCGGGGCTTAGGACCCTACCCCACCCGCATCGTCTTCACGTCCGTGAACGTGATCTCGGGATTGCGCTCGGCCGCCCAACGCAGCGAGAAGGCGCTTTCCGCGAGATAGACGAGATCGCCGTCCTGATCTTGCGCCATCTTCGAGCGGTTCTTGGCAGCGAACGCGTCGAGAACTTTGGGATCGGCCGCGCTCATCCAACGCGCCACATCGCACGGCGCTTGTTCGAACGCGATCGGCAGCCCGTACTCGTTCTTTAAACGCTCGGCCAAAACGTCGAGCTGCAACGCGCCGATCACGCCAACGATCGGCTGCGTGCCTTCAACGGGCGTGAAGATCTGCACGACGCCTTCTTCCGACATTTCTTGCAGTGCTTCTTTAAGTTTGCGTGCACGGATCGCATCTTCCAGCCGCACGCGGCGCAGAATTTCCGGCGCAAAGCTCGGGATGCCGAGGAACGAGATATCTTCGCCCTCCGTCAGCGCGTCGCCGATGCGCAAGAGCCCGCGATTGGGAATGCCGACGATATCGCCCGCATAAGCTTCTTCCGCAATCGAACGGTCTTGAGCGAAGAAGAACTGCGGCGACTGTAGCGCGACAACCTTGCCCGAGCGCGAAACCTTCGCCTTCATCCCGCGCGAGAGCTTACCGCTCGTCACGCGCATGAAGGCAATGCGGTCGCGGTGGTTCGGGTCCATGTTCGCCTGGATTTTGAACACGATGCCCGTCATGGCCGGCTCGTTGGCTTCAATCGTGCGCGTTGCCGCCTTTTGCGCGCGCGGCGGCGGCGCGAAGTTCACGAACGCGTCGAGAATTTGTCTGACACCAAAGTTCTTAAGCGCCGAGCCGAAGTAGACAGGCGTCAGCGTGCCGTGGCGGAAGGCTTCGAGATCGAAGCGGCCGCACGCGCCTTGCACGAGATCGATGTCTTCGCGCCAGCGCGCGAATGCTTGTTCGCCCATCAATTCACTAATGGCCGGATCGTCGGGGCCCGAAAGATTTCCCAGATCCTGCGCCTCGGTATCGACCTGATTGACGCGAGGACGATAGAGATCATAGGTGCCCTTGAAGTCGCGACCCGACCCCATGGGCCAAACCATCGGCGCCGTGTCGAGCGCTAGCACGTTTGAAATCTCGTCGAGCAATTCAAGCGGCTCGCGCGCCTCGCGGTCCATTTTATTGATGAAGGTGACGATGGGAATGTCGCGCAGGCGGCAAATTTCAAAAAGCTTCCTGGTGCGCGCTTCGATACCCTTCGCGGCGTCGATGACCATGATCGCCGAGTCAACCGCAGTGAGCGTGCGATAGGTCTGGTCGGAGAAGTCTTCGTGGCCAGGCGTATCGAGCAGGTTCATGACCGTACCGCCGTATTCGAACGTCATGACGGAGGTCACGACCGAAATGCCGCGCGCGCGCTCAATGGCCATCCAGTCGGAGCGCGTGTTCTTCTTGTCGCCCTTTGCTTTGACCTGGCCTGCAAGCTGGATCGCGCCGCCGAACAGCAGCAGCTTTTCCGTCAGCGTGGTTTTGCCGGCGTCGGGATGGGATATGATCGCAAACGTGCGCCGGCGCGCGATCTCGCGCTCCATGATTGCGCGCGGCGTGCTGCTTTGAGTGGCGGCTACAGTTTCAGCTGCCGCCGCAACAGCGGCGGTTTCAGGGTTTTCGGTCAAGGAAGCGAATCTCTACAAAATTGAATTCTGCCGTCCTATAGCACTCGTAGGCCTCCCGGGTCACGCGTTGTAGAGACGCGGGCCGGGCAAATTCAAGAATGAGTGCTACGGGGTCAGACCCCTCACATGATAGATTGCATCGCGACCATATTTTTACTGTGAGGGGTCTGACCCCAGCAACGTAAGGCCCAACCCCATGACCACCCAACCCCGCTTCGAACTCTATTCCTACTGGCGCACGGCGGCGACGTATCGTGTGCGCGTTGCGTTGGCTCTCAAGGGCCTTACCTGGGACGAGCACAACATTAATCTCGACGCGGGCGAACAAAGAAGCGAGGCGTTCCTTAAGATCAATCCGCTCGGCGCTATTCCGGCTTTGATTGACCGCGCGCCGGGACAATCGCAAACGCCGATCACCCAGTCGCTCGCCATTCTTGAGTATCTCGAAGACATCGCACCAACGCCCGCGCTGCTTCCGAACGATGCCGCAGGCCGCGCCCGTGTGCGCTCAATCGCGCTGGCGCTCGCCGCCGACACGCATCCGATGATTACGGGACGTGTCAAAAAGTATCTCGTGGGCGAAGCAGGGTTCGACGACGTGAAATTCCGCGCTTGGCAAACGAACTGGCTAACAACCGGCTTCCAGGCGGTTGAAAAGCGTTTAGCGAGCGAGCCCGAGACAGGAAAGTGCTGTCACGGTGATACGATCACGCACGCCGATATATGCTTGGCGAGCCTTGTCGCGGTCATGCCCATTTTCAAGATCGAGGTGCCCGACATTCCGACGATCAATCGCATCATGGCAAAGTGCATGGCGCACGACGCCTTCGTCAAAGCCGAGCCAATGCGCCAAGCGGGCGCGCCGAAGGGGTGAAGCGTAAGCGAACGGTGTCTGACCCTCCGGGTCTGACACCATTGCGCGATTTTTTTGGCTGGGCTACCCGGTGTCAGACCCAGAGGGTCAGACACCATTGCAGTAACCGGGAGAGGAGATGCACCCTTGACCATAACCAGCGCCCGCCCTACCACGGCCCGAAGCCCCGCGATAAACTGAGACCCCTAACTGTAAAGACACATGGCCGACATCCTCGAAAAAATCACTGAGTACAAACGCGAAGAAGTAGCGCGCGCGAAAATCTTGAAGCCGTTGCGCGTCATCGCCGAATACGCGCGCTCGGCGCCGAAGGTCCGCCCTTTCGCGGGCGCGATAGACGCCAAGCTCAAAGCCAAGAAGCCAGCCCTCATTGCCGAGATCAAAAAGGCGTCGCCGTCAAAGGGATTGATCCGCGCCGACTTCGATCCGCCGGCTCTTGCCCGCGCTTATGAAGCGGGCGGCGCCGCGTGCCTCTCGATCCTGACCGACGCACCATCATTCCAAGGCGCGCCCGATTACCTCGTCGCCGCCCGCGCGGCAGTTTCGCTCCCCGTGCTGCGCAAGGATTTCATGATCGACACCTATCAGGTGGCCGAAGCGCGCGCCTGGGGCGCCGATTGCATTCTCATCATCCTCGCCGAAGTCGATGATGCGCTTGCCGCCGACCTCGCCAGCGCGGCGAAGGACTGGGGCATGGACGCGATTGCCGAAGTGCATGACGGCGCGGAGTTGGACCGCGCTCTGAAACTCGATTGCCGCATGATCGGCATTAACAATCGCAATTTGAAAACCTTCGACGTGACCTTGGCGACGACCGAACAACTCGCACCGCGCGTGCCCAAGGACAAAATCGTGATCGGTGAAAGTGGCATCTTCACGCCCGCCGATCTCGCGCGGCTCAAGAAGGTCAACGTCAACACATTCCTCGTCGGCGAAAGCCTGATGCGCCAAGATGATGTCGCCAAGGCGACTAAAGAGTTGCTCGGTTAGTGCAGCAAACAATTGCGCATCAGCTCATACAGAGCGATCATGCGCCGAAGCTGCTCCAACTGCCCCCCCTCCCCCTTGCGGGGGAGGGTTGAGAAGGGGGGGTGGGAAGACGCGGCAAAACAGGTGCAGGCAGAGAATTAAGATTGAAGCCGGGGCGATTGACGCGCACACTCGGCTATCACGCCAAGTTCTTCACCCCACCCCTAGCCCCTCCCCGTCGAGGGGAGGTGGACTCTGCCGCAACGAGCGGCGGGTCCGGAGCCCGATCGATCAGAATGACCACCAAATCCCCCAAACTCTCCCACCTGGACGAAAAAGGCGCGGCCCGAATGGTCGACGTGTCGGACAAAGACGTGACCAGCCGCACCGCGCGCGCAGCCGGCTTCGTCAAAATGAAACCCGAGACCCTTGCGCTCATTGAAACCGGCGAAGCCAAGAAGGGCGACGTGCTCGCAACAGCGCGCATCGCCGGCATCATGGCGGCGAAGAAAACGCATGAGCTCATTCCACTCTGCCATCCGCTGCTCATCACTAAAGCCACGATCGAGTTCACAACTTCGCACAACCCCACAGGCATTGCCGTCGTCGCGGAAGTCAAAGTCTCGGGCCAAACCGGCGTCGAGATGGAAGCGCTGACCGCCGTCTCGGTCGCGTGTCTTACGATTTACGACATGCTCAAAGCCGCCGACAAAGGCATGATCATCCACGACGTGCGCTTGATGGAAAAAACCGGCGGGCGCAGCGGGCATTACAAGGCGAAGTGATACGAGTTGCGTAGGGCGCAATAGATTCGCCTCTGCACTTGGCGAAGCGTATTGCGCCGAAAGGCAGCAGGCACCGGTGCAAGCCATGGTGCAAAATCCCACAAGGGGACTTCCAAGTGGTCGCGATCCGAGTGCAGAACGGGTCTATTGCACCCTACGATTCTTCGCGTTTTTCAATGCGGGCTACGCGAGCTGCGCGCAAGGTTGGGTAGAGGGCGCTTCGCGGCCATTGAGCGGGTCAGGCGGACTGGCCCCGCTAAAACTTTCGTGCCGCCCCTGCTGGCATCGGCGCGTGCCAACCTGTACCATCGCGGCCATGACCTCATCAAACACGACGCCTTCTGGCGAGGCTCCGCCCATCGCCGCACACAAATCTCCCCTCATGCCGGTGGCTGAAGCGCTATCGCGCGTGCTTGACGGCGCGGCACGCCTTCAGCCCGAACAAATCCCACTGCTCCAAGCTGGCGGTCGCACGCTGGCGCACGATCTGGCAGCCGCGCTAACCCATCCCCCCTTCGATGCGTCGTCCATGGACGGCTACGCGGTGCTCGCGGGCGACATCGCCAGCATTCCCTGCGATCTGAAACTCGCCGGCGAAAGTGCCGCCGGATGGCCATACGCTGGCAGCCTGAAACGCGGCGAAGCCGTGCGCATCTTTACGGGCGCGCCCCTTCCCGACGGCGCCGACACGATTGTCATCCAGGAAGACGTCAGCGCGATTGAAAACAAAGTGCGCATCAATGCGGCGACAGCGAAAGGCGCCAACATCCGCCCGCGTGCCCAAGATTTCCACGAGGGCGATACCGTTCTCAAGGCCGGCCGGCGCCTCACCGCCCGCCACATCTTGCTTGCCGCATCGAGCGGTCATGCCATGCTCGCGTGCATCCGCCGCCCGCTTGTTGCCATCCTCGCGACCGGCGATGAACTTGTTGAACCCTGCGACCGGCCAACAGCGGGCCAGATCGTCTCGTCAAACAGTTATGGCCTTGCCGCTATGATCGAAGCGGCTGGCGGCATAGCAAAAATTATCGGCATTGCGCGTGACGACCCGGAAGACCTCGCGCAAAAAATCGCAGAGAGCGTGGGCGCTCATATCCTCGTCACCACAGGCGGCGCGTCCGTTGGCGATCACGATCTGGTTCGCCCCGCGCTTGAAGCGGCCGGCGCAACGCTCGATTTCTACAAAATCGCCATGCGCCCTGGTAAGCCGATGTTCTTTGGCAAACGAGATGGCATGCGCATTCTGGGGCTGCCTGGAAATCCCGTCTCCGCCATGATCGGCGCGCGCGTCTTCCTCGTGCCGCTCATCGCCAAGCTACTGGGGCGCCCGGATACGCTTTCTTCCATCGCCGCGCAGCTCGCCGAACCCATGGCCGCTAATGGCCCGCGCGATCATTACATGCGCGGCCGTCTCGATTCGTCCGTGCACCCGCCGCGCGTGACGCCACTGCCCAATCAGGACAGTGCGCTCGTTGCAGCGCTGAGCGATGCCGATTGCCTGATCGTCAACCCCGCGCATACGCCGGCGCTCCCCGCAGGCGCCAGCGTCAGCGTTCTCAATTTCGATTTTTGAGCTCGATTTCTAAGTTGGTCTTACTTGGCGGCTGTCGTGTACACTGCGGGCTGGCCCACCGGCGCCACAGAACCTGCCAGTCCAACAACGGCCAGGACCATAAGTGAAATAACGGCTGTGCAAATCCTTTTGCATGGACTGATCATGGATGCCTCCTTGAAAAAAATCGCGTCCGAAGGCACCTTGACACGACGTTTACCAAGTGGCTGTTCCTTGCGGAACGCGTGCGTCGCAATTTTTGGCCGAGCTCCCAAGTCGAGCCGGGCTTTGGACGGGACGGCTAAACGGGGAATAGCCTAGATGCGCTTGTCGCCAACGCGCTTTATTTCGATTGCCGGCACGGAGGTGCATGCGGCCGTATCCAACGCGGCAGACGGCAAGACCGCGCTCAAGGAAATCAAGCAAAAGAAAAGCGAGTTCGCGCTGAAGCGGCGCGCGCTCGTCTATCAGCAAAAGCAAGCCAAGGCGGCGGCCGAAAAAGCCGAAGGCGCGCCTGCCAAAAAGAAGAAGCCGGGATTCTTCGCGCGGCTGGGCCGTCTCTTTGGCAAGGCGCGCGCCATCAGACCGAAGCGCAGCCTCGCCGAGATCGAAGCGCAAATTCACGGGATCGACGAGATTTTGTACAACCTCGACTCATGCCGCGTGCAGATCGAAGGCAAGTTGCTGGCGATGGGGTGACACTGCATCTGAACGTCGGCAGACTTTTTCCAAACCTGATTGCACCCGATTGCAAACGACTAGGTTCGCGCACCCACCGGGCTTCGGCGGCGCGAACGTTCGCGCCGTCATACCCGCGCGGCAATCACCGTCGTCATCCCCGCGCTGAAGCAGCGCATCGCGGTGCTTCAGGTCTCCGGCGGGGACCCGTCCAAGCCTCCGCATGTTGAGCAACAACCTGCGCTCCGTCCTGACGCTCATACGCTCCCCACGACGCATCCCAGTGCCCTGAAATATCCCCCCACTACTCCAGCACGCCGCGCCACAGACGCTTCACCGTTGTGAACCGGCGTGCAATTTTGACCCCTGTTGGGGGGTAATCGGCGTCGAATTTTGACCCCACCCCCGCGTGGTGAAAATGGCCTCTTGTGCGTGAGTCGCGCGAGAAGGCCGGGCGGGGGATGATCACAGTGGACACGATCGGCAAGGTGCGTCGTGCGCACTTCGTTCAAGGCAAGAAGATCAAGGCGATCGCGCGGGAGATGAACCTGTCGCGTAACACGGTACGCGACATCGTCCGTGCCGAGGCCAAAACCGAGCACCGCTATGTGCGCAAGGACCAGCCTCTGCCGCAACTCGGACAGCACGTGGTGGCGCTGGAGGCCATGCTGGCCGGCAACGCGAGCAAAGCGCGGCGCGAGCATCTGACGTTCCAACGCATGTACGAGGAACTGCGGCTGGCCGGTTACGGCGGCGGCTACGATGCCGTCCGCCGGTACGGCCGGGCATGGGCTTTGCGCGAGGGCGAGCGAACGGCTGTCGCCTTCGTGCCGTTGATTTTCGCGCCGGGCGAGGCTTACCAGTTCGATTGGAGCCACGAGATCATCGTGCTTGACGGCATCGTGACGAAAGTGAAGGTGGCGCAGGTTCGGCTCTGCCACAGCCGCATGATCTTCGCCCGCGCGTACATGCGCGAGAGCCAGGAGATGGTGTTCGACGCGCACGAGAAGGCGTTTGTGTTCTTCAAGGGCGTGCCAACTCGCGGCATCTACGACAATATGAAAACGGCGGTCGATGCGATCTTTGCCGGCAAGGAGCGCAAGTTCAACCGGCGCTTCGAGCAGTTGATGAGCCATCATCTGGTCGCGCCGACGGCGTGTAGCCCGGCGGCTGGCTGGGAGAAGGGTCAGGTCGAAAACCAGGTTGGTGTTGTGCGCGAGCGCTTCTTCACGCCGCGCCTGTCGTTCAAGACGCTCGACGATCTCAACGGCTGTCTTGCCGATAAATGCATCGCCTACGCGAAGGCACAGCCGCATCCGGAACAGAAAGAGACAACGGTCTTCGAGATGTTCGAGGCCGAACGTCCGGCGTTGATGGCTTATCGCGGCGTGTTCGATGGATTCCATGCGACGACCGCGTCGGTCTCGAAGACCTGTTTGGTGCGCTTTGATCGCAACAAATACTCGGTGAACTCGAAGGCTGTCGGCCGGCCCGTCGACATCCATGCTTACGCCGACCGCATCGTCATCAAGCAGGACGGCATCGTGGCCGCCGAGCACGCGCGCCGCTTCGGGCGCGACCAGACGGCTTACGATCCCTGGCACTACGTGCCGGTACTTGCGCGCAAACCCGGCGCGCTTCGGAATGGCGCGCCGTTCAAGGACTGGCCGCTGCCTTCATCCATCGAGAAGGTCCGCCGGAAACTCTCGGGTTCCGACGATGGCGACCGGCAGATGGTAAAGATCTTCACTGCCGTGCTAACCGACGGATTGCAGGCGGTCGATGCGGCGTGCGCGGAATCTCTCGACGCCCATATCGCCAGCGCTGATGTGGTCTTGAATGTGTTGGCGCGACGACAACAGCCACAACCGGTCGCGCCGGTCATGACGCCGGAACGGCTTGAGCTGACAGTGCCACCGCTGGCCGATTGTGCCCGCTACGATCGTTTGCGCACGCTGGCCGCCATCATGGAGGTTGTCCATGGAGCGGTCTGAGATTCTGGAATTGATGGGCACTCTGCAACTCGCCGGCATGCGGGCTGCCTACGATGAGATCGTCGCGGTCGGCATCAAACGCCAGCATGCCGTCGAAAAGATCATCGGCGCGCTGCTGGCCGCCGAGATCGCCGCCAAGAACGCGCGGTCGATCAACTACCAGATGACCATCGCCAAGCTACCACTGGCGAAAGAGCTGGCCGACCTCACATTCGAGGGCACGCCCATCAACGGCGCGCTGATCGAGCAGTTGAGCTCCGGCGTGTTCCTGGCCGATCAGCGCAACGTCGTGCTGGTCGGGGGAACTGGCACCGGCAAGAGTCACATCGCCATCGGGATCACACGCAGCATCGTTCGCTCGGGCAAGAAGGCGCGGTTCTTTCGGTCGCCCGCGCCGTGCCCGACGCCCGTTTGGAGCTTGCTCTGTCGAGGACGGGGACGTGATTATGGTTTGGACCAAAAATGGGGGGCCGCCCCTTACAGTGGCGAGGGGACAGGCAGGCTTCGGCAGCAAGCTCGTCCATACAAGCATCACTTGCCAGTTGGGAGGATCAATTTCTTTCGAGTGGCCAACAGACGGCGCGATCGTCACCCTTCGAGTGAGCAAGGCCCTCCTCGGAGCGTAGGCGGCGGTTGTGTCTGAGACTTCCGCTTCTGGCCCGTCATGTCGGCCGCGGGACGGAAGCTATCTGATCACATCGACCATCAGCCTTACTGTCTGTCGAAGCTTTCGAATTTTTATACACGAACAGACATCGAACCGGCTACCACCGGCGGTAAGGAGAGCGTCTCCAACTACGTCGGCTTGTTGAGGTATCACGTCGGGCTGGCAGGACTTCTTTGGCGACCCTGAACCCGTCGTAGGATCAGCCGCATCGCCAGGGCGGCGCATGCTGTTTTGTCTCGGAACATAGTTGGTCGCCAGAGGAGACGTCTATAACTGTTGGCCAACGCTGAAGCTGCAGGAGCATTTCCCAGCAATCGAGGCGTCTGAAAGTTTAAAACAACCGCTTCGGCAGCATGCACCCCACAACCCAATTCGGCTGATCCACGATCTCGTGAATCCGGAGCTCGGCGATCATACCAAAAAGAGCGTAGGCTTCGTGGGGTGCAATGCGCAGCGAGGCGGCGAGTTCATCGACTGCGAAGCGCGTGGCGTCTTTGGCAGCACCCATCAGATCAGGGCCGATACCAAGGAAGTTACGGTACTCTGTCTCCGCATAATTCTTGGTCGATATGTCCATAATGGGCGCGCGGATCGTCCGGTTTTTGATAACTTCGACACGCAGGACGGATTCGAGTGGTGCTTCGATAGCCGTTCCTGAGATTTCCCCTTCGCCTTGCAGCGCATGTCCGTCGCCGCCGGAGAGCAAGGCGCCGGTGTTGAAGATCGGCAGATAAATCCTGGATCCAGCCTGGAGGTAGCGCACGTCAATGTTGCCTCCAGCACGCGTTGGCGTAATTGACGCCAACCGGCCTGCTTCGGCAGGGGCGGTCCCGAGAACGCCCATCATGGGTTGCAGCGCAAAACGCGTGCCGTGAAGGTCAACGAACTCTGACGTCAGATCGAACGGGCAGAAGTAGGGTTGCCTGAATTCTTCGTGAAGTAGACCAAAACCGGTCAGAAGACCTGTCCATCCCCAGCCACCAACCTTGAGGTCAAGAACATCGACCGCAAGGGTGTCGCCGGGCTCAGCGCCTTCAACAAAGATGGGGCCGCATAGCGGATCCAGCTTGCGATAGTCGATCAACGCCATTTCTTCTGGCGTTGATCGAATGGACAGCGTGCCGTTAGACGCATCCGGGCTTGTCATCGAAAACGTGTCGCCAGACCGGACGACTAGCGCCGGGGGTTCACTACGGTCCCAGTGCGGATGAAGGGCCGAACAGTTGGGGCACTGGTGGATGGTGCGGTGCAAATACGGCGGTTTGGTTGTCAAGGTCTCACTCCCCTTTTGTGCCTTCCGCTGAGACGACGTAGTCGTTGATCTGTCCGCGCTCCTGCCGGCCGGATGCCAGCCAAATCACTCCGCCCAAGGCCATGTAGGCAAGGACCACGTAGGGAAAGTAGTTGAATGGCGGATTGGGAACTGGATAGACGTTTGCCAAGAGAGCATAGGCCGACAATAAGATCCCAATAACAGGTGGTATGATCCTGTGAAAGCGGCCATTGGCCATGTCAGAAGCCGCGAAGTGTTTTAACTCGCCAAAGCCCATCATCGCATAGGCGATGAGAACCGTAAGCGTCGCGATCACTCCGGTGAACCCATAGAGGTCGAAGGGGCCATAGTTCCCCGCAGCGGCCAGCCCAATGATGAGAATGGCATTCAACAGCATGATAAGATGGGTCGCAAGCTTGGGCGAGCCGAATGCGTTCACCGTGGCCATCGATTGGGGCAGATAGCCGTCTCGTCCGAAGGTCAATAGCAAACGGGCCGCTGCACTGCCTGATCCGATGGCCATCGCAAAGGTGCTTATGAGCGCCCCGGTGGTTACCAGTGCCGTCAGTGCCTGCCCGCCGAAGCGCATCGACAGGTCGTGGGTCGGCGATGACGAGGCCTGAAAGTCGGCAACCTTATCGAGACCGTATCCGATTGTTTGCGCATAGGAAATGAATGTAAAAAAGGCACCGGCCAAGAGTACAGTCGACAAAATGGCAAAGGGAATGTCGGAGGACGGATTCTTGGACTCTTCGCCCAAAGACGCAGCGGCTTCGAAGCCGATAAACGTCAGCAGGCCGAAAACAAGAGCCTGACTGATACCTGTCCAGCCCGCGTCGCCAACCTTGAACGGCT
Source organism: Hyphomicrobium sp. (assembly GCA_031419475.1). Classification (GTDB taxonomy): domain Bacteria; phylum Pseudomonadota; class Alphaproteobacteria; order Rhizobiales; family Hyphomicrobiaceae; genus Hyphomicrobium_B. The sequence continues at coordinate 1,160 of JANOKW010000259.1, read as the reverse complement.
CCAAGCTGGCAGGTTGGGAGCGCAGAATGATGACGGCGACGATGATCAACAGCAGGATGGCGAAGATCTCGATTGCGAGCATGACACGAGCCGATATCTTGATGTCCCTGTATACGAAGATCCAGACGATCGCGCCACTGGCGAGACTGAAGACCCACCACGGTATCGCGCCCACCGACTCTGTCAGCAATGTCGCAAAGTAACCAAATCCAAACAGCGCCGCGCTAACGAAAATTCCATACGTCATCAACAGGGCCCAGCCCGCAAAAAAGCCGGCGGTAGGGCCCTGCGCGTAGCGGATCAACCCATAGACGGACCCGGCGTGCCCTACGATCCGCGACAACCGGATAAACGAATGCGCGATGCACAATATGCCGATCGTTGAGATGATGAAGACAAGGGGGACCGATGTCCCTGCGGATTTGGCCACAAACGGCGTATTCAGCGAGGCGCCGACCATCATGGCGATCACGGCCATGGAGAGCGCTAGTGTCTCCGCCCGCGAGAGCTTGCGTTGTAACTTCATGAACTTCCTCCGCAGGGCATTGCGCAACACATTTGCATCCCGAGATCAGACCATGCGTTCCGATTGACTGGAGGTCTTGCTAATTGCCGAAGAATTGTGGATTGCTGCAGGAAATAAAACGTTCTAGCACTTGGTTAAGCGCCGGTAGCGTGCCGGCGGCAGGCCGACATGGCGGCGAAACGCCGTGGTGAAATGGGCTTGATCTGCGAAGCCTGTCGCGACCGCAATTTCTGGAAGTGAGAGGTTGCTTTCCGCGAGATACGCCTTCGCACGGTCGATACGGAGCGCAATACTGAATTGATAAGGCGTCTTTCCGGTCACTGATCGAAATGCATCTGAGAATGTTCGTTCCGGCATGCCGACTGTGGCTGCCATCTCCGCCAACAGCACAGATTGATCGATATTGTCTTCGAGAAATGCGCGCACGCGGGCCAGCTCTGTACTGGTTAATCGTCGGCTGCCCGGCCCATCCACTGCCGCATCGTTAGCGACCCTCAAGATTGCACCGGCTAAGGCAAGGCGCAGCGCGTCACCGAACATGGCTCCGTTCGGATTGCCGCTTCTGGCTTCGACCAAAGCTGTCAGCACGATCTGGGTCAAAAACGGGCATTTAAAACCGTGTTCATGCAAGCGC
>JANOKW010000258.1:0-11806 GCA_031419475.1 Hyphomicrobium sp. | reverse complement strand
ACGGGAAAATCGACAGCGGCCGCCCAATTTCGTGCCCGCGAGATCAGCGTGTTCGATGCGGATGCGAAAGTGCATGACCTGTACGATCGTGCGCTCAGCGGCGATATCGAAGCCGCATTTCCTGGAACCACGAAGCTGGGTAGAGTGGACCGGAATAAGTTGTCGGCGGCACTTCTCGCTTCGCCGCATAAACTGGCAACACTCGAAGCCATCGTTCATCCGCGCGTGCGCGAGGCAGAGGGCGAGTTTTTGCAGCAGGAATGGGCTAGGGGTGCCAAAATGGCGGTGCTTGAAATTCCGCTACTTTTTGAGACGAACGCTGAAAAGCTTGTCGATGTGGTGGTCGTCGTGAGCGCGCCTGAAGCCATTCAGAAGGCACGGGTGCTGGCGCGGCCTGGCATGTCGGAAGCGAAACTTACCAAACTGTTGCAACGGCAGATGCCGGACGAAGAAAAACGCAAACGAGCAGATTTTATTGTGGATACCAACGGCCCCGTCAGCGCCAGCAACACCCAGATCGATACTATTATAAGTGAGCTGGCGGACCGGCACGGCGCGGCTTTCCAGAAGCACTGGAGCGATGTCGCGTAATCAGCGTTGGGAGCAATAAAGAGTGCGCGAAATCATTCTCGACACCGAAACAACGGGACTTGATCCCAAACGGGGGGATCGCGTTATCGAAATCGGCTGCGTCGAGATTTATAATCGGATCCCCACGGGCCGTGACTTTCACTGCTTCATAAATCCCGAGCGAGACGTTCCGGTTGAAGCCGAGAACGTGCACGGGATCTCGACCGCTTTCCTGAAAAACAAACCGTTCTTTGCTAAGGTCGTTGCGCCGTTTCTCGATTTCATCGGATCCGACACACTCGTCATTCACAACGCTCAGTTTGACATGGCCTTCTTGAATTTCGAGTTGGAACAGGCCGGAAAGACGGCGCTGCAGATGAGCCGCGTCGTCGATACGCTGGCGCTCGCGCGGCGCAAGCATCCGGCAGGACCCAATAGCCTCGATGCGCTGTGCAAGCGCTACGGCGTTGATATGTCGAAGCGCACGAAACATGGCGCGCTCATCGACTGTCTGCTGCTGGCTGAAGTTTACGTCGAGCTGCTTGGCGAACGGCAAGCGGCTCTTGGTCTGCAGAGTAAGTCGGCGCCTGCCGCCAGCAGCAACAGCGTTCGGGGTGTAATGGTTGGCGCCATTCAACGGCCGGCGCCGTTGCGCCCGCGGTTCGGGCCGGAAGCCATAGCCCAGCACCGCGCCTTTATCGAGGAACTTGGTTCCAAGGCTGTTTGGCTCAAGTACTGGCACTGAGTCCAGGATATACCGAGCAAGAGCTTATGAATTAAGCTTTTGACCAATGGTGCCGGCGAGGTCCTGTTTGCGCTTGAAATAGAGAGCCGCAAAGTCGATCGGGTCCAGCAAGAGCGGGGGAAAGCCACCTTCTCGCGTGACATCGGCAATGAGGCGGCGGAGAAACGGAAAGAGTGTCATTGGGCCGGATATCATCAAGAACGGTTCGAGAGCCTGATCGGGAATGCTTTCGATTTTGAAAAGGCCGGCATAGTCCGCCTCAAGCACGTAGATGGTTCCCAAATCGTTGGCGGCGGTCGCCTTGAAGAGAATGGCGCTTTCGTACACATCTTTTTCGATCCGCTCCGACTGAACGTTGACCTCGACGTTAATGTTGGGTGGCTGGCTCGGACCTGTGAGTAGTTTGCGGATGTTCGGGTTCTCGAAAGAAAGGTCTTTTATGTACTGACTGAGGACCTTCGCCTGGATCGGAATGATCGAATCGTTGTTCGGTCTGCCCGGTTGGCCGTTGCTGCTCTGGGTCATCTGTTCCTTGAGTTCCTGTTGCGCCCGTTTCGCGCCGTGGCGTATGCCACGTTATGTGCGGCGTTGGAGGCTCGCTATCACGGCACGGAAAGAGACGCAATTCTATGGTTTAACTGCTCATCGCTGATCAGGCCTCGGGCCGCGTGGGTCAACGGTCCGCTCGCCAAGCCGTTCATAGTCGCCTTCGATAACGATAGGCTCCGAAGGCGCCTCGGTGGTGGAGCTGCCGTCTGGAGTTCGTCGTTTTGACCGCTCTTCGAATATCTGCGTATCGCCCATTGGGCTTGCGACAACGCGAGGCAGTATTAGTCTTGCGACCAGTTTTCGCACCGGCGGTATGAGCAACAGGAGGCCGAGGCAGTCGGTCGTCAGTCCCGGTAGAATGAGGAAAATACCAGCAGTAACGGCCAGGAGGCTGTCGAACATTGGTTCAAGACCGCTGCGTCCCTCCTGGATTTCCGCAAAGACGCGGCTGACGACCGAAATTCCTCTCTGGCGGACAACCGCAGACCCCAGAACGGCTGTCAGGATGATAATCAGCAATACCGGCCAAAAACCAAGCCAACCACCAGCCTTTATAAAAATGGCGATTTCTACCAGCGGAAGGGCCAGTACGGTCAACAACATCGCGAATCTTAGGGGCTGGGGCATGGCTGTCCGCAGGGTTTGGGTGCACACTAGCTGCAGAAACCGGCGCGGCCAATTGCGATAACGAGTTGGCGCCAGGACAAAGCGTGCTTACATTAGGTTGAGAAAAGTGGAGGGTCCCTGTACTGGAGTGTACAACGGTCCTTCAAGACTAGACGGACGTAATTCGGGATGAATGGCCAGTTGGACCTAATTACTCTCATTTCACTCATAATTGCCGTGGTGGCGATCATGAAGCTGCGTAGCGTCCTCGGTAACCGAACCGGCGAGGATGACGCGCGCGTCGAGCGTCTTAAAACCCGGGACAAGTCTGAATCAGAGGCGGCGAGCGCCAATTCGACCGGCGACGTCATAACATTGCCCCGGCGCGAGCGCGACGAGCCCATTGCACCCGAGCAGGGCGAAGCCGCCACCAGCGCCGGCGAAACGCGAATTCGGGCTTATCCCGCTAGCGATCCCGCCACCATCGATGGATTGCTGGCGATCAACAAAACCGATCGCAATTTTGACCCTGATCCGTTCCTGCAAGGCGCTAAGCAAGCCTATGAAATGATCGTATCGGCGTTTGCCAGCGGTGATCGCAAGGCCTTGAAGGATCTGTTGAGTCGCGATGTTTATGACGGTTTTACAGCCGCAATCGGTGAGCGCGAAGCTCGGGGCGAGCTGGTCGATCAGCAGTTTGTCGGCATCAAGAAAGCCGACATTGTTGCAGCGGAAGAGCAAAACGGCGCCGCGTCAGTAACTGTTCGATTTCTGAGCGAACTGATCACCGCAACGCGTGACCAGGCCGGAGTAATCATCGGCGGCGATCCCCAGAGAATAACCGAAGTCACCGATATCTGGACGTTCAGCCGGGATGTATCGAGCCGGCGGGCGCTGGACAATCCCAACTGGAAATTGGTCGAGACACAACCGCCGAATTAAAACAAACTTAGGAGACGTGAAGGTTAATCAGGGAGCGCCTGGGGAAACAAGGTCTAGGCAACATTACGGGGCCAATTTACAAGGATTGGGGGGGTTGCAACGTTCGGCACTACGGACACGGGGCTTAACAAGCGCGGCGGCAAGGGCTGCGGCGTGTATTGGCGTTGGTTTGTTGACGGCCGGTCTTGCGCCGAGCGTCGATGCCGGTCAGGATAGCAAAGTCTTGCAGGGTGCGCGTCCTGCGGAAATGATCAGGAAGCCCAACCCGACTCCTAAAATGACAGTGAAATCGATAGCGAAGACACCAGTCCCATTCACCGGATTGCCGGGGTGGGACGCGGATGATCACCTTCAGGCTTTCAAAGCATTCGCCGCCTCCTGCGGGCCAGTGTTAGCCTCGGCCAAATCGGGTGGCAGGACCGGTGCTGTCGGCACGTCTCAGGCCCTGGCCGACGTCTGCCAGCGCGCAGTCGTTCAATCAAAGAGCGAGAAGAAGATCACGCGTGCGTTGGCACGAACGTTTTTTGAAACGTTTTTTCGCCCCGAGCGCGTTGATCAAGCCGTCGCACCGGGGCTCCTCACGGGATATTACGAGCCGCTGATCAAGGGATCGCGCGCGCCGTCCAGCGTCTTTCAGACGCCCGTCTACAAGCGCCCGCCAGATCTCGTGAATGTGGTTGCCGAAAGCGAGCGCGGAGCGCAAAGCCATAAGTTCACCCATCTGAGGCAAACCGGCGGCGGTCTTGTACCCCATTTGACCCGTGCGGAAATCGAGCAAGGCGGCCTACAAGGCCAAAACCTGGAGCTTTTATACTTTCGCGATTCCGTCGACGTGTACTTCATGCAAGTGCAGGGTTCAGCCCGGATCGAGCTTCCGGATGGTGAGCAGATCCGCATTACTTATGACGGGAAGAACGGATATCCCTACACGTCGATCGGCCGGGAGTTGATTGATAGCGGCACGTTCACCCCAGGTAGCATGTCGCTCAAATCCTTGGCGAACTGGCTGAAAGATGACAGGGCCCGCGCCGCGCCGGTCATGTGGAAGAACCAGTCCTACGTCTTCTTCCGCGAACTCAAGGGCGCAGAGGCAGAAGGGGCGATGGGTGCCTTAAGTATTCCCCTGCAAACCGGCCGTAGCCTCGCCGTCGATACAGGCTATCACGCACTTGGCACGCCCATTTTCGTAGCATCTCCCGGCATAACGTATGCGGGCAAAGCCGATGGTTTCAACCGGCTGATGATCGCGCACGATGTTGGGTCGGCGATTAAGGGACCGGAACGTGGCGACATTTTCTTCGGCTCTGGCGACAAAGCCGGAAAGATAGCCGGCGTCACAAAGCACCCCGGCCACTTTTACGTCTTGCGGCCCGTTTCTGGAATTAGCGGCACAGAAATCGCGGGCCAGTCACCTTGAAGAAGCCAACTGGGAAGGTTGGACGGCGGCATCTCGACGACGACGAAGCCGCCGATTGGGACCACACTGCAAAAACGATCGAACCACTCAAGCGTGCCAAGAGCCGGGTGCGGGCTGCGCGCGAGTTGGCGCCTGATGAAGTTCCACCGCGGCGAATAGCGGACACGGTTCCGGGCCGGGGCAGGGCAAAACCTGTGACGAGTACAGGTCCTGAGGCAGTAGCAAATATGCCGGTGCGCAAGAAGCCTGTGCCGCCAATTTCCGATTTCGACCGCAAGCAGGCCAAAAAGCTGCGCTCGGGCCGGGTTGAGATTGAAGCGCGTCTGGATCTGCACGGTATGCGGCAGAACGAGGCGCATCATACATTGCGTGCTTTTCTCCATCGGGCTCATGGGCGGGGCCTGCGCTGGGTGCTGATCATTACTGGAAAAGGAGGCCTGGCTGGCCCGGCGAACGAAGCAGATGAAGATGTCATTCCCCTGCGCGATCGCGGAGTTTTAAAGCGCAACGTGCCCCGCTGGCTGGAAGAGCCTGATCTTCGCGCCGTTGTGGTCAGCTTCACAGAAGCCGCAGCCGTGCATGGCGGCGAGGGCGCTATGTATGTGCATCTTCGCAAGAGTAGTTGAGGTCGTATTGCCTGTGAAGTGATCCCAAATAGCGTTTCCATGGCGATGAACATTGTGTCTCGGAACACCAAGTACTGCCCGGCTTTCATTTTTTAGGCGATACGGCCCAACCTGTAGTGGCCGGCTGGGCCGCCGCCACCGGCCCCCTTGTTATTAGGGTCTTTGGCGGCCAACGTCGTTTCCGGGCTTCCTTACTGATTCGTTGGTTGACGTGCGCGTCGCCCGCATGAAGTGAAAATTCTCGTGAGACGAACGGCGACATCGGCGGTCCTGGCAATGGCATTCGCAGGCCTCCTACAAGGCTGCGTCGTGCACCCTGAGCCATTGTCCGATGAGTTGATCAGGGCACGCGCCGAGATCGACCTTGCCGAAGTCGCGGCGGACCAGGAGTCGCCTGCGAACGCAATCGGGCTCTATGAAGCCATGGCGCGCGCCATAAAGTACAATCTCGACCTTAAAGTCGAAGAAATGCAAACGGCGCTTCGCGTCGCAGAACTTGATCTCACACATTGGAATATGCTGCCGCAAGTCGTCACCAACAGCGGCTATGCGGCGCGCAGTAACGTAAATGCTTCAAATAGCATCAACGTCGATACCGGTGTCGAGAGCCTGCAGACATCGACGTCGCAGGAACAGCGTATCAAGACGGCCGATATCGGCTTTAGCTGGAACGTGCTTGATTTCGGCTTGTCATACGTGCGCGCTCAGCAGGCGGCCGACAAGAGCCTGATCTCCGCCGAAATGAAGCGTAAAGTCGTCCAGCGCATTGTTGAAGATGTGCGCACCACCTATTGGCGCGCGGTCAGTGCCGAACGCTTAATGCGCAAATTGAATTTGCTTGAGCGCCGGGCCGCTAAGGCATTGCAAAACACGCGCAAGCTCTATGAAAATCGCGACACTTCGCCCATTACCGCGCTGACCTACGAGCGCGAGCTCGTGGAAGTCAAACGCACAATTCAAGAACTCGAGCGCGACTTAAAGGTCTCAAAGACCCAGTTGTCAGCTTTGATGAATATTCCGCCGGACGAAGAATTTTCGATCGTTGTACCGCCGCGCACTGCCAATTCTCCGGTGCCCGGCATGAACGCGCAGGAAATGGTGACGTTCGCCATGCTTAACCGGCCTGAGTTGCGCGACATCGCCTATCAGCGGCGCATCAATGAGCGTGAAATGGACGCCGCACTGCTCGAAATGCTGCCTGGTATTCAGCCCAACATGGCGTTGAATTACGATAGCAACGAGTTTCTCCTGAACAACAACTGGGCCGGGTGGGGCTACAAGGCAAGCTGGAATTTGCTGAAAGTATTTCAGTATCCCCAGAAGCACGAGATCGTCGAATTGCAAGACGAAGTTCTGCGCCAGCGCGAACTTGCGCTCACCATGGCAATCCTCACGCAAGTCCATGTCAGCAACGTGCGTTATCTGCATCTGCGCCGCGAACTCAAAACGGCCGATGAATATCTCGATGTTCAACGCCGCCTGATCGAGCAGATGCGCTCGGAAGCGAAGGCGGAACACGTGAGCGAACAAACCCTGATCCGCGAGGAAATGAATACGCTCGTTGCAGAGGTCAAGCACGACATTGCATTCGCAAGTCTGCAAAATGCCTACGCAAATCTCTTCGCGTCGATGGGACTTGACCCTTATTCGGACGTACTCGATCCGCAGTTGAGTGTGTCCGATCTGACGGCACAGCTGCAGAAACTATGGATTGAGCGGGGAGAAAATCGTGTCAAAGCGACAGTCGCCGTGGCTGAGTAAGGTTCGTGTGGGAGCCTTTTCGGGACTTGCGCTGCTTGCGGCGCAGGGCCGCGTCATTGCGGAGCCAGCCGATCCGTCGGGCCCGATACGCGGCGTCGTACGGCCGCAAAGGCAGGCAACTATTTCGACTGACTTTCAGGCTTCCGTCGCTGCCGCAAAATTCAAGGAAGGCGACCGCTTCCGCAAAGGCGACGTGCTAATCGAATTTGATTGCCGGCGGCACCAGGCTGAATTGGCAGCGGCCGAAGCGCAAACACTCGAAATGAGACTGGCGCTGGAAAACAATGTGACGCTCGACAAATACAAGGCCGTTGGTAAATCGGATCTGGAGATCTCGCGCGCGCGCGTGAAGCGGACCGAAGCGGACGCAAGCGGTCTTCGGGCCCGGCTTGATCAATGCAAGGTCGTTGCCCCATTCGACGGGCGTATTGCGGAACTCGGCATTCATGAACATGAAATGCCGGCCCCCGGCAAACCGTTTCTGACAATCATCGAAGATCAAAAACTCGAGATCGAACTTATCGTGCCGTCCGAATGGCTCAAGTGGCTGAAACCGGAAACGACTTTCGTGTTCGCGATTGATGAAACGCTTTCTGCGTTTCCCGCTCGCGTGTCGCGCATTGGAGCAGCCGTCGATCCGGTCAGTCAGACCGTGAAGGTTATGGGATTCTTCGATGCCGATGCGGCAGCCAGTGGCATCCTATCCGGCATGAGCGGCGCGGCACAATTCGACGAGCCGAGGGGCTGACATGGCCGAGCAGGCAAAGCGCGAGGGTATTGCCCAACAAAGCCGCCAGGCCGTCCTGCCGGCGCCCATCCTGCCGGCGCCCATCCTGCCGGCGCCCATCCTGCCGGCGCCCGTCCTGCCGGCGCCCGTCCTGCCGGCGCCCGTCCTGCCAGCGCCCGTCCTGCCAGCGCCAGGCCATAGCGGAGACGACAAAACCGCACTTCTGCAGTTGCTAGCCATCGAAGCCGAGGCACGAGAAGCTAAAAATCAAGACGAACTTGTGGCGTTGATTGCCAACGAAGGCAGAAAGCTGACGCGTTCACGGCAAATCTTCGTACTTCGTTACAACAGAACCGACTTCGTCGTGGCAGCTGTCTCAGGTCTTGCTACCGTTGATCGAACGGTGCCCTTGATCCAGTGGGTTGAACGAACCATGTCGCGTGTCTCTGCCGAACTTGGCGCGCAGCAAATGCGGGAGTTCAATATTTCGGCATTTTCCGATAAATCGGACCAATCGGCAAAGACATATCCCATGTCGGAAGCATTGTGGGTGCCGTTCCTCGATCGCAGCGCCGCGGTCATTGGTGGCATGCTGCTGACGCGAGAGTCTCCTTGGTTAGAAAGGGATAGTTTGGTCGCTGAGCGGCTGGCAGGAACTTTTGGTCACGCCTGGTTGAGCTTGAACAATTCAGCAAAAGTGCTGCCCTGGCTAAAGCCCGGCAAGCGCGCCGCTGCCATTGCGGCGTCGTTGTTTGCATTTCTGTCGGTTGTGCCGGTTTCGCTGACAACCTTGGCGCCGGCAGAAGTGGGCCCCGCGTCTCCATTTATTGTAGCCGCCACGATCGACGGTGTGATCGAAGCCATTCCAATCGAAACCAACGCGGCCGTCAAGAAAGGCGATGTCCTTCTCCGGTTCACGGATACCATGTTGCGCAACAGGCTGGAGGTTGCGGAACGCCAGGTATTGGTTGCGGAAGCAAGGTTGAAGACGACGACCCAGATGGCTTTTTCGGATGTGCGTGGCAAACATGAACTGGCCATCGTCCGCGCCGAACTCGGTTTAAAGACTGCGGAGCGTGACTATGCCCGCGATCTCTTGGCCAAAACGGTTTTACGGGCAGAGCGCGATGGTGTCGCCGTTTTCGCCGGCAAGAACGAGCTTATCGGGAGACCCGTAGCGGTCGGCGAAAGGCTTCTGGAGATCGCTGATCCGTCCCAAATCGAATTTCGCATCGATGTTCCCATTGCCGACGCCATTATATTAAGCGAAGGCGCGCGGGTTAAAGTATTCCTCGACTCAGACCCTTTGCGCAGCTCGGAAGGCGTGATCGTACGCTCCGACTACGTGGCACGCGTCAATGACGGTGTTCAATTGAGTTTTCGCGTAGTGGCAAAGCCAGAGGGCAAGAGCGGCATGGTGCCGAGACTTGGCGCACGCGGCACGGCCCAGATCTATGGCGATAAGGTTGCGCTGCTCTTTTACCTTTTGCGGCGGCCCTATTCGACAATACGCCAATGGACAGGGCTATGACGCCTGCAGCCGGAGGAGAGGCTAAGCTGGCCCGGCTTCCGGCGCTCAGAGAAGAACTCAAGCTTATTCCGGGCCGCAAGAATGCGGATGGGGAGCAAAGCTGGCGCATCTACGATCCGCTTCAGCACCGATACATCGAAGTCGACGGATTAACCGTCGAAATGCTTGCGCTTTGGCACAGCGTCAACGACGCCGAAGCCTTGCGCACGGAACTGGAAGAAACACGCAATGTCTCGCTGTCGATAGACTCAATCAACGAGCTCATTAAGTTTGCTCATGACAACTACCTGACCGCCGATCCGTTGCACGGCGAATGGAAGTCCTTGTCTGGCAAGAGCGGCCGGGCACAACAAGGCTGGGCCAAATGGCTACTGCATAACTATCTGTATTTCCGTGTTCCACTGGCGAAACCCCAAGAATTCTTGGTCTCCACGCTTCCAGCCGTCACGTTCCTATTTCAAAGAAGGGTCCACATTGCACTGGCGTGCTTTGGCGTGACTGGAATTTATTTAGTGTCACGTCAATGGGATCAGTTCGTCAACACGTTCCAGCATTTTTTCACAGTATCAGGCGCGATGTGGTTCGCGCTCATACTGTTTATTGTGAAAGGACTCCATGAGCTCGGTCACGCCTATACAGCCGTGAGGCTCGGCTGTCAGGTTCCGGCTATGGGCGTCGCGTTCATGATGATGACGCCGATGCTGTACACGGACGTGACGGACGCTTGGCGCTTGACGTCGCGTCGTAAGCGCATGGCGATTGACTTTGCGGGAATAGCGGTCGAGCTTATGATCGCGTGCTTGGCTACTTTTTTTTGGTCCTTTTTGCCCGAAGGCAAATTGAAGAGTCTGGCGTTCCTGCTGGCGACGAGCAGTTTGCTCATGAGCCTCGTTATCAACCTCAGCCCATTTATGCGTTTTGACGGTTATTTTATCCTTGCCGATTTAGTCGGAATTCCAAACCTGCAGCCGAGGGCTTTTGCAGTTGCCCGCTGGCGGCTCAGGGAGACATTGTTTGCGATAAAGGCACCATGTCCCGAAGACATGCCGCCCGCCAAATTATTCGCTCTCTCGGCCTATGCTTGGGCAACGTGGATTTACCGGTTTCTTCTGTACTTGGGCATTGCAGCACTGGTTTACGCCTATTTCTTCAAGGCGCTTGGGGTCATCCTTTTCGTCGTCGAAGTCGTGGTTTTTCTCGTCAATCCGGTGTTAGCAGAGATAAGGGAGTGGGGAAAAATGAAACCGGCTATCGTTGGTTCAAGGCGCTCTTTTGTATCGGCAGGAGTGGCGCTCGCGGTTTTAGCCGCAGCTGTCCTTCCCTGGTCCACCCGTGTCGAAATACCCGTTGTCGTCGAACCTTTCGAATTGGCCCGCGTTTATCCGCCCCGGCCAGCAAAAGTTTCAGCAGTCCACGCGCAACGCGGCGCCACCGTGGCGGCCGGCACTCTGTTGGTATCTCTGACGTCAGATGATCTGGAACATGAAATTAGGGTCGTTCGCACCGAAATGGCTCGTATAAAGGCGAAGTTGGCACGGCTTACAGCCGATGACGTTGACCGCGAGAATAGCGCGATTTCCCGCCGGGAATTGGCTGTGCTGACTGCCAAGTTCCAAGGACTTCAGAAAGAAAAGTCGGAGCTTGAAATCAAAGCGCCTATTGCCGGTACGCTTATTGAATTCAATTCGGAACTCCATCCCGGCCGAACCATTTCGCAAAAGGATATGATTGTTTTGATCGGAGGGCAGCGTGGGCTTGCGGCTCGCGGATACGTCGCAGAAAAGGATCTCTGGCGGCTGAAAAATGGGGATAAGGGACGGCTTGTTCCGGAGAATGGTTTGCGGCAATCGTTTCAAATTAGCCTTCGCGACATATCGCTCGCAGGCGCACGTCAGATTGAAATTGCCGATCTCGCGTCTGTCAACGGCGGTAAGATTGCTGTGCAGCCGGGTTCAAAACACCAGCTGGTGCCGATCGCTGCGCATTATGCCGTCACGTTGGAAATCGAAGGGCCTATCGGCAATCCTGACACTCGATTTCGGGGTGTGGCGCACATCAAAGGAAAGGCCGAAAGTTTCGCCGCTCAGATAGGACGCGAAATTGCGCGGGTTCTTATTCGCGAAAGCGGCGCTTAATAGCGCGGTGTTTTCGGCCACTTACTTTTCTATATACGAGATATGAATGACTCAATTATACCTGATTACGCACCATAGTCAGCCATTTTCTGGCCACGCGAATCTTCGATTTCTGACGTCTTCGCAAGGAGATGTGGCATGGCACGCAATCGGGTTCAATTCCAGAAGGGCCTCTCGGAGGCTAATTTCGGCGACCT
>JANOKW010000257.1:0-2966 GCA_031419475.1 Hyphomicrobium sp. | reverse complement strand
CGCACACTATGGCTCGGGAAGCGGAAACAGCCGGCAGGCGGCAGAGCGTTCCGCAATCGGCTCTTGGGCGGGGTTCACGGACTTCGAATATGGCTCGGCTTGGGCGAACTATGGCAAGGCGGCCGGCAAGAGGATGTCGTGCTCGCAATCGGGCAGCGGCTGGGATTGCTCGCTCGAAGCGCGCCCCTGCCGCTAGGCTGGAATCATCAAATACAAAAGCCGGTCCGGCGTGGCCGGTTTTTTCTTGCGCGGTTACCGCCCAGTAAACATGCGCCGGACAATGCGCATCACGAATCCAAGGAACCATTTCGACAAGAGCAGATTGATGATCCAGCTCATGATGCCGCCGTTCTTGAACCCAAGCAGATTGCCGAGGATCGAGCGGATGATGTCCTCAAGCGAACCGCCGCCTGGGCTAGGCGCTTGCGTGCCGCCGCGGCGGATGACGTCGGGCAATTGAGGAAAGCGACTTGGCGTTTCGTCGTTGATGCCCGGAATATCGTCACCGGGAATTGGAAGCGGACTACCACTGCCAGCCGTTGCACCCCCCATGCCGCCACCGGAGCCGCCCGATGCTTTGGGAAGATCAAGATCAAAATCGCCCGTCGCATTATCCGCGATGTTGAGCGATGGTTGGCCAGGGAGAAGCAGCGGACGTCTGCCCGATACCGCGGCAAGTCCGCCAAAGCGCTCTGCGATCTGACCTTGCGCTTTGCTTTGTAAAACGCCGATCAACAGGCTCGCCACTACGGGCAGCATTCTTTTTACAACGTCCTCATTGAGTCCTGTCTGCGCTGCGGCGCGCGCGGCGATGCCACGGCTCGCATGCTTGCTGCCATAGAGAACGTCGAGCACGGTGTTGCCGGCGTTGGCGACTTGGGGCGAAGCAAGGCCCTGCGGATCGCTAAGGGCGCGGCCAATGTTGGACTTGCCGAGCAGATCGACGACGTCAGCGACGCCGCCGCGCGAAAGCGTATTGCGCTCAATCCGGTCGGTCAGCGCTTGGAACATAAATTCGATCGCGGGCGTTGCACGCACTGGGTCAACGCCGAAAGCCGTTGCGAGGTTCTTGACGACTGCAGAGCTTGCAGCGTCGTTGAGAATACGGTCGATCTGCAAGGGACTCTCCAGTGCGTTTATTCGGGCAAGCGTTTGTGTAGAGCGGTCCCGGCCGCCGAACTAGGCCTGAACTAGGCCTGAACTAGACCTGAACTAGGCCGACGATGACCTAAGCGGTCAGGTTGCCGCACCCTTTAGATGTATAGAGGCGAAGCCAGTGTGCTTTGCGCGCACCGGGTCTTTTCGTTCTGCACTAAAAGACGGTTGTGCCCATGTTGCAACGCGGGTTCAGTTTTGGCATGGTCCGCCGCGACTCTCTCCTTTTCGAACACAAAAAGGCGGGCGGGACGGGCGGCAAGGGGAATTTAGTCTGCCTGTCTGTATCCGGAAAACACTCGGGCCAAAAGGGACCTCGAAATGACCAATATTCTTTGGGGGATTATCGCCTGCGGGGCGCTATCCATCCTGTACGCATACGTAACGTCAAATGCCGTGATGAAGGCCGACGCGGGCAACGCCCGTATGCAGGAAATCGCTGGTGCCATTCGCGAAGGCGCACAGGCCTACCTCAATCGCCAGTACCGCACGATTGCCATGGTCGGCGCGGTTATCTTCCTCCTCGCATGGGCGCTGCTCGGACCGCTGCAAGCCATTGGCTTTGCCATTGGCGCGGTTTTGTCGGGTCTCGCCGGATACATCGGCATGAACGTGTCGGTTCGCGCGAACGTGCGCACAGCTCAGGCAGCGACTGTCTCGCTGGCTAAGGGTCTCGATATCGCATTCAAAGCAGGCGCCATCACCGGAATGCTGGTTGCGGGTCTCGCGCTGCTTGGCGTCGCGGTTTATTACTCGGTGCTGACGGCGGGTCTTGGCCATGAATCGGGCAGCCGCACAGTTGTCGACGCGCTCGTATCGCTCGGCTTTGGCGCGTCTCTCATCTCGATCTTCGCCCGTCTCGGCGGTGGTATTTTCACGAAAGGCGCAGACGTCGGCGCCGATCTCGTCGGTAAAGTCGAAGCCGGAATTCCGGAAGACGATCCGCGCAACCCTGCAACCATTGCCGACAACGTCGGCGACAACGTCGGCGATTGCGCCGGTATGGCCGCCGACTTGTTTGAAACCTACGCCGTGACAGTTGTTGCGACCATGGTTCTGTCAGCCATCTTCTTCGCAGGCGCTCCGAACCTCCCAGCTCTTATGGTTTATCCGCTGGCGATCTGCGCGGCGTGCATCGTGACGTCGATCATCGGCACGTACTTCGTGAAGCTGGGCTCCAATGGCTCGATTATGGGCGCGCTTTATCGCGGCGTGATCGCGTCCGGCGTGTTGTCGATCGCCGGACTTTATGCTGCGACCAGCTACGTCATCGGCTTTGGTGAAGTCGGCAAAGTCGGCGACCTCGTGATCACCGGTTGGAATTTGTTCCTGTCCGGTCTTGTTGGTCTGGCGCTGACCGGATTGATAGTCTGGATCACCGAATATTATACAGGTATCGGCTATCGCCCGGTGCGTTCGATCAGCCAGGCGTCGGTTACCGGCCACGGCACCAACGTCATTCAGGGTCTCGCTGTTTCGCTTGAAGCCTGTGCCCTGCCGACGCTGGCCATCGTGGTTGGCATCTTGATGACTTACAACCTCGCTGGCCTCTACGGTACCGCGATCGCAACGACAACCATGCTCGGTCTTGCCGGCATGATCGTTGCACTCGACGCTTTCGGTCCCGTGACCGACAACGCCGGCGGTATTGCCGAAATGGCGGGTCTTCCGAAAGAAGTGCGCCGTTCGACCGACGCACTCGACGCGGTTGTCAACACCACGAAAGCTGTGACCAAGGGCTACGCTATCGGCTCGGCTGGTCTCGGCGCTCTCGTGCTGTTTGCAGCCTACAGCTCGGATCTCAATCACTT
>JANOKW010000256.1:0-2595 GCA_031419475.1 Hyphomicrobium sp. | reverse complement strand
TATGTGCCGGGTGAAAGCAAGGTGCCCGGCGGCGTCAGGTCGGCCAAGCTTTCATCAAACGAAACGCCGCTCGGACCTAGTCCGGCAGCCATTGCCGCCTACACATCAGCGGCGGCCGGCCTTGAGCGCTACCCGGACGGGCAATCAACCCTTTTGCGCAGCGCTATCTCGCGCTGCTATGGCATTGACGCGGCCCGCATTGTCTGCGGCGCAGGCTCCGACGAGATCTTGGCGTTGCTGGCGCGCGGCTATCTCGGGCCCGGCGACGAAGCAATTTACACGGCGCACGGCTTTCTCGTGTACCGCATTGCCATTCTCACCAACGGCGCCACGCCCGTCATTGCGCCGGAAAAGAATTTGACCACAGACGTCGATGCCATCCTGGCCCGCGTCACCGACCGCACGCGCGTGGTGTTTATAGCCAATCCCAACAATCCAACGGGAACTTACATTCCCTTCGACGAAGTACGCCGCCTGCGCTCCGGCTTGCCGGAGAGCGCTCTCCTAGTCCTCGATGCGGCCTACGCCGAGTATGTCAGCAACGACGATTATGAAGCTGGCCTTGAATTGGTGGCGGCGACGTCGAACACGGTGATGACGCGCACGTTCTCGAAAATCCACGGCCTTGCCGCGTTACGCATCGGCTGGGCCTATTGCCCAGCTAGCGTGGCAGATGTCTTAAATCGCATTCGCGGACCGTTTAATTTGTCGTCGCCCTCGATCGCCGCCGGTGCTGCTGCCATGGACGACGCGGCCCACATGGACAAAGCCAAAAGTCACAACGACGAATGGCTGCCCTGGGTTTCGGCGAAATTGAGCGGCCTCGGCTTCGACGTCACGCCAAGCGTCGCCAATTTCGTGCTCTTTCACTTCCCCTCGCAAGCGGGAAAGTCGGCGGCGGGGGCCGATGAATATCTGAAATCCAAGGGCGTCATCGTGCGCAAAGTGGGCGCCTATGGTTTGCCCAATGCGCTGCGTATGACCATCGGTTCGGGCGATGACAACCAACGCGCTATTGCAGCGCTGCAGGACTACATGAGCGGGGCGAAGGCATGAGCACGGCGACGAGCAAATTCATGTTCGAGCGTATCGCGCTCATCGGCATCGGCCTCATCGGCTCATCCATCAGTCACGCCGCGCGCCGCGCGGGGCTCGCCGGCGAGATCGTTGGCTCGTCTGCAACGCCTGCAACGCGCGCGAAAGCCTTGGAACTCGGTCTTGTGAGCAAGGTCTTTGACAATGCGGCGGACGCCGTCAAAGGCGCCGATCTCGTGATCCTGTGCGCGCCCGTTGGCGTCTACGGCAAGATTGCCGAACAGATTGGCCCGCATCTTAAAGTCGGCGCTATTCTCACCGACGTCGGCTCGGTGAAAGCTGCCGTCGTGCGCGATGTCGCGCCGTTCGTGCCGAAGGCAGTGCACTTTATCCCGGGCCATCCGATCGCGGGAACGGAGCAATCGGGACCGGAATCGGGCTTTGCCGAACTCTTCGACGGCCGCTGGTGTATATTAACGCCAGACGTGGACGCCGACCGCATGGCCGTCGCGCAGCTCGAGACCTTTTGGCAAAAGCTTGGCTCCAAGGTCGAGATCATGGCGGCCGATCATCATGACCTCGTGCTGGCCATCACCTCGCATGTGCCACATCTCATCGCCTTTAATATCGTCAATACCGCCGCACATCTGGCGCGGGTGACCGATAGTGAAGTCATCAAATTCTCGGCCGGTGGCTTCCGCGATTTTACCCGCATTGCCGCCTCCGACCCGGTCATGTGGCGCGACGTGTTCCTCAACAACAAGGACGCCGTGCTCGAAATGCTCGGGCGATTTTCCGAAGACCTCGTGACGCTGCAGCGTGCCATCCGTTTTGGCGACGGCGAAACGCTGGAGAAGCTTTTTGGCGAGGCGCGCACCTTGCGCCGCGGCATTATTCAGGCGGGACAAGATACCGCCGTGCCGGACTTCGGCCGCCGGGCCCCGCCCAGCAGCACGCAGAGCTGATCGTTCCGATTGCTCTAGTTGGACAGGGCCGCAAACTGCGCGGTTCTGAGATCGACTTCAACCGCTTGGCTTTCGTTCGCCGACGTTGCCAGCAAGTGAATGTGAACTTCATCAGCACCAAGCGTGGCGCCGCGCTGGCGGATCTCAGCAAGATTGAGCGAGGACGTCTCGCTCGTCAGGCGGCCAATGGCCAGCACCGTGCGTTGTGTCTTGCTCTCGCGGCGCACGAGAACGTAGTTGGCAACGCCAATGGGCGGGCAATCGAACAGACTATAGACGGTGTGGACGTAGCGCTTGCCGGTCGCTCCGGTCCAAAAATGGAAACGGGTTCCAGTATCAATCTCGCTAGCCTGGACAGGCATCACAGCCCTGACCGGCGAACGGCGAACTCGGACATCGGCGAACTGGATAATTTCGGCACTCATACGCAATACCCCTGGATCGGCACATTGGCCGCAAGCCACCCTTTTTGTGGCTCCGTTTTATCCCGCGAACAGTGAATGAACCCGAAGCTTTCGAGCCCAAACTTGTCCCCCCAGAGGCAGATTCTTGGATATGGTCAAAAATCTGTTGATCATTGCCTCCTCCCGGCAAC
>JANOKW010000255.1:0-2658 GCA_031419475.1 Hyphomicrobium sp. | reverse complement strand
CAACGGTTTTGTCCCGATGCGTTGAATTTTACTTACGGCCGCAGCTTGCTGCGATTTTGCCTTATCGCCGGATTTTTCGGACCAATTTTGCCATCGATTGCTGGAGCGGCGGTGATTAATACGGCGTACGGAGCCGACTTTCTAACCGTCCTCAAGACATGGTATTTTGCCGACGCGCTCGGCCTTCTCATCGTGATCCCAGCATTGCTTCTGCTCGTTGACAAAGACGAGTGGGCACGGCAGATGAGATCGAAAACGGAAATCGCAGGCCTTTTCCTTACTCTTTCTGCCACAGACACGCTGGTATTCTACCAAAATAGCTATCCGCTCTTATTCCTCATTCCGGCGATCATCGTGAGGATCGCATTCCGTCTCGGTCCATCGTATACGGCCGCGGCCGTACTCGCGACCGGATTCGTCGCGTTCGTTTGCACCTTCGCGGGTTTTGGGCCCGCAACTCTCGGCGCCGGCAGTCAGCTCTCGGAGCGGATCCTGATTGTGCAAATATTCATTCTTGTGGCGTTTTACTCTGCGCTTCCGGCCGCCAACGCGTTCGCCGAGCAGCAGCGCCTGCAGCACGGGCTGGACATCCAGATCCAGTCAAGCGACGAATTGGCAAAGGAACTCCGCGAGAGTAAGGAACAGCTTGATATAGCTGTCAACAACATGTCACAGGGGCTGTGCATGTATGATGCCCAGGGACGGGTGGTGATCCGCAATGATGCATTTGCACTTGTCTATGGTCTCAAGCCCGATCAAGTGTTACCGGGCATGACCCTGAGACAAGTCGTCGAGCTTCGCATAGCAAACGGCATTTTTGCTGGGGAGAATCCGCAGCAATACCTCGCCGAGCGGCTAACACCTGTCACGTCTCATAGTTGCAGCATTCATCATCTGAACAATGGCCGTTCAGTCGCGATTACGCAAAGGCCTCTATCTTGCGGCGGCTGGGTTACGACCCAAGAAGATATCACCGAGAGCCGAAGCATCGAGAAACGCCTAGCATTTCTGGCCCATCACGACGCATTGACCGGGCTGGCCAACCGGGCGCTGCTTCACGATCGTATTGAGCTTACCTTGACGCGAGTCCGGCGGGGTGAGGAGGCGGCGGTCTTGTTTCTCGACCTCGATCACTTCAAGAGCGTCAACGATACCTTTGGCCATGCCACAGGGGATGAGCTGTTGAAAATTGTCGCTGACAGGCTACGTGTCGGCTTGAGAGAGACAGACACGATCGCGCGGTTGGGCGGAGACGAATTCGCGATACTCCTGGTGGGCGCAAAACAGCCTGAAGGTGTCGGCGTCGTGGCGCGACGCATCGTCGATTTGATGAGTGCGCCGGTCATGATAGACGGCAAACAGATCAGGATTGGGACCAGTATTGGCATAGCAACAGCCCCCCACGACGCGGAGACCACGTCCGATCTTCTGAAGTGCGCGGATCTTGCCTTGTACAAAGCCAAGGCTGAGGGCCGGGGAACGCATCGCTTTTTCGAAGCGGAGATGGATACGCGAATGCATGCGCGACAAAAACTCGAACAAGACTTGCGCACAGCGGTCTCGGAAAACGGCTTTACGCTACACTATCAGCCGCTGGTCAATCTCGAGACCAACGAGGTCAGCGGTTTCGAGGCATTGATACGCTGGAATCACGAAGAGCGCGGTATGGTTTCGCCCGCTGATTTCATCCCCCTCGCTGAAGAGACCGGCCTCATTATTCCCATCGGGCAATGGGTCTTAAAGCAGGCGTGCAGGGACGCGGCGGCGTGGGCCAAGCCGCTGACCGTCGCAGTGAACTTGTCGCGAGTTCAGCTGATGAGCCCCGGCATCGTCGAGACCGTTATCGCAGTCTTTGCCGAAACCGGGCTATCCCCTGGACGGCTGCAATTGGAGATTACTGAAACGGCCGTCATGAAGGACGCCGATATGGCGCTGCAAGTGCTCGAGGGCATGCGCTCGATAGGTGTCGAAATCGCGATGGACGACTTCGGCACCGGACATTCCTCATTGGGTTGTTTGCGGAGATTCCCCTTCAACAAGATCAAAATCGATCGCTCGTTCATTAACGATCTCACAACAAGCCTCGAAGCGAGATCGATCTTGAGAACGATCATTGCTCTCGCAAAGGTCCTAGGGATGTCGATAACCGCAGAAGGTATTGAAACCGCGGAGCAGTTGGACATCGTTCGCGCAGAGGGTTGCAGCGAAATGCAAGGATACTTTTTCAGTAAGCCGAAGCCAATTACAGAACTTTCCCGTTTCACTCGGCCAATCGACTACGAAGAATGCCAGGCGGCATAACCGAAGATCGCAACTTAGGGAACCTCTGAGCAACGCTTGTGTTTGACGATTGGCGGGCTGTGGCGATGTTTTTTCGTCAGCGGCAGGCGTTTTTGCTCCGGCACGCACGCTCGCAGGGAAGCTTTCGCACCTCCGGCCTCACGCGGGCGCGAGCTTCCTGCGTGCAAGGAATAAATTGGCGAGCGCGAGCAGCGCGAACACTTGCGCGCCGTTCTTATTATACCAACCTTCATTGATGCTGACCTGTGAGGACCCAATCGCGGGTACCGATGGAAGCGATGCGGCCGGTTTCGGCGATGAGCTTGTTCCAAGCGTCGCAGCACGCATCGCAGATGTCTTTGTATCCTTCGAATACGC
>JANOKW010000254.1:0-1967 GCA_031419475.1 Hyphomicrobium sp. | reverse complement strand
CAATATCCAATATGATCTTCCCAGCAAACCAGAGGCAAATGCAAAGCTTCCTAGGCGCCGTCAACTTTTTCCACACTCATATCCCCAATTATGCACAGTGGGAGCGGAGAAGCACTGAAAGAGAATTTCCCGCCGCGTTTTCGTCAGACTAACTGAGGGTGAGGGAGAACCTGTTGACACGGCTTAAGGAACTCATCGGAGCGAGTGATCGCCAGTCCGAACTGGAACCGATTGCGGTCATTGACATCGGTTCGAACTCCGTGCGCCTTGTCGTCTATGAGGGCGCGGTGCGCTCGCTCACTCCTGTCTTCAATGAAAAGGTGCTGTGCGGCCTGGGCCGCTCCGTTGCGACAACAGGAAGTTTGGGGAGCGAGGCCGTCGAGCGGGCCATTCAAGCCCTTGTCCGGTTCAAGACAATTCTGCGGGTGCTGCGCGTCAAGAACGTGCGGGCGATTGCAACGGCTGCCGTGCGCGACGCGACCAACGGCAAGGACTTCATCGCCTGGGGAGAAGCGGCGGCGGCGTGCCATATCGAAGTTCTGTCGGGTGCCAAGGAAGCGCAATTAGCCGCGATGGGCATCATGATGGGTTTCGTCAATCCCGATGGTGTTGCCGGAGACCTGGGCGGCGGCAGTCTCGAGTTGATCGATATAGCAGGCGAAATTTCGAACGATGCCGTCACCCTGCCTCTTGGCGGATTGCGATTGATCGACACGACCGGCAACAAACTCGATAAAGCCACGGATGTGATCGACGCGGCCATCGCGGGGTTGCCGTGGCTGCAACAGGGCAAGGGCCGGGATTTTTATGCCGTCGGCGGAACGTGGCGTGTGCTTGCTAAACTCCACATGGCATCGAAACAGTACCCGCTGCGGGTCATGCACGGTTACCGGCTGTCGGCGCGCGACGCCCTGGAGTTTTGCGAAGCGTTGCGCAGAAGTAAGAAAGGGCAGGACATGCCGGGCATGGGTGATGTGGCGCGCGCCCGTCGCGAAGTGTTACCCTACGGCGCACTCGTATTGGAGCGTCTCATCCGGCGCATGCAACCTGGATCGGTGGTGTTCTCGGTTTTCGGAATTCGAGAAGGCCTGATCTACAATCAGTTGCCGGACATAGAGCGGCATCGCGATCCGCTCCTGAGTTTCTGCGAAGATTATTCTGCGCTGCGTTCGCGCTCTGTTGAGCATGCTCAAGAGCTCTGCCGGTGGACCGATCAACTGTTCGATGATCCGGAATTAGCCGAGAGCGCCGATGAGCGGCGCCTGCGCCATGCGGCTTGTCTGCTGTCGGACGTTGGTTGGCGCGCGCACCCCGACTATCGCGGAGAGCAGAGCCTCAACACCATCGCCCACGCGGGCCTTGGCGGCGTCGATCACGCGGAACGGATATTCCTGGCGCTGTCTGTTTTTTACCGCCATGAGTCCGGAGAAATCAGCGCGGAGTCGCTGACAGAAAGACTGAAGGCACTGGTCACCAAGCGCGCGCTGAAGCGGGCGCGCATCACGGGCGCTGCGATCCGCGTAGCTCACATGCTGTCGATCGGAATGGCCGGGGTCATCGACGAGACGCCTTTGTCGCACGAAGGAGGCAAGCTAGTCCTCCGAATCCCAAAGAGCTACTCCGGACTAGATGGCGAGCGCCTGCGCCGGCGCTTCGATACTCTGGCTGGGCTGGCCGGCCGGCAAGGGGTCATCCGGCTCGATGCCTGATCGTACAGGCTTTTGTGCAAGTCTTCAGTTTGAACGAGTACCTCGTTGTGACAGCTTGTTTGCTAGAGCATCATCGGACCGGAAGAAATCGCTGATGCAGTCCACCGGTCCGATAAAGATGCTCTAGCAGGCTGTTGAACTTCTCGCCTGCTGACAAGGGTTCGCGAATATGATTCCGTTGCCCTTTGGAATGCAAGGGGGCTTCGATGCGCGGATCGGATCAGAACTCAGGCTCGTTATTCTCTTATGTTGACCTTG
>JANOKW010000253.1:0-4630 GCA_031419475.1 Hyphomicrobium sp. | reverse complement strand
TCTCGGCAACCGGCCATGTTGGATGCGGCGCGCGAGTGCTCCGGCCGGCCCCGCCGCTTTCGCCAATGCCGCCTCAAAGGTCTCGCGCTCGAGCCCAAGTTCAATTGCTGCCCCGGCAAGATCGACGGACAACCGGTACCTCCGGGCAAGAGCGCTTATGATTTCTTCGCCATTTACTTTGAGTTCGGGATCGATGCCGGCTGCCCGCAAAGCGTTCCTGTATCGCTCGTTATCGCCGTCCTGTAACAGCTGCATTTCGCTATCGATACCGGAGAGCTGCAGCGCCGTTTCGTGCATGTCCTTTTTGATCACGGCTGACACCGCGTTGGAGCGCGCGCGGTACGCATCGCGTACGGGCCATAAGCCATCGTTGTGGCAGCTAAAGCAATTGCCGCTTGAGCGTAGTCCAAGTTCCCGCCCGTTCGCGTCTGCATAAATTGGTTTTTCGACGCCTGGCAAAATCCGGTCAATTCGGCTGCCACCCGCGTCATAGAGCGCAAATGCGTTGAAGCCGTTCGGCAATGCAAAAAGCGATCGGACATTGTCGTGCTTAAATGGCGCCTTCACCTGCGGCGACGATTTCGGCCCGAGTGGGTGCTCGAACAAATCCTGGTCGCCAGTGCTCGTTGCAAAATCGTAAATTAGCCAAAACCCGCCGCGTGCACCGGGATGACGTTCAGCGAGCCGATTGCCGTGCGTTATCGCGCTGTCGCGAACCACCGCTCTGCGCGCGCGCGAAATCCGTAGGTTGTAATCGATGTCGACGGCATTCATTTTCGCAAGTTCATAGAGCTTGGGCGGCATCCCGACGAGCTGATAGTAGAGCTGCAGATTCCCAACAGCGTCGGCCAGCCAATCCGCGCGAACGACTGGGTTGGCGGAACCCGCCGCAGATTTGGTCTTGTCCGACAACGGGACGATAAACGCTTTCGGATACTTCTGTTCAATGACATCCCAGTGCCCGGCGACCCAGCCAAACTCGGCGAGGCGAAAAGCGAGAACAGTGCCATTCGCGTCAAGGGGCGTTAGCTTTTGCGGCGATTGCGTCCAAGACAGGCTGTTCATCAACTTTGTGACCGCCTGCCGGTAGGCCGCGAGCTCTTCACTGGCAACGCAGGCGTTGTACAAATTTGCCAACGAGATGAAGCGCAGGTCTTTGGCTCCATCGCGCTCGACGCGCAACGCCTCTTCAATCAGGGCCTCCACCGCTGCGGCCTTGACAGGCGGCCTTGCCGCGCACTCACGTGAGGCACCGGGAAGCTCTCTGATCCACTCTCTGACCGTTTCAAGATCGTCGGGTCCAGGTTCCAGCCCATCGTTTGTGAATACGTCGATGGATCCATGCCGGCTTCGCAGCACCTCGTAGAGTGTTGATGCATCCGGTGAGCCAGGGTTGACCAGAGTTGGATTACTGGCCACGTCGGCGATAGCGAGAATATTGGCAATACCGCCAGCCGCCACGGGCTTCCCAATTATCCTGCCGGTTTGGTGGCAGCGGGCACAGTGCGTTTCGAGCACTGAATAGACTTTGGCGGCGCGGGGATCCTCCGGCCGCGGCGGCACAGCATTGGCAGCGGCTGCTGGCATTGCCGGAGTAGCGACGGGAGGCGTCGCAGGCACAGTCGTTGCACCAGCGGCGGGTGCGGCCTCCGGCACTGTCGCCGGATTGGCAGCAGCATAAGCCGTCAGCACCGGCAGAGCACTGAGCACGCACAGTGCCGCAAGGATCGTCACCAATCGCCAAAGCCGGACACAAAAAACAGCCGCCGTCATAAGAACCCCGTTTCATGATCGCCAGCCGCCAATTCGCCGCCGGGCGGCGCATTTAGGCACCCCGGGGCGGCACCATAACGGCGGTACAGGCAATAGCCTAGACCCCCGCTGCACCACGGTTTTCCGGCGTTTTGGGACGGGCGCCCTGTTCTTGTCGGTGTTGAGCGATGGCAACGAGTGCCTTGCGGGTCTCGGCGTTAAAGAAGCCGGGATACTAGGCCGGGCGATATATCCCGCCAGCCCTTTGCAGCCTTGATCCACGGCTTCCAACAGCCACAAATGATCCAGCTAACCCAAATATGGTCCGGGCTAACCCAAATTACGCTTTGTCCTATCCGGAGCATTGTGAGGTGCTTAAAACCTGTGGAGACAGCAAGACGTATAAGAGTTCAAAAAGCAGTGCCCCCTATAGTGCCCATGCGTACCGGTGGACAAATTCTGATCGACACCTTGGCCGGCCAAGGCATCCGTCACATCTTCACAGTCCCGGGCGAAAGTTTTCTGGCTGCACTCGATGCCATGCATGCGAACCCGCGCGTGCAACCCATTACAACGCGCAACGAAGCTGGTGCTGCGATGATGGCCGAGGCAACGGGCAAACTTACCGGACGTCCCGGCGTCGCGCTCGTCACACGCGGACCAGGTGCAGCCAATGCCCTCGCTGGCGTCTACATCGCCCACCAAGACCAAACGCCGATGCTGTTGCTGGTTGGACTTCCGCCCAGCGCCTTGAACGGCCTTCCTGCTTTTCAAGCGATCGATCTCAAGGCCGTTTTCGGTTCCGTCACGAAATCCTGTGCGGTCGCCACCAATGCGACTGACCTCCAAAGGATGCTTCACGACGCGATTGATGCAGCAACGTCAGGCAGCCCGGGTCCCGTAGTCTTGGGCTTGCCCGAGGATGTGCTTTGCCAAGAGGTCGATTTCGCCCCAACAGCTAAAAAAGACGTCGCACCTATTGAGCCGCTCCGCGAACAACTCGATCAGCTCAGGACTTACCTTGCCTATGCCGAGAGGCCCTTTGTCATTGCTGGCAGTGCGATGTGGAGCGCGAGCGCAAGTGCTGCGCTGACACGGTTCTCCGAACGCTTCGATCTGCCTGTCGCGACGTCCTTCCGCCGCCAGGACGCAATCGATAACCGGCACCGCTGCTACGTCGGACATCTTGGACTGTCGATCAACTCGCAACTTGCAACCGGCATCCGTGCAAGCGACCTGATTATCGTTTTTGGCCAATGCTTGGGAGACGTTTCAACGCAGGGTTTCACTCTGCTGAAGCCTGAAAATACCGCACAACGGATCGTGCACATAGCAGCGGACGCAGGTTCGCCCGATTGCCCATTCGTAGCAGCGCTAGCAATATCAGCCTGTCCAATTGAAACCGCCAATGCATTAAGCGCAATGGCGATCCCGGGGAAAAGGCCCCCTTGGCCGATCTGGCGGCGCGATCTACGCCTCGCTTACGAAGCAACACTAAAATTGCAAGCACCATCGGCGCCCCACGAATTGCGCCTCGACGAGGTCATCGCGGAATTGTCGCGGGAACTCCCCGATAGTGCCTTCATCACGAATGGTGCGGGCAACTACGCCGCGTTCCTTCACCGCTACTTCGTCTACAAGAGCTATCCATCGCAGTTGGCCCCTGTTGCAGGCTCGATGGGCTACGGCGTGCCAGCCGCCATCGCGGCAAAGCTGTGCCATCCAGACCGTGTCGTGGTCGCGCTCGCCGGAGACGGCTGTTTCCAAATGACCGGCCAGGAATTGGCGACCGCCGTGCAATTTGAACTGCCCATCGTCGTCATAGTTGCCAACAACGGCACGCTCGGCACCATTCGTATGCACCAAGAACGCCGCTACCCTGGACGCATAACTGCAACCACTTTGGTCAACCCGGATTTCGTCGCGCTTGCGGAGGCAATGGGTGTCTCGGGATTTCTGGCGGCCTCAATGAGCGAATTCCGCTCCGCGCTAGCTCGGGCATTGGCTGGCACCAAACCTGCGCTTATCGAACTGAAACTCGACCTCGATCCGATCGCGCCAAGTCAAACACTGACGAGTCTTCAAAACACCACAGATGGAAACTGAAACGTCTGAAATTAATACATGTGAAGACTTCGTTAAATTAGAGATTTTAACATTAATCATGCTGGAGCGTCTGAATAGACTAACAACCGGTTATGCGTTAGTTTGGCATTACTTGAGCCGATGACTGCGATCCGACCCGAGCTTGATATGGACCTGGAAGCCGCAAGACTTGACGCGACGCGAGCCTGGAACTTGACCCGGGTGAGCATGGTGGCTTGTTTCGCGATGGCGAGCATGATGCTTCTGGCATCACTCATTATGGTTCCTAAGTCGAATGCCGGTGCTGATATGCAGAAATCAACTCAAGTTGGGCCTCCCTCCCACTGAGCCTCCCGCCTCCCAAGCTAACTCTCTCCCTATCAGGGCCTCATACTCGACAGAGTGTGGGGCCCTCTCCCCATTTGCGGCCTCCCGCTCGCCATCTTGATGAATACGAGATGACGAAGCTATTCAGGGCGGGCTCAGTGACGAGCCTTTAACCTTGGCTCTCAAGATCGGACGGTCCCCCATCCCCGATTCCGAGCCCAAGGAGTAAACCGATGACCCGCACAACAGTCTTTTCCGCCCTCGCTGCAGCCGCATTGATTTTAACTGGTACCAGCTCTACCAGCGTCAGCGCCGCTGATCTTTCCAACAGCCACCGGACCTATAATTCCAACAGGGACTACAATTACAGCTACGACAAGCCCGCGCCCCGCCATGCTCAGCGCGATGACGATGAGGATGACACCAATTTCGAGCGCCGCCGTCACCGTGGTGACGGCTGGGGCGG
>JANOKW010000252.1:0-16616 GCA_031419475.1 Hyphomicrobium sp. | reverse complement strand
AACCTCGCGCTTCGTCGTCTTTTTCTTCGACGCGTAATCGAGTGACGAAAAACTCAGCTGGTTCTCTGCCATCGGACACCCCCTCGAATCATCGAGATCAGTGTGCCATAGTCCGGCAGTTAGTCAGAGGTTCCCTAAAACTACACGAATCCAAAATGTTGGGATAGAGCACAAGTGTCATTGAAATTTCCGTGCGCTATTCGAGGTACCCGACCGGTCCGTAAGGCGATACTTACCCATGCTTCTTCGCGCGCGCCTTTGCGGATTTCCACACTACATCGAGCGTGCGCCGATTAACGCCGCTTGCCAGCCCATTTTCGAGTGCACCAATCAATGTGTCTTTGGCTTCCTGATCCCGGCGTATGAGATCGCGCATCTAGTCGCTGGCGTTGGCATAGCGGCCGGTCTTAATCTAATTTTCGACCTACACACGCATCGGGTCTGGAAGAGAGACGTTCATCCTTATAAGCCCATGTTGGCAAAAATTGGCAAAGTCTGTCAATTCGAATGCCTTGGGGACAATTTCATCTTGCTTTACGCGATAATTATTCCTTCCAACTTATCCCCGGCTTCTCCGAGCCGTGGCAAAGTGGGTCTCATGGGGGCGATCCCGAGCTGACTTGGTTAAGGAGCTGCACCGGAAGTGACGCTAAAGACCCTGATGCCCGCCCTCATTTTGCGTTTCGCCGAAATCGTTGGCGCGGCGAATGCCCTCGTGCGCGAAGAAGACCAAGCGGCGTACTTGCGCGAGTGGCGCGATCTCTATGTAGGCAAAACGCCGGTGGTGCTGCGGCCCGGCTCAACGGAGGAAGTTTCGCGCATTCTCGCACTGGCAAATGCCGAGGGCGTAGCAATTGTTCCGCAAGCCGGCAACACCGGACTTGTCGGCGGGCAAATTCCATCAGCGCGGGGCGACGAAATCGTGTTGTCGGTCTCGCGGCTGAAAAAAGTGCGCGGCGTCGATGCGGCCGGCGGAATGATGTTGCTCGAAGCAGGCGTCACGCTTGCTGAAGCTCAGGCGATCGCTGAAAAAGCCGGCCGGCTGTTCCCATTGAGCCTGGCGTCTGAAGGCAGTTGCCAGATCGGCGGCGTGCTGGGTGCGAACGCTGGCGGCGTGGCCGTACTGGCCTACGGCACCGCGCGCAATCTCGCGCTCGGGCTCGAAGTTGTACTCGCCAATGGCGCGATCTGGGATGGTCTGCGCGCGCTGAAAAAAGACAACTCAGGTTACGATCTGCGCGATCTGTTCATCGGGTCCGAAGGCACGCTTGGCGTGATTACGGCGGCGACGTTGAAGATGCTGCCCCGCCCGGCGGAACAGGCAACAGCCGTTGTGGCGTTCGAAAATCCGGAAGCGGCACTAGCCTTGTTCCGGCTTACAGAGTCGCACGCGGGCGCAAGCCTGAACGCGTTCGAATTTTGGCCGCAGCTTGGCATGCAGTTTGTCACGTCGCATATGCCGGGAACCCGCAATCCCTTTGCGGCGGCGCATCCTTGGTACGCTTTACTTGAAATATCGAGCGGAGAGTTTGGCGGGCGCGCATCGGCTCAAATGGAAGCGCTGCTCGTCAAGGCGAGCGATGATGGGCTGATCTTGGATGCGGCGATAGCGGGATCGCTGCAGCAATCGAAAGATTTCTGGAAACTGCGCGAGAGTTTGTCCGAAGCACAAAAGCCGGCGGGCGGCAGTATCAAGCACGACATTTCGGTGCCGGTTGCGCGAATTCCGGAGTTTTTAGAGCGCGCGCGGCCCATCGTTGAAAGCGTGTGCCCTGGTGCGCGACCCGTTCCGTTCGGGCACTTTGGAGATGGCAACATCCACTACAACGTCTCACAGCCCGTGGGCATGGACCGCGCAAAGTACCTCAGCTATTGGCAAGCCATGTCGCGCGCGGTGCACACACTGGTCGCCGATATGAGCGGTTCAATTTCCGCCGAACACGGCATCGGCCAGTTGAAGCGCGAGGAGTTAACGTTGTTCAAGAGTAAAATCGAACTCGACATGATGCGCGCGATCAAGAAAGCGCTCGATCCAAAGGGCATTTTGAACCCGGGAAAGGTGATTTAGCTGGCAATCGCAGCACAACTTTGGTGCAAGGACCTTTTGGAGAATTGATCTTGAGCGCGACTTCGCGCAAGTCCCATTGCATGCTCAACAAACCCGGTACTCTTTCTCCGATGACGAAAATTCGCAATCCATCGATGCCCAAGGACAAAATCAAAGTCCTTTTGCTTGAAGGGATCTCCGATTCGGCGGCGTCCGTTTTCGAGGTCAGCGGTTATCGCGACGTCGTCCGCTTGCCAAAGGCATTGCAAGGGCCAGAATTGATCGCAGCCTTGCAGGACGTCCGCATCCTCGGCATCCGCTCGCGCACAGACTTGACGCCAGCCGTGATCGCCGCAACAGACCGGCTGATCGCGGTCGGGTGTTTTTCGGTCGGAACCAATCAGGTTGCACTCGACGCAGCAAATCGCAAAGGCGTACCGGTTTTCAACGCGCCTTTTTCAAATACCCGGAGCGTTGCCGAATTGACGATTGCCGAGATCGTTATGCTGATGCGCGGCATCTTCCCGAAGTCTGTTGGCGCCCATCAGGGCGAATGGCACAAAAACGCCGTTGGTGCACACGAAGTTCGCGGCAAGACACTCGGCATTGTCGGCTACGGCAACATCGGTTCGCAGCTCTCCAATCTTGCCGAAGCGATGGGCATGCGCGTCATCTATTTCGACCTGCGCGACAAGCTGCGCCACGGCAACGTCGAGCCAACAGACAGCCTCAGCGATTTGCTGGCACGCGCCGACGTCGTCTCCCTGCATGTGCCGGAAACGCCCGATACCCATAACATGATCGGAGACAATCAGCTGGCGCGCATGAAGCCAGGCGCATTCCTGATCAACAACGCGCGCGGCACTGTTGTTAATCTCGACGCGTTAGCTGCGCATTTGAAATCGGGCCACTTGGCAGGTGCTGCCATCGACGTATTCCCAATCGAGCCTGCCTCGAACAAGGATGCGTTTAATTCGCCTCTCCAGAATATCCCAAACGTCATTCTTACGCCCCACATCGGAGGCTCGACGGAAGAAGCGCAGGAGAACATTGGAGCAGAAGTGTCGCGAAAACTGATTGAGTTCTCCGATGTCGGCACGACCCAAGGTGCTGTCAACTTTCCGCAGGTGCAGCTCCCAACTCGTCCGAATGGCACCCGATTTATTCAGGTGCATCAAAATGTGCCGGGCGAATTGCGCCGGCTGAACGACGTGTTCGCGCGTCACAACGTCAACATCGCGACCCAATTCCTGCAAACGGATGCCGCGATCGGCTATGTGGTTCTGGATGCTGACGGCACGGTTGACGACGCTGAGGACGTGCTTGAAGACATCCGCGATTTACCGGGTACGATCCGCGCGCGCATGCTGAATCCAATGTAGCCGCGGGACAATCGATGCGGCTCTAGCTGAGGATGAGGGCCGATACGTCGAGGAGCGATGGACCTTTGATAAATGTGTCGGCACCCTCGACGACGGCCTCGCGCCGCACAACACCGCCGAAACCCACCACAAAGGCGCCGCCACTGCGCGCAGAAACGTCCGTCATGCCGTCTCCGACAAGAGCAACGGGCCCAAACTCGGCCGCTAGATCAGCGGCAACGCGCGCCTTACCATCTGAGCGCGTCAAGGGCGACGCATGGTCGAAACCACGATAGCCGCCCTTTTCATCGAGATAAACTTCGACCGCATGAACGCATTCGGGCGCTATGCCAAGCGCGGCGGCCAGCGCTACAACAGGGCTTTTCAAACCGCCGCTGACGACAAGCACTTTGCGCCCGGCCTGCTGCAGGGCGGCAACAGCCTCGCGCGCGCCTTCGACTTGGGTCTCAATGTAGCGCTGACCCAGCCACCGAAGCGCGTCCCGATCCGGGCGCAGGATTTCAAGCCGCCGGGCGTAGATGTCTTCAATTGGTATGAGGCCGTCCATGGCGGCCGTCGTCAGGGGCGCAATTTCAGCTTCGCGCCCGGCACGCTTGGCCAATTCATCAATTCCTTCGATGGACGACAGCGTGCTATCGCAGTCGAAGCAAACACAGGGGAACATCTTGAATTGCGCCACGATTGCCGTCCTAACTATTGCGAGCAATACTTAGGAATCGCTGGCGCCCCCTGTCAATGAGACACCCTGAGGGTAAAGCCCGAAATTGCCGTGTTAAGGATTTGTTAACGCCTCGCAATTGAAGCTGCGGCACCCGCAAACAGGTCTTGCACACACGATGGCTGAAACGCTGGATGACATCTTGCAAGGCGACGCTGAGCTGCCGCTTGGCGACGACTTGAAAAGTTCGGTTCGGGGCTGGTTGGCGTCGCTCACGCACGAGCGGGGTGCGGCCGCAAAAACATCGGAAGCCTACGAGCGCGACGTGCGCCAATTCCTCAGGTTCTTGAAATCTCATCTCGGGCACCCGCCGTGCCTTGGCGATCTTGCGCGGCTTGACGCCAAGACGGTACGTGCTTTTCTGGCAAGCCGCCGCAAGGCTGGTGCGGTATCGCGCTCTCTCTCGCGGACTTTATCGGCGTTGCGCATGTTCTTTCGATGGCTTGAAGCCGAGGACACCCTCAAGAATCGCGCCGTATCGCAAGTGGCTTTACCAAAGGTTCCGCATTCGGTGCCAAAACCTTTGCACGTCGATGCGGCGGCGCAGGTCGTAGCCGTGGACATGACGCCGGATTTGGACTGGATTTCAGTGCGTGACAGCGCCGTGTTGCTATTGCTCTATGGCTGCGGGCTCCGCATCGGCGAAGCGCTGAGCTTGACGCCGCGTGACGCGCCGGTAAATGGCCGGGACGTCATGCGCATCAAGGGTAAAGGCGGCAAGGAACGCATGGTTCCAGTTTTGCCTATCGTATCATCGGCCATCGAGCGTTACATCAAAATTTGCCCGTATTCGCTTGAGAGCGACGGGCCAATGTTTCTCGGCGCCCGCGGCAGGCCGCTGTCACCGCGGCTCATCCAATTGGCGATGGAAAAAATGCGCCAAGACTTTGGGCTCCCGGATACCGCAACACCGCACGCGCTGCGCCACTCATTTGCCACGCATCTATTGTCGGCTGGCGCAGACTTGCGGCAAATTCAGGAGCTTCTTGGTCACGCATCGTTGTCGACAACACAGATCTATACGGAAGTAGACCGCGACCGCTTGTTGGCGGTTTACGATAAGGCTCATCCTAGAGCCGCGCATGCTCGAACGCGCTGAATAATGGCGATGGGTCACGATGAAACGAACTGAGGTGAGTGATGGCTTTTCTGCGTAACGCTGCCTCCTTGGGACTAGCACTCGCGCTGTGGGGCGGCACGTTGGCTGGGCCTGCATCGGCGGAAGCTGCGGTGGAAGCTGCGAAGGAGAAAGCGGCGCCAGCCGAGTGCCGCGGCGCCGACATGCTCGCTGAGCTTGCCATAACCGACCCCGAAACCCACAAGCGCGTTCTCGAAAAAGGCGCCCTGCTCGAAAATAGCGAAGCGCTACTCTGGAAAATCGAAAAACAGGGCACGGCTCCATCACATCTTTTCGGTACGATCCATCTCTCCGACAGCCGCGTCACAAAAATCGCGCCTAAAGTGACAGAGGCTTTATTCACGTCCAAGACACTGGCGCTCGAAGTGGCCGATCTCTCCGACGCAGCACTCGGCGCGGCAATGGCCACGTCGGCCGATCTTCTTGTCTATGCAGATGGCCAAACCCTCGAACAAAAGCTTGAGAAGGTCGAATTTGAACGCGTGAAAGCGGTCGTTGAAAAAGCGGGTATTCCTGGCGACGTTGCCAAACTCTTGAAGCCATGGCTCGTCAGCACGCTGCTCGCGATATCCGATTGTGAACGGCGCCAGATCGATGCCGGCGCGCCGGTTGTCGATATGCGACTTGGCGAGCACGCAAAGGAAAAAGGAATTCCTGTCGTGGGCCTGGAAACCATCGAACTGCAACTGGCGGCACTCGCCAGCGTACCGGACGACGAACAGCTGCAGATGCTCAAAGTGGGTTTGAAGTACGCCGATCGCACGTCCGATTTGCTGGAAACGTTGCTGCAGCTCTATCTGAAGCGCCAAATGGGTGCGGCCATGCCGTTTCAAATTGCGCTCGCAGAGAAATTGGGCGTCCCCGCCTCGGCGTTCGACGGTTTTCAGAAAGCTTTGTTGGTCGATCGCAATGC
Organism: Hyphomicrobium sp.; assembly: GCA_031419475.1. Lineage (GTDB taxonomy): Bacteria > Pseudomonadota > Alphaproteobacteria > Rhizobiales > Hyphomicrobiaceae > Hyphomicrobium_B. The sequence continues at coordinate 10,418 of JANOKW010000252.1, read as the reverse complement.
CAGCATGGCCAAGAAGGCAGCGCCCCTACTCGAACAAGGCCAAGCCTTCATCGCGGTCGGTGCGCTTCATTTGCCCGGGCGGACTGGTTTAGTCGCACTCCTCCGCGAAGCCGGATACATAGTGACACCAGTCGAATAAACTACAGACGGGCGTAGACAGCGTACCCTGCAGCTGCCGCGAGCGCGGTAACGAACGATCCCCACGCCATATCGGCGAGCGCCAGCCCCAACGGCCAGTTTTTCAGCATCGTCAAATTTGTTAGATCGTAAGTCGCGTAGGCGAAGAACCCGAAGGCCGCGCCAAGCATAGCAGCACGCGTCCAATCGCCAGACTGCGCGGCCGGGAGCACGGCAAACATGATGATGCCGGCGCTATAGATTAGATAAAAGGCGACGGCGGCGGGCACGTTGAACCCGTCGCCCATGAGGTGGCCGATGCCGCTGCGATAGAAATCCTTGGCGACGACGCCCAGCCACACCAGATCGATTGCTGCGAACACGACAAGCGTCGCAAGATATGTCAGCACAATCTTCATGGTCCACCTCCTGAAATAGGCTGCCAAAGCTCCTGGGTTGTCTACGCAGCCAGCCTGCGTTCCGATCAATGGGGGGTCTGCGGGTCACATATGGATCGGGCGTTTGGCGACAGCGAGAGCTGCTTCCTTTACGGCTTCGGTTAGGGTGGGATGGGCGTGGCAGGTGCGGGCTAGATCTTCGGCAGAGCCGCCGAACTCCATGATGACAGCGGCTTCCGCAATGATTTCCCCGGCATGAGGGCCGATGATGTGAACCCCAAGAATCCTGTCCGTTTTTGCGTCGGCCAAAACTTTGACGAAGCCGTCGGTGGTGCGATTGACCTTGGCGCGGCCGTTAGCACTGAAGGGAAATTTTCCCGAGACGAAAGCCGTTCCCTCTAACTTCAACTCTTCTTCGGACTTGCCGACGGATGCGACTTCGGGATCGGTATAGATGACGTTTGGGATGACGTTGTAGTTGACGTGCCCCGCCTGCCCGGCAAGAAGCTCCGCAACAGCGACGCCCTCGTCCTCCGCTTTGTGGGCCAGCATCGGCCCGGCGATGACATCGCCGATGGCGTAGATACCGCCGACATTAGTCTGATATTGCCCGTCCACGAGGATGCGCTTCTTGGTATCGACCGCGATGCCGGCTTCAGCAAGGCCGAGGCCCTCCGTGTAGGGTGCCCGGCCAACGGCGACGAGCACGACATCGGCATCGATCTCTTCACTCGTACCACCAGCGGCTGGTTCGACTCTGACTTTCAGCCCTACGCCGTATTTCGCAACGCCCGTGACTTTGCTGGCGAGGCGGAACTTGATGCCTTGCTTTTCTTGGATGCGCTGGAAGGATTTGGCGACGTCGCCGTCCATACCGGGCAGGATGCGATCGAGATACTCGACGACGAGGACTTCCGAACCGAGGCGCCGCCAAACGGAGCCAAGCTCCAGGCCAATGACGCCCGCGCCGATGACGAGGAGCTTATTTGGCACTGCGGCCAGTTCAAGCGCACCCGTGGATGAGACGATCTGTTTCTCGTCGATGTCTATGCCGGGCAGGCGCACGATATCCGACCCGGTTGCAATGACGACCGACTTGGCCTCGAGTGACGAGGTTTCTCCGTTCATAAACGAGATGGCAACTTTGCCCTTGCCTTCTATTCTTGCTGTGCCGTGATAGCTGTCGATCTTGTTCTTCTTCAACAGATAGGCGACGCCATCGACGTTGCCTTTGACACCTTCGGCCTTGAAGGCCTGCATTTTCCCGACATCGAGTTTTGGCGCGACGTCGATGCCCATTGCGGCAAAGCCATGCTTCGCATGATCGAAGGATTCAGACGCGTGCAGCAGCGCTTTTGAAGGTATGCAACCGACGTTCAGGCAGGTGCCGCCATGGGTCGCGCGCTTTTCGATGACGGCAACTTTCATGCCTAGCTGGCTGGCGCGAATGGCGCACACATATCCGCCGGGGCCAGTGCCGATGACGATAAGATCGTAGGGTCCGGGCATTGGAAGTTTGTTCCTTTTTTCAACTTGTTTGGCCCCGCGCGCCAAATGACCAGACATGGCCGAAGGGATCGCGGAATCGGCCGTAGCGGTCGCCCCAATACACGTCTTCGGGTTTCATGGTGACGAACGCACCTGCCGCTTCGGCCCGCGAGACAACGGCGTTCACTTCGCCGGGATCTGCGAGATCGATGTGTATGGTGCAGCTCGGCAACCTCTCGGCCGAAGGAGGATGCGTATCGGCCCCGTACTCTGGAAAACTCTCGCTCACGAACACATGCCCGCCGAACATACTCACAATCGCGAACAGAACGCGGCTCGCATCGTCGGCCATGTGCTTGGCTTTGAGGACGGCACCAAAATTCGTCTGATACCAATCTAATGCATGCTCGCCATTTTGGACCGTTAGATGCACATAGAGCCCCAGTGCGTTGGACATTGGCCTCTCTCCCCGCACGGCTGGATTCAACTCAGCAATGTTACTTTGGAATTACCCTTTTATAGCGGCCAGCATGACTTGGAGATTGGTCGCCATGGTTTGATTGACTTGATCGAGCCTGGCATCGACGGATTCGAGTCTGGAATCGACAGATTCGAGTCTGGCATCGACGGATTCGAGTCTGGAATCGACCGCTTGAAATCCGGCTCTCATGTCGCTCTCAAGTTGCTCAAAGCGCGCACTGATACCTTCGAAAGCGGCCTCATTATCACCCTGCATCCGTGAGATATCGGCGCGAACACCGGCGACATCGCTTTCGAGCCTGAGGTGATCGGCTCTCAAATCGCGGACGTCCCCTTGTAGGTTTTGGACTTGCCGCCCAAGAAATCGCAGATCTACTCTATCATCAGCCATTTACCCATCCTCTAAGCGGCTCCTAACCTATCGTTGTCCCGCTAGAGTTCAAGTATAAACCGCTGCGGGTCTTCGAGGCATTCCTTCACGCGCACGAGGAAGGTGACGGCCTCTTTACCATCAACGATGCGGTGATCGTAGGAGAGCGCCAAGTACATCATGGGCCTGACGACGATCTGACCGGCGCGCACCACAGCACGCTCTTCAATGCGGTGCATGCCGAGAATGCCGGATTGGGGCGCGTTGAGGATTGGTGTCGACATCATGGAGCCGTAAACGCCGCCATTCGAAATCGTGAACGTGCCGCCTTGCATTTCGTCGATGGTCAGTTTGCCGTCTCTTGCGCGGTGACCAAAGTCGTTGATGCGCTGCTCGATTTCCGCGAGACTCATGCGATCCGCTTCACGCACGACCGGAACGACAAGCCCCCTGTCGGTCCCGACGGCGACGCCCACATGATAGTAATTCTTGTAGATGATTTCGTCGCCATCGATTTCCGCGTTGACCGATGGAATGTCGCGCAACGCCTGGATGCAGGCCTTGACGAAGAAGCCCATGAAGCCAAGCTTAACGCCGTGGCGTTTCTCGAAAAGCTCCTTGTATTGATTGCGCATGGCCATCACGGCGGTCATGTCGACGTCGTTAAAGGTTGTCAGCATAGCAGCGGTATTCTGCGCATCCTTGAGGCGCCGCGCGATGGTCTGTCGCAGACGCGACATGCGCACCCGCTCTTCACGTGCGGCATCGTTAGCGCCGGATGGCAGTCGCAAATCCTTCATGGAGACGGGAAGCGGCGCCTGCACTGCCACAGCTAGCGGCGCCGGGGAAGGCGCGACCGCAGCACCGGGCGCCTTCTTGGCCTGCGCACTGGTTGCGGCGGCGGGGACATCGCTTTTCAACACCTGACCGCGCTTGCCCGACCCGGCAACGTCGCCCGGTTCAAGGCCTGCCTCTCCGAGCGCCTTGCGCGCGGCTGGACTCGGCGGCATGTCTGATTTCGATTGCGCCGGAGCGGGCGCGCGAGCTGGTGCCACAGCGGGCACAGCGGGGGATGTGGGCGCGGCTATGACAGGCGCCTTTGCAGCCGGCGCGGCGGGACCTTCTTTCAAGCCGGCGAGAATTGTGCCGACAGCCACTGTCGTGCCCATTTGCACCAAAATTTCGCCCATGATCCCGTTTGCGGGCGCTGGAATCTCAATCGCCACCTTATCGGTTTCAAGCTCGACGAGAGGCTCATCGGCTTTGACCGCGTCGCCCGGCTTTTTGTACCACTTGCCAACGGTCGCTTCCGTGACGCTTTCGCCAAGTACCGGAACGCGGATATCGATTGTCATAGCCGTCTCGTCCTTCCATATTCGCCGTTACAGCCCCGTCGTTACAGTCCCGCCTATAGGCCCGCCACTACAGGCCCGTCACTACAGGCCAAGTGCGTCCATGACGAGGGCCGTTTGTTCCTTGATATGATGCGAGAGCTGCCCGGTCGCGGTGGACGCGGATGCTGGCCGCCCAGCATAGCGCACAGTCTTTGCGGTTGCGGGCGTGTGGCCAAGCACCCACTCGATGTTCGGTTCGGCGAATGTCCAAGCACCCATGTTCTTGGGTTCTTCCTGGCACCAGATGAGTTCGGCACTGGGAAATCGCGAGAGTTCCTGGATAAGCGCGCGGGCCGGGAACGGATAGAGCTGTTCGAGACGGATGATATAAACGTCGTCGCGGCCCGCTTCCTCGCGTTTTTCAAACAGATCGAAATAGACTTTGCCGGAGCACAGCACGACGCGTTTGATGTCGCCGTCGGGCGTCAGATTGATCTTCGAGTATCCGGGCAATTGCGCGTCATCCCATAGGACGCGATGGAACGTCGTGCCGGGGCCCATTTCATCAAGGCGTGACACAACGCGCTTGTGCCGCAACAACGACTTCGGCGTCATGAGAATGAGCGGCTTGCGGAATTCGCGATGCAATTGGCGGCGCAAGATGTGGAAGTAGTTGGCGGGCGTCGTGCAATTGGCGACCTGCCAATTGTCTTCGGCCGAGAGTTGAAGGAAGCGCTCGAGCCGCGCGGATGAATGCTCAGGGCCCTGGCCTTCGTAACCGTGCGGCAGAAGGCAGACGAGGCCGGACATACGCAACCACTTGCGCTCTCCCGACGATAAGAATTGGTCGAAAATAACCTGTGCGCCGTTGGCGAAGTCGCCGAACTGAGCTTCCCACAGCGTGAGGGTGTTCGGTTCGCTGAGCGAGTAGCCATACTCGAAGCCAAGAACGGCTTCTTCCGACAGCATCGAGTTGACGACTTCGAACCGGGCCTGATTGGGTGCCATATGCTTCAGAGGCGCAAAGCGGCGTTCGCTATCCTGATCGATCAAAACGGCGTGGCGTTGCGAAAACGTGCCGCGTTCGCTGTCTTGACCCGAGAGGCGCACGGGAAAGCCCTCCATCATCAAGGTGCCAAAAGCAAGGTTCTCGGCCATCGACCAGTCGATGCCGAGGCTCCCTTCCACCATTTCGCGTCGGCGTTCGAGCAGTTTGCCGATCGTTTTGTGGACGTTCAGGTCTTTGGGAATGACTGTCAGGCGGCGGCCAACGTCCTTGAGTGTTTCAAGTGCGACGCCTGTATTGCCGCCGCGCTTTTCATCCGCGTTCGCCCGCGCGATGCCAGACCAGCGGCCATCCAGCCAATCGGCCTTGTTCGGCTTATAAGCTTCAGACTGTTCGAATTCGCTATCGAGATTGGCGCGGACGTTGGCGCGCATCTCATCGACATCGCCTGCACTCAAAACGCCTTCGCTGATGAGGTATTTCGAATATTTTTCAGCGACCGATGGATGGCCTTTGATGCGCTTGTACATCGCGGGTTGCGTGAAGAGCGGCTCGTCCGTCTCGTTGTGGCCGAAGCGGCGGTAGCAGAACATGTCGATGACGACGGGTTTTTGGAAGCGTTGACGGAACTCGGTTGCGATCTTGGCGACGTGGACCACGGCTTCCGGATTGTCGCCATTGACATGGCAGATCGGTGCTTCGATCATCAAGGCGACGTCGGAGCAATAGGGTGACGAGCGCGAGTTGTGCGGGCTAGTCGTGAAACCGATCTGGTTGTTGATGACGAAGTGGATGGACCCGCCGGTGCGGTGTCCTCTCAAACCTGAAAGTCCGAAGCATTCGGCGACGACGCCCTGGCCGGCGAACGCTGCGTCGCCGTGAATAAGGAGCGGTAGAACCGGCGTGCGCTCGCCCGGCTGGCAGCCGTGCTGGTCTTGCTTGGCGCGCACCTTGCCGAGCACAACGGGATCGACGATTTCGAGATGCGATGGGTTGGCGGTTAGCGACAAATGCACGTTATTGCCGTCGAATGAGCGATCGGATGAGGCGCCGAGATGGTACTTGACGTCGCCAGATCCTTCGACGTCGTCGGGTTTGAACGAGCCGCCTTTGAATTCCTTGAAGATGGCACGCAGCGGCTTTGACATGACACTGGCGAGCACGTTCAAGCGGCCGCGATGCGCCATCCCGAGGACGATTTCTTTGACGCCGAGATGGCCGCCGCGCTTGATGATTTGTTCGAGCGCAGGGATCATGGCTTCGGCGCCATCGAGGCCGAAGCGCTTGGTGCCGGTATATTTGATGTCGCAGAATTTTTCGAAGGTCTCGGCTTCGATGAGCTTATTCAAGATCGCCTTGCGGCCTTCGACGGTGAAGTTGATGTCCTTTTCGGCGCCTTCGATACGCTGCTGGATCCAGGCTTTCTGCGCCGGATCGGTGATGTGCGAAAACTGGACGCCAACATGGCGGCAATAGGTACGCCGGAGGATCGCCAGAATCTGGCGCATCGTCGCGGTTTCAAGACCAAGAACGCGATCTATGAAGATCGGGCGGTCGAGATCGGCGTCGGTAAAGCCGTAGGTTTCAGGCAAAAGCTCGCGATGAATTTTCCGGTCCGAAAGGCCGAGCGGATCGAGATCGGCAGCCAAATGGCCCATGACGCGATAGGCGCGAATGAGCATGAGGGCGCGGATCGAATCCTGCGTCGCGCGCAACGATGCGGCGGGCGACATCTCAAATCCGGCTGAGTGGGCCTGTGACGAAATTCGGTCGCGGATCGTCCGCCCAACGCCGCCATAGTCGCCGGTCAAGGCGCCAACGAGGTCCTGGTCGGCTGTGCTTTCATTGAGCAGTGACGTGATAGGCGTCGCCCAGGTCGGCCCGGAAAAATCATTGCCGTTGGCTGCTGGCGCTTCCTTGACGCTTTCGAAAAACCGCCGCCACTCGTCGGATACGGCGCCTGGATTGCGCTCGTACTGCGCCTGCATCTCCTCGATGTAGGGGGCGTTCGCGGCATTCAGAAAAGACGTGCGCAGAAAGGCCTCGTTCAGCGCCTGTCGTGACATGGGTCGTGATCCTTATCTTGGCTCCAGCACTTTCGTCCGGCAGTTGGAAATGGACGGGTCAGCCTATCAACGCGAGCTCACCCTTCATGTCGTTACGCGCCGCTAGGCCCGCAAGACCTCCAGCAGCGTCTTTCCCAGTGCGGCTGGGCTCGGAGAAATGGCAATTCCAGCGGATTTCATGGCCGCCAGCTTGTCTTCGGCCTTGCCTTTGCCGCCTGAGATGATGGCGCCTGCATGACCCATGCGGCGGCCGGGAGGGGCTGTTACACCAGCGATAAATCCGGCCATGGGCTTCTTGCGGCCCTTGGCGGCTTCACGGCGCAGGAAGTCGGCGGCTTCTTCCTCCGCCGAACCGCCGATTTCGCCGATCATGATAATGGATTGCGTTTGTGCGTCGGAGAGGAACATGTCGAGCACGTCGATGAATTCCGTACCCTTGACCGGATCGCCGCCGATGCCGACGGCCGTTGTTTGGCCGAGGCCGACGTCGGTTGTTTGTTTGACGGCTTCATAGGTCAACGTGCCCGAGCGCGAGACGATGCCGACCGTGCCCTGCTTGAAGATGTTGCCCGGCATGATGCCTATTTTGCATTGACCGGGGGTCAAGAGGCCCGGACAGTTTGGCCCCAAGAGGCGCGAGCGCGAACCTTCAAGCGCACGTTTGACCTTAACCATATCGAGGACCGGAATGCCTTCGGTGATGCAGACGATGAGCGGCACTTCAGCGTCGATGGCTTCGAGAATGGCGTCGGCGGCATATGGCGGCGGAACATAGATCGAAGTGGCAGTGGCGCCGGTTTTGCGGATGGCTTCCTCGACCGTGTCGAACAGCGGCACGTCAGCCAGCTCTGCGTCCGGGTGCTTAGTTCCGCCCTTGCCAGGGGTGACGCCGCCCACGATTTTGGTCCCGTAGGCGCGGGCCTGCTTGGAGTGGAACGTGCCTTGAGAGCCGGTGATGCCCTGGCAAATCACCTTGGTCTGCTTATCGACGAGAATGGCCATGCTGCCTTTAGTCCCCGCTGGCACGGGTGGCCCCGCGCGTCCGCTACCCCGCCTTTTCGCTCAAAGCAGGAATATGCCGCCCCGATGATCGGCGCGGCTAATTTGCGGCCCATTTACCACCATTTTTTGCAGTGCAGCAAGGGGTGCGAAGGTGGAGAGTCAATCGCTGTCATCGCTTGGTCTGCTCCCGTCCGGGGCAAGTGGGCGGCAGCGGAAGGGAAATCACTATGTTTTGTATAGCTTACTATACATAAATCGCCCATACGCAATTATGTATAGTATACTATACGTTTATTAAATTTCAACGTATAGTATGATATACAAATTTCTCGATCATGGCTGATAAATATTGTATACTATACAAATGACCGATCTGCAGGACATAGCGATAACTATTTCCCAACATCGAAAGATGCTCGGATTGACACAACAACAACTTGCCGAAAAGGCCGGCGTCAGCCGGCCACTCATCGCAAACTTGGAAACCGGACGTTTGCCAGAGCTGGGTACGAAAAAACTCCTACGGATCCTGCATGCTCTAGACCTCGATCTCCGTATCACGACTCTCAACAAGGGACGGCCAACGCTGGAAGACATCCTGGCTGAAGAAGGACGAGGGTCGAAATGATCCGCGTGTGGTCGGACAGTAAGAAAGCTGGAGTACTGGATCGGCTTGGGCCCAAGGGATCGACATTTGCCTACGACCCCTTGGCGCTGCAAGAAAGAGCGGTATCCGTCACCATGCCGGTTCGCGTTCAGTCCTGGGACGCCAAGCACAACCTTCTCCCCATTTTCGAAATGAACCTTCCGGAAGGCGCGCTCCGCGAGCGGCTGTCACGCCAATTCGCCAAAGCCACCGGCACATTTGACGATATCGACCTTCTCGGGATCGTGGGCCGCAGTCAAATAGGACGTCTGCGTTACTCGGGAATCGATCAAGATCTATCCCATTCGCTCCCTCTTCAATCCATTGATGAAATTTTGCGCGCGCGTCGCGATGGCGGTCTGTTCAACTACTTACTCGAACGATTCGCTGAACACTCCGGTCTTTCGGGTGTGCAACCTAAAGTGATGATTCGTGCCAAAGATGCAAAACACTCAGATCACAAACTGCGAAAATCACCCAGCATACAAAGTGCAACACATATCGTGAAATTGTGGGACGAGGATGAATTCCCCGACCTTGCAGCAAATGAATATTTCTGTTTGCTGGTCGCTAAGAAGCTAGGGCTATCCGTCCCGCATTTCGAACTCTCAGACGATGGCGGCGCCTTGGTGGTTGAACGTTTCGATTTGCGAGATGATCGTTATTTGGGATTCGAGGACTTCTGTGTGCTTAACGCTCTCGGCACTGCAGACAAATACAAGGGCGGTTACGAGTCCCGCATTTTCCGGCGGATGCGCGATTTTTTGGGGCCCGATGAGGTGCAAGCTTCGTTGGAGGCAGCGTTCCGTCTCTTTGTGTTGAATTGCGCAATACGAAATGGCGATGCGCATCTGAAAAATTTCGGCGTGACATATGACGCGGTCGACGGCCCGGCGCGAATTGCACCCGTCTACGACCTTGTGACAACCTGGGCCTATATTCCCAATGACCCTATGGCATTGACACTCAACGGCTCAACCGCGTGGCCGGACCGCAAGAAGCTCACCGAACTCGGGCGATTGCGAGCGGATCTTTCGGAGGCAAAGATCTCTGAAATCCTGGAGGCAACTTCGGATGGACTGGCTGATATTGCGCCAAAGGTTCGCAAGCATTTTCAGAGCAACAAGAGCGGCGTCGGTCCACGTATGCTCGCGGCATGGGACGCCGGCATTAGGGATAGCCTAGGCTCATCGAGCAAATGAGCGCCGGGACTTATTTCATCTCAATGAAGACGATAGCCGGCGGGCTGTAAGGTTCGAACCGGAAGGCGGACGCGGGCGCAGCAGATCTGCCGCGCATTTGCCACCAATTCTTGCTGTGCAGCAAGGGCGACGATGGTGGGAGGGTGGCTATTTGAATGGGTTTAAGACTTCCTGATTACGCACCATAGTCAGCCCACTTGAGGTCATAGTAGGTGACCGGGGGTGTTCTGACGGCGGCGAGTGTCAGCACGGATATCATGGCGGCAAGATCGTAGCGATGGTTGAAGCGCCATTCGAACTCGGCGAGAT
>JANOKW010000251.1:0-13198 GCA_031419475.1 Hyphomicrobium sp. | reverse complement strand
CCGGCAACAACGGGAACAGCAAGTGCGACAAGCGCTGGAACTTCCGCCAGGACCGAGCCACGGTGGTTCATGCCAGCACGTGAGTCTAAGATCGCAGATGTTGAATGAAGCACGAAATCGTTCCTGCAAGCGTTGCAGCTGTTGAATTCTGGAATCTGCGTTGCCGTTGACGTTGACGTTGACGTTGACTGGCGCATCGAGACCGCTGCGTTGGATTTATTCGAACCGTCGGCCCTGTGCCTACACTTTAACCGTACCGCGACGTGTGACAACCCTTCGTAACCGCTGCGGCAATTCAATGCTCATTTCCCCGGCTCACTCGCGGCGCGGGCTTAGACCTCGCCGCAGCTTTGATAGCTACCGTTTCAATTTCAGACAGTCATACATCAAGCCTTCATATATTGCGGCTCTGTTTATGATTATTGTTTCCTACTCGCATACGAAAAAAAAGGAATTGCTCTGCATATTGTCAGCATCGGTTAGTCGGCTTGCGGATCCAGCCTCATGCGTATTTCGTCAAAAATCAACGCCGCTTTGTTCGGCGCCTTCGCGTGCGGCACGGTCGCGACTTATGCGGTTCTCGAATCGACCATTAAACCGCAGTTTGATGAAATCGAGCGTTCGGCAGCACACCTGAATCACAAGCGCGTAACGGACGCCTTCGAAGCGTTCACCGACAAACTCAAAACCGCGACCCACGATTACGCGTTCTGGGATGAAACTTATAGCTTCATGCAAGGCGAGAAGACTGAAGAGTACATTGCATCGAATCTCACTCCTGAGTTCAAGGCAGTGGAGAATCTGGGTGTAAATGCGCTCATCTTCCTCGGCGCCGACCACACGATCCGGTGGGGCGTTGCCTATGACTTGGAGACCCAAGAGCCACTCGACAACATGGTCAAAGAGATCGCGCACTTCAGCCGCAGCCATGCCTCCATTGGCGGCTCGGAAGATCAAGCAAAACGCGGTATCATCGAGACTTCAAAGGGGCTGCTTCTTGTGGCAATCGCTCCGGCGTTGAAGAGCGATGGGACCGGCGAACCCATGGGGAAAGTTATTTCGGCAAAATTGCTAGATGTGGAGGCGGCCAAACAATTGACCGGCGTCGACTTCACATTGGAAGAGTTCCCCCGGCCCGTCAATTATGCGAGCCTTCCCGAAAACATCGAACTCAAGACACTGGACGAACGGATCCAAACGACCTCCGTACTTCGCAGCATTATTGCGCAGCCTCTCGTGTACCTCAAAGTGAACTCGCCTCGCGACGTCAGCCGCGCCGGTTCAACTGCGATCCAGTCCGCAATGTTGATGATGATCACCGTGGGCTTAGCGGCGATCGGCATCCTGTGGGCATTCCTCGAGCGTACGGTCGTATCGCGTGTTGCGGCTCTCAAAACACACTTTGCCACGGCTGGTAACAGCGGAAAGATCACGGCTGCACCGGGCACCAACGGCACCGATGAAATCGGCGACCTAGCCCGGTCTTTCAATTCCATGGCCGGACAAGTCAATCAACTGCGCGATGCGCTGGCTGACAGTTCCTACATGGCGGGACTCTCCGAATGGGCCGCCGGGACCCTTCACAATGTGCGCAATGGTCTCTCTCCGGTTACCGCAACAACCTGGCAGGTTCAGCAACTCTTCGAAGGCCCGTGGCTTAAAAATATCGAGACCGCTGCTAAGGAACATGGCGACGCTGCGACAACGCCTGACCGGCGCGAAAAGTTGAACTCCTTCCTCGTGGGCAGCGCCGCGCGCTTTGTCGAAGCCGCAAAGAAAACCACGGACCTGACCGGAAAAATCAATGACGCCAGCCAGTCGGTTCTCGATATCGTTGGCGAATTCGAGAGTTATGCTCATCGCAAAACGACACTAGAGCCCGTCGATCTACTGCCGATGTTTAAGACCGTCGCGGCGTCAACAATCGACGTTCAGGTGAAAGACGCCGAACTCGTTCTGCCGCACGCATCAGCAATGATCACCGGCAACGAAGTCATCTTGCGGCAGGTTTTCTCGAACATTTTTGTTAATGCCGTGGAGGCTATTGAGGGCCAACAACACCCGGGCCGTATCGAAGTATCGATAGCCACCAGCGGCCAGAACTCTGCGCTCACGCGCATTGCAATCTCCGATAACGGCGAAGGTCTCGAATTCGATCGCCTTGAGGCAATCTTCCGGCGCGGCGTCAGCACCCGAAACCGCGTATCTGGCGGCCTCGGGCTTCACTGGTGCGCCAACGCAGTCAAGGTTATGGGCGGAAGCATCCGCGCTGAAAGCGACGGACCCGGTCTCGGCGCAACGATTATTCTCGAACTTCCGAAATACGAAAACAAGCTCAAAGAGGCAGCCTAATGTCAATTAAACGAACCCCCCGTTTTCTCGTTGTCGATGACGATCTTGGTGTAATTGCCGCGTACCGGCTCGTGCTCGAAAAATCGACGGAACGCCGAACGGTCCAAGATATGTTCGGGCTCGATGCGCTCGAAAAGGAACTCTTTGTTGTGCCAGCTGCAGAAGAGCAGCCGTGGCGCATCACGTTCCTCGATCAAGGCATCGATGCAGTCAACGCTATAAAATGGGCCATTGAAGATGGCGATCCGTTCACGGCGATATTCCTCGACGTGCGCATGCCGCCGGGTATGGATGGCTTTGAAGTTGCCGAGCAGGTTCGCAAGATGGACCCTAACGTGCACATGGTCATCGTGACCGGCTTCTCGGATTTCATGTACGAGGATTTTCTTGAGATTGCAGGCCCTGCAGATCGCCTCACTTATTTGCCAAAACCTGTTTGGCCAGATCAGCTGCGCAGCGTTGCACGCAGCCTGACCAACAAGGCCACCAGCTTCTCGTTGCGCTAGTCTCGTTGCACTAGGCAGCAAAATCAGACCGGTTGAAGGCTATACGTCGTGCCGGATCCAGACGTTTGGTTCGACGTAACGGCCGACCCCTGAAGTAACATCGACTTCGAGCGGCACAAGCGCCCCCTTGAATGGCACGCGGCCGTCGGAATCGAGATTGCTCCACGTCCAAGGGCGCCAGAATTCGATAGGCTGCTCAACGACCATAGAGCGGTCGCAAACACCAACGACGTTGCCGCCGACAGCGACGTGGCTTCTGATCCAAGGATCGTAGATGCGGCCGCGCTCATCGCGCCAATCGAGATATTGATCCATCGGCACGAAGGGATGCCGGCATTTATCGCTAGGGCGCACCGGCGCGATAACGCGCGAAAAATCGTGCATCGCTGCAAGGGCCCGCATGGTGTTGATCATGTCGCGTGCCAAGCCTTTATGACGATGCTGCTCGGGGACCGAAATCGACAAAGCACTCACGGTATTGGCTCTTTTGGCATTCCGGTTCGAGGCCGTTTCGACGACCCAGTCCCATCCCTCGCGCGGAAGCTCCGTAGACTCAGGCACGTGCAGCGGCACGCACATTCCGGTCGCAACCAACTCGCCCGATTGCAAATCGACCATGCACAAATGGTAATCTGGAAACCTTTCGAGCAGATCCTCGTAATGGCTATGATGAGCCGCAGTGTAATCGAGGAAGCTCAACTCCTCCCAGGTCTCGTTCTCGAGTGCAACAGACGCTTCGAAAAGTTCAGGATGTGCTGCGCACGTTGTGACCGCGAATTGTTCTGCCGTCTCTTTGCGGGTCCGCGCCAACAGCTGACGCGACTGCGCATACTTACGATCAATAAGCTGAAGCATTTGTCCCCACGCGTTACACGCCCACAAGCGCAACGTGGCACAAGGATTAACACAAAATAAATGATAAACAATGCAAAACCAACCGAGTTAAGCCGATAACTGACCACCTCGCCGAATCCGTGGTTTGACGGGTTGCATGCGCGAGTACATTAACCCTTGTCGCATTAATCGTATGACACGGATCGCAAATTACGCGGGCCGACTACAGCTGGCAGCACCGTGAGTTAAGCTATTGGCCCCGCGTTGCGACACCCTCCAATCGCGAGCTCGCTGCATCGCACGCATCATCTCGCTTGAAGGAACACCCCAAGAAGGGGATATGTCGCTTGAAGTGAAGGCGGTGCAGCAAACGCTTGGGCCGTATCTCACTGAAACTGTGGTTCGCGTTAGTTTTAGATCCAGACTTCAGACCGGCAAGGCGGCATGGCACAAACCAACCGGCCTCCGGCAAACCCGGAGCCAGCTCTTTAATCCAGCATATTGCTCAGTTACGCACGTTGCACCATTGCTCAAGAACGCACGTTGCACCATAGCGAGGGCACGCGAACAACGCTAAGATCGTTCAATGCAAATTCAGTCACATCCCAAACGCTTATCCGCGCAACGCCTTTATCCGTTCGTCATCGCACTGTTTGTCGTGGCTTTAATTGCGGGTGCCGCGATGCGCGGATTCGAGCTGTCGGCACCTATTGCCCTGGGCCTTGGGTTTGCCTGCGCCGCGCTCGGTTTTGCCGCCGGCCGCAAATTCGGACCGTCGATTGGCGTTAGGACCGCCGAAGAACATCAGAACGGAACAAATTTTTCAGCGAAGGTTTCGCTGCGGGATGTGATCCATGTTCTAGACATGCCTGCGTTCGCCTTAGACCCTGAGAATACTGTTTTTGCATTCAACCACGGTGCGCGTGATCTCTTCACCGCTATCGCAATTGGCCAGCCCCTCCATCAAGTTACTAGAAACCCCGGTCTGAACAAGGCCGTGCAACAGGCACGCGAACATCGCGCGGCACAATCGTGCGAAATCAGCGAGTATACCCCTTCGGGGCGGCGTTTATTCGTCTCCGTTTCGCCATTGATTACGGCCGGCGACGCGAGTGAAAAAATTGACCTTCTGGTCCAGGTCCGCGACGTCAGCGAACAGGATCGCCTCACACAATTGAGAACGGACTTTATTGCCAATGCCAGCCACGAACTCAGAACACCGCTCGCCTCGATCAAGGGGTTTGTCGAGACGTTACAGGGCTCAGCCAGCGGCGATACCGCGGCTCGCATCAAGTTTCTGAAAATCATGGACTCGCAAGCCGCCCGCATGACGCGCATTCTGGACGATCTCTTGTCACTCAGCCGCATCGAAATGCGGGAACATGTGCTGCCGTCAGATATCGTCGATATCGCTCAAGTCCTGGGCACAACAGTTGAAAGCCTGGAGCCGCTCTCACGCGAAGCCAAGATTACTTTGCGATTTGAAGCCGATCCGGGAGACGCGCGTGTTCGTGGCGACCGCGATGAGCTGGTTCAAGTTTTCCAGAACCTGATCCAGAACGCCATCAAGTATGGGCGCGCTGACGGCATGGTCGAAGTCTCTTTGATACGCCGTCCGGCGCAAAGCGGCGGCGCATCGAGCATTCTCATCGCGGTAAAAGACGACGGGCCTGGTATCGCAGCGGAACACTTGCCGCGTTTGACCGAGCGCTTCTACCGCGTCGATACGGCAACGAGCCGCGAACGCGGTGGCACGGGCCTGGGCCTCGCAATCGTCAAACACATCATCAGCCGCCACCGCGGTGAACTCAAGATCGCATCGGCTCTGGGCAAGGGCTCGACATTCACGGTTATCCTGGACGCAGCCTCTTGAGCGGTATTGCGGAAAAGCGGTCACAAGCCTGCGACTGACGCCCAAGTGCCGGCTTGATCGATTCGATCTGTTTCCTGAAAATCTACAAATTTACAACAAATTCAATACTTTAAACTGTCACAAAAGGTTTGTTCTGGAGGCGTACTAAGACTGCACCGGCGGTTAGATCGCCGGGCGGGGCTGTAATGGCGCAATATTCGCTAGCGCGCAGACCCCTTCAGGCTCAAGGGAGATTAACGTGAGCAAGAGGTCAGTTGTATTGACGGCTACAGTCGCGGCGCTTTCAGCCGTGGCGCTCGCAGGGGCAGCACACGCTGCCCGCGATCAAATTCGCGTCGTTGGATCGTCGACGGTTTATCCGTTCACCACAGCCGTTGCCGAACAGTTCGGCAAAGCCAACGGCGGCAAAACACCGGTCGTCGAATCGACCGGCACTGGCGGCGGAATGAAAATTTTCTGCGAAGGCGTGGGTGAAGACAAAGCGGATGCGACGAATGCATCGCGCCGCATCAAGAAGTCGGAGTTCGATCTCTGCCAGAAAAATGGTGTGAAGGATATCGTCGAGCTCAACATCGGCTTCGACGGGCTGACGTTCGCTCAGTCAAAAGATGGTCCTGCGATCAAGCTTACCTTGAAGCAGGTATTCATGGCGCTTGCCGAGCAGGTGCCGGATAAGGACGGCAAGCTCGTTGCCAATCCTTACAAGAACTGGTCGGACATCGATCCGTCGCTGCCGAACGTGAAAATCGAAGTGCTCGGCCCCCCGCCAACCTCCGGCACGCGCGATAGCATGCATGAACTCTTCATGGAAAAGGGCGCCGAAGCGTTCGATACGCTCAAGGTTTTGAAAAAGGCCGATGAAGAGAAGAAGACCAAGGACTTCGAAAAGGTCTGGAAGTCCCTTCGCAAGGATGGCGGCTATGTTGAAGCTGGCGAAAACGATAACGTGATCGTTCAGAAGCTTGAAGCCAACAAGAACGCCTTTGGCGTGTTCGGTTTCTCGTTCCTCGAAGAAAACTCCGCCAAACTCAAGGGTGTCGCGCTCGAGGGTGCTGAGCCGACATTCGAGAACATCGCCGACGGTAAGTACAAGGGCGCGCGCCGCATGTACGTTTACGTCAAGAAGGCGCACATCGGCGTGATCCCAGGGTTGGACAAATTCGTTGCCGAGTACGCGTCCTCAAAGGCGATGGGCGAGGACGGATACTTGACCCAGAAGGGCCTCGTTGCGTTGCCGAAGGCGGAATTCGAAAAGTCCGCGAAGTCGGCGACTTCAATGGAAGTTATGAAGGGCGATGACTTAAAGTAAGTCGAGTGCCTTTCTCAAAAGGCGTAGCCGCGTCTTGGGCAAAACCAAGACGCTGCCGCGCTGCGAGATGAGGACGGCCGGGATCAATTCGGATCGTTGCGCCCTGACAGTTTCATTGGAGTATTGACGCGAGCTTTTTTCTAAGGTTTTTAAAGCCGCATCGCGCGGCGGCGACGCTGAATGTAAACTTAATAGCGGGAAGTCATGTCCGGGCTTTATTTGGCGGCGACGGCAATTTTGGTTTTTTCAGGCTTCTTCATTAGCCGCAGGCGCGCCGTGGCAGTTGCCGGGCCTAACCAGTCCAGCATGCATTCACTACCCGCCTACCATGGGCTCTATACGGCGTCCTGCATACTTGTGCCGATGCTGCTGGTTTACGCCGCCGGATTGCCGCTGATAAGCTGGCTGGCCGAACACAATGCGCTCTCATTCTTTCCTGCCGAAACAGTGGCCGATCCATTGAAGCGCAGCACGGTGCTTCGGGAAATTGCCAATGTGGCGGCCGGTCAGCATTCCGGAGAATTCTCGGCCGAAGCCCAAGCAGGAGCCGCAGCCTATTCCGGTGCAATCACATGGGGCGGGCGGATCATGCTCGTTTCGGGATTGGTGCTGGGCGGCTCAGCGGCGCTTTGGGGTGCGAGCCGCGTTTCAATGCGGTTTCGCGCGCGCAATATTTTCGAACGTTTTGTCGAAATCGTCTTGTTGCTGTGCGCCGCAATAGCGGTGCTGACAACGTTCGGCATTCTGTTTTCGGTTGCAGGAGAAACCTACCGCTTTTTCTTCGATCCCAATATTACCGGTAAGCCCGGCGTATTCGATTTCCTGTTTGGCACCGAATGGAATCCGCAAGCCGCGATGCGCGCCGACCAAGGCGAGATTTCGACCGCTTATGGCTTCATTCCGCTGCTGGTCGGGACGCTGCTCATTACTGTTATTGCCATACTGGTTGCCGGCCCCTTGGGCTTGTTCTCGGCGATCTATCTCGCGGAATTTGCCAGCCCAAAAGTGCGCGCGATTTTCAAACCGATCCTGGAAATTCTGGCGGGCATTCCGACCGTCGTTCTCGGCTTCTTCGCTGCTTTGACGGTCGCGCCGCTTATCCGCGGCTGGGGTGAAAGTTTCGGGCTCGATATCGCATCGGAAAGCGCGCTGGCCGCCGGCCTCGTCATGGGGATGATGATCATCCCGTTCATTTCATCGCTTTCCGACGACGTCATCAACGCGGTTCCGCAGTCTCTGCGCGACGGCGCCTATGCATTAGGGGCAACGAGGTCCGAAACGATCCGCCAAGTGGTACTTCCTGCAGCCCTTCCGGGTATTGTCGCGGCGTTCATGCTAGCAATCAGCCGCGCCATCGGCGAAACCATGATCGTCGTTATGGCTGCAGGGCTTGCGGCAAACCTCACACTCAATCCGCTCAATGCGGTGACGACAATTACAGTACAGATCAAGACTATTCTCGTCGGCGATCAGGAATTCGACAGCGCAAAGACGCTCTCCGCATTTGCACTTGGCCTGGTGCTGTTCTTCATCACGCTGGCCCTGAATTACATCGCGCTGAGAATTGTCCGTAAATACCGGGAACAGTATGACTGATAACTCGATAGATCCGACAGGAGTTTTGCCGCGGCGGATCGATGTCCGTTCGCCTGCATCAAGTGCGCGGCTGCGGGCGCGTTATCGAGCAGACACGCGTTTTCGCTGGTACGGCGTCGCTGCACTCGCGATTGCGACATCATTTCTCGCTGTTTTGATTGCGGATATCTTCGCCAAAGGGTTGCCAGCGTTCTGGCAGCACTCATTGCGTTTGGATGTTCCGCTTTCAGCCGGAATAATCGATCCCGAAGGCAAGCGCGACAGAACAATGCTTCTTGGCGCCGACTATATGGGCATGGCAAAGTCGGCACTTGCCGGTGCGGTTCCCGGTATCGAGGGCCGCGCGGCGAAGAAACAGCTGAATGAGATCTTGAGCACCGGCGCAGGTGACGAACTGAGAAATGCGGTCGTTTCCAACCCGGCGCTCATCGGACAAACTGTCAGTACGAAGCTGCTTCTCTCGGATACCGCAGATCTCTATCTCAAGGGCGAAGGAACGCGTATTTCCCAAACCGCCGGGACGCGCGGGATAGCAACGCCAAGCGGGACGAGCGGCGAGATAACCGTATTGACGAGTGCCAACGATTTTTCCGAGGCCCTCCAGGCTGTCAAGAAGGATCTTCAATCCAAGGCAACGGCTCTCGTTGCGGAAGCAGACCGGCTTGAACGGTTGAAGAGTAGCGAAGCGGCGGAGAGAATTGGCGTGCTTCGTGCCGAGGCCAAGGAGCTCCAGGTCCGGGTCGATAATCCGAATAGCGATGAAAGTCTCGATCCCAACATTCCGAGCCGGCTGGTCGCCATCAACGGCGGCCTCGTCAAGGTCACAAAGCTCAGTAACTCGGGCATCACTGGCGGCGTTATCTTGCCGTTGGCGTCGGCAAGCGACGCGCAACCGGGCACTTGGCAAGTGCAAACCTACGAGACCCCCGAGAGCAATCGCAACGTCAAAGACGCCGTTGTTGCCTATCTCGAGCGGTTCCGGATCCAGGGACAGATCGAAAAAGGTTTCAATTGGCTGTTCTTCACGGCTGGCGATAGCCGCGAGCCGGAACTAGCCGGTGTACGCGGCGCTATTGTCGGGTCCGTTCTGACGTTGCTGGTAACGTTAGGCGCGTGCCTGCCCATCGGCGTGCTGGCGGCCATATATCTTGAGAAATTTGCTCCGAAGAACCGGCTGACAGACTTCATCGAAATCAACATCAACAATTTGGCTGCGGTGCCGTCGATCGTGTTTGGCCTGCTCGGCCTGGCGATATTCTTGAATTTTTTCGGCTTGCCGCGCTCGGCGCCGCTTGTTGGCGGGCTGGTGCTGGCACTTCTTGTGTTGCCAACCATCATTATCACGGCGCGTGCCGCGCTGAAATCGGTTCCGCCCTCGATTGAAGAAGCGGCACTTGGCGTCGGCGCGTCGAAGCAGCAGGCGATCTTTCATCACGTGCTGCCTCTTGCCATGCCGGGTATCATGACCGGCTCGATTATCGGCATGGCGCATGCGCTTGGCGAAACGGCGCCGCTGCTGATGATCGGTATGGTCGCATTCATTGTCGATGTGCCGCAAAGCATAACCGAATCTGCGACTGCCCTGCCGGTACAAATTTATCTCTGGTCGGATCTACCGGAGCCTGCCTTCCAGGCCAAGACGGCAGCAGCAATTATCGTACTACTGGCTGTTCTGTTTATCATGAATGGCACAGCCATTTGGCTCAGAAAGAAATTCGAAAAACGCTGGTAATCGCTCAACTAAGAGGCAGATATGGACATGTCTATTTCTTCCGGGCTCCGGGCCATCAAAGAGGCATCGGTCTGGGCACCAACGAAAATATCGGCGCGCGGCGTCAATGTACATTACGGCACCAAACAGGCTCTTATGGACGTCAACGTCGATATTCCTGATCGCTCTGTCATGGCCTTCATCGGCCCATCAGGATGCGGCAAGTCCACGTTCTTGCGCTGTCTCAATCGAATGAACGATACGATCGAATCGTGCCGCGTCTCCGGCTCGATCACAATCGACGGCCAAGATATATATGGACCAGATATCGATCCCGTGGAGCTTCGATCGCGTGTTGGGATGGTCTTCCAGAAGCCCAATCCGTTTCCAAAATCGATATTCGAGAATGTCGCCTATGGCCCGCGCATTCATGCGCTGGCCGCGAACAAGACGGAGTTAGAGGGCATTGTCGAAGAGAGTTTGAAGAAAGCCGGTCTCTGGGGCGAGGTCAAGGATCGTCTAAACGAGTCAGGAACCAGCCTTTCAGGCGGGCAACAGCAGCGGCTTTGTATTGCGCGCAGCATCGCCATCGATCCTGAAATCATCCTCATGGATGAGCCCTGCTCTGCACTCGATCCGATTGCCACGGCACGCATCGAAGAGTTGATGGATGAGTTGCGCCGGAACTACACCATCGTCATTGTTACACATTCGATGCAACAAGCCGCACGCGTCTCGCAGAGAACAGCCTTCTTCCATCTCGGATCCTTGGTTGAGGAAGGCGAGACGACCGCCATTTTTACCAATCCAAAGGATCAACGCACACAAGACTACATTACTGGCCGCTTTGGTTGACGCAAACACACCGGAGTGGGCGGCGCCTACTCATTCGAGGACCCGCAATGCACACGCACATCGTAAAATCTTATGAAGCGGAACTGACCGTTCTCGACCGTAAACTCGGGCAGATGGGCGGTATGGCTGAGCAGTTGCTCGGTGAAGCTTTTGCGGCGCTCGAGCAGCGTAATCCCGAACGAGCAAAAGCGGTCGTTGCCCAGGATAAAGTAATCGATCAACTTCAGCGCGAACTGGAGGAACAAGTGATCGTAATGATCGCCCGGCGACAGCCGCTCGCCAATGACCTCCGGCAACTCATGGCCGTTCTAAAGGTCGCGAGCGACCTCGAACGCATTGGCGATCTGGCAAAGAACATCGGCAAGCGTGCCGAAGCCATTTCGGGAGAGAACCATCCCAAACAGTTGATGACCGGGTTGCGCCACATGGTGGATTTAACCGCGCGCAGTCTCAAGGACGTGCTCGACGCTTTTTCCCAACGCGACGCGGACAAAGCCCTCAAGGTTTGGCGGGGCGACGAGCAAATCGACGCGCTCTACAATTCGCTGTTTCGCGAACTCTTGACTTACATGATGGAAGATCCGCGCAACATCGGGCTGTGCACACATCTTTTGTTTGGCGCCAAAAACATCGAACGCATCGGCGATCACACCACGAACATTGCTGAAACGGTTCACTTTCTGGCGCTTGGCTATCCAATCACAGACGAGCGGCCGAAGGGCGATAATACAAGTTCGACAATGGTTCACAAAAGCAGCTGACAGGACGTTTGCGATGAGGAGTGAGACCGGTTTGACGATAGCGAAAGTCATGATCGTGGAGGATGAAGAGGCGCTCATTACGCTCATCTCTTATAACCTTGTCGCTGAGGGGTATGAAACGGCCACAGCGCGATCGGGCGAAGACGCTGTGCTGCGCATCAAAGAAGAGCAACCCGATCTCGTCATCCTCGATTGGATGCTGCCGGGCCTGGCCGGTATTGAAATTTGCCGGCAGATCAGGGCGGGGCTCGAGACGCGTTCGCTCCCCATTATTATGCTGACGGCACGCGGCGAGGAGGCGGACCGCTTGCGTGGATTAAAGACCGGCGCCGACGATTACATCGTCAAGCCGTTCTCCGTCGCGGAGCTAATGGCGCGCGTGAAAGCCCTTCTGCGCCGCGCTGCGCCGGAGAAAATGGCAGATATTTTAGAGCGCGGCGCCATTACACTCGACCGTCAAGCACATCGCGTCATGCGCGGCTCCCGGCACATTCCACTTGGTCCGACCGAGTACAAGCTTCTCGAATTTTTTATGCAGCGCGCCGGCCGCGTTCTGACGCGCAGCCAACTGTTGGACAACGTGTGGGGCACGACAGCCGAGGTGGACGAACGCACGGTCGATGTCCACGTCGGACGCTTGCGTAAATCTATTGTCCGTGGCAACGAGCCCGACCCCATCCGCACTGTTCGCGGCGCGGGCTATGTTTTTGACGAAAAAGCGTAGCGTCAGTCATTGTTTACCGATGAAACTGCATGCGTTCAGTGGACGTGCGTTCACATGCGTTCAGTGGAATTGGCGATCCCGGCAGGATTTGAACCTGCGACCCCCTGCTTAGAAGACACGGCCAGAACAAACGAAATCAACGGCTATTCTGACTATTCGCGCTCCGTTCCGGTGAGGTGAATTCAAGTGGTTGTTGGGGTTGTCAGAACAGCATCGACCAAACTTGTGTTCAGCACCTCGTCCGCCATACGCAGACGGACCGCTGCAACGCTCCCTTGTGTGGCTAAGGTCAAATCACGATGCACGTCGTTTTGGCTTTGCGCTCATCGCGGTCGTCCAAGAAGCTTCGGTATTGGCAACGGATTTCGTTGCAGCGCTCTTTTTTGCAGCTTTTACTGGTTTTAGAGTTAGTTCACATCGACGTGCGGCAAGAGCGGCCACTTGCCCTCTCAACCGCCCAGCATTGGATGAACCTACAGCAAAGAATGCATCAATCTTCTTGATGATCTTTTTAAGGTCGCTTTCATTCAGGCTATCCGTAAGCGCTGCACCGGCCCCACGTTGACGGGTTAGGCGGGGATTTTGGCGTGGGCCCAGGGCATGAGGGCGTCGATCTGTGAGGCGGACCAGCGGTTGACGAGTTTGGTCAGGGTGTCAACGAGCCAGGCGTGGGGGTT
>JANOKW010000250.1:0-13801 GCA_031419475.1 Hyphomicrobium sp. | reverse complement strand
CCTCAAAATGGTCCGAAAGGCCGCAGACTTCACCGAAATGCATATAGAGGCCGAAGTCTACGATTTGGTACACCTCAATCACATCCTCGCCGGCTTGCGCTCAAGGCCTGCCATCGCGAAGGTACAGAGGATGTTTGAGTGAAATGGCGGACAGATTGAAAGACATGCCCTCCCGCTCTCCCAAGCATCTTGCGACCTGCCATCTCCGGTTGGGCGTCAACATCGATAACGTTGCGACGGTGCGCAATGCGCGGGGCGGATTTCATCCCGATCCGGTACGCGCCGCGTTGCAGGCCATTGAGGCTGGTGCCGATGGCATCACTGCCCATTTGCGCGAGGATCGCCGTCATATCTCAGACAGCGATATCACGCGTTTGAAATCGGAACTGACGCGGCCGCTCAATCTTGAGATGGCGGCGACGGCGGAGATGACAGCAATTGCCCTCCGGCACCTGCCCAATGCCTGTTGTCTCGTGCCCGAGCGGCGCGAGGAGCGCACGACCGAAGGCGGGCTCGATGTCGTCGGTGCGGGGCCGTCGTTCAAGACTTATGTGGCACGGCTGAAAGATGCAGGCGTTCGCGTCTCTTTGTTCGTCGAACCGGACTTAAAAACCATTGAAGCGTGCGCGGCGGCGGGTGCCGATATCGTCGAACTCCACACCGGCCGGTATTGCCATCTGGCGCTCGACCACGACGCAGACGGCGTGGCGCGCGAAGCGGCTCGGCACGCCTTGGCCGCAAGCGCTGCTGCTGCCGCCGGTCTGGAAGTCCATGCCGGGCATGGACTGACGTTCGATAACGTGCAACCGATCGCGCGCATCCCCGAAATCGTCGAGCTCAACATCGGGCACTTTCTTATCGGCGAAGCAATTTTCGGCGGGTTAGAGTCTGCCGTCCGGCGCATGCGCGTGCTGATGGACGAGGTGCGTCATCCGGCCAGCGAAATGGTACGTCAAGGAATGTCGACATGATCATCGGCATCGGCAACGACATCGTGGATATCCGTAGAATAGAGAAAACGCTGGAGCGGTTTGGCGATCGCTTTGTCGAGAAGGTCTTCACCGAGCAAGAACGGCGCCGGGCATTCGGGCGCGCACATCCAGCGGCGACACTCGCTAAGCGTTTTGCGGCCAAAGAGGCCATGTCGAAAGCGCTTGGAACTGGATTTAGATCGGGGGTGCACCTGAAGGACATTGGGGTCGTCAATGCGCCGACGGGACGGCCGACACTAGATCTCAAAGAAGGCGCCGCGAGGCAACTCGCCACGCTCATCCCGCCCGGCTATTCGGTCAGGATCGATCTCACATTGACCGACGAATACCCCCTTGCGGAGGCTGTAGTCATCATTTCGGCAGTGCCCGAAAAAGGGCCATCCAGATAGGACTGCGGATCTTGGACCGTTCCTGGGCGTTGGCAACGTTTTCGGGTGGTGCCGACTGCGGCCAAGAGGCTCAGCAATTTGGGTTTGTAAGTTGATTTTGTTGTGATTTGCCCCTTGTTCTCCTGACCGCCGATTGCGCCTAGCGAGCAAACTCGCTATAGCGGGCCGGGTTTGCAAGACGCCCCAGCTGGCGCCGCCCCAATTGGCGTTTTTTTGGAGCATATGGATGAGCGTCATGACCAAACACTCGCGGTCGGGCAGCCTTGAGACGCTGATCATAGTAGCTGAAGCTCTGGCGATCGCGATGTTCGTCCGGGTTTTCTTCTATCAGCCCTTCAACATCCCTTCGGGCTCGATGAAAGAGACGCTCCTTATCGGCGATTATCTCTTCGTATCGAAGCTCTCCTACGGTTATAGCAAATACTCGTTCCCCTACAGTCCGAACCTGTTTTCCGGTCGCATCTTTTCGGATTTCCCGAAGCGCGGCGATGTCGCCGTCTTTAAGCTGCCGCGCGATAACTCAACCGATTACATCAAACGCGTGATCGGAATGCCAGGCGACGAAATCGCAGTGCGACAGGGTGTGCTCTTTATCAACGGCCAAGCCGTACCGAAAGAGCGCAAAGGCGAATTCGTGACGAGCGAGGATTCGGATCGGCCGCGCCGCATTCCCGTGTTCGAAGAGTCGCTGCCCAACGGCGTCAAGTATCGCGTGCTCGACAGTGAACCAAATGGCGCCTTCGACAATGTCGGACCTTACAAAGTTCCGGAAGGTCACTACTTTATGATGGGCGACAACCGGGATAATTCCACCGACAGCCGGGCGCAGTATCACGTCGGTTATGTGCCTTACGAAAACTTCGTTGGCCGCGCCGAAATTATATTCTTCTCCGCTAAAGTGGATGAGCCCGGTGCCCTCAAATGGTATTCTCCTTGGACTTGGCCTTTTGATATCCGCTGGAACCGTTTCTTCAATCTCGTGCGCTAACGTCTGAGTTGTCATGCTGCGTCCGCGCAAGTTTAAAGACCTGGAAAAGAAAATTGGCTACCGCTTCAAGGAGCCAGATCTCTTGGAGCAGGCGTTGACGCATGCCAGCGTGCGCGGCGGCAAGAACGAACGCGGCGACAACGAGCGGCTGGAATTCATCGGCGATCGCGTTCTGGGATTAGCGATTGCCGAAGTTTTAAACGGCCAGCATCCGGAGGCAACAGAAGGCGAATTGGCGTGCCGCTATAATCGCCTTGTGCGCGGCGAAGCCTGTGCCAAAGTCTCGCGCAGCATCGGTCTTGGCGAACACCTGATCCTTTCGGAAAGCGAAGCCGACAGCGGCGGGCGCGAGAAGACGACTATTCTCGCCGATGCCGTTGAAGCAGTCCTTGGCGCGGTGTTTCTCGATGGCGGGTTCGACAAGGCCCGCAATGTGGTCCGCAAATTGTGGCACGAGCAGTCCGATAATCCACCAGAATTAACGGCCGATGCCAAGTCCGAGCTGCAGGAGTGGGCCCAAGGTCGGGGTCTCGCTTTGCCAAAATATACCGTCGTTTCGCGCAAAGGCCCCGATCACGCGCCGCACTTTACGGCCGAAGTTATGATATCAGGGAAGGGGCCGGCCCAAGGCGAGGGCGCGTCCAAGCGCATAGCCGAACAAGAAGCGGCAAGTGCGCTGCTGAAGCGCGAAGGCGTTAGGAGTAAACGTGTCGGTTTCTGAAGCGGACGATCAAGGAAAGAGATGCGGTTTCATTGCCGTTGTCGGCAGTCCCAATGCCGGCAAATCAACGCTCGTCAATGCGTTTGTGGGCGCCAAAGTCTCGATAATCAGTCACAAGGTCCAGACGACGCGCGTGCCCGTGCGCGGTATCGCCATCGAAAATCAGAGCCAGCTTGTTTTCATCGACACGCCCGGAATATTCCAACCCAAGCGGCGTCTCGACCGGGCCATGGTGGACGCAGCCTGGGGCCGGGCCCTCGATGCCGATGTGATTATCGTGTTGATCGATGCGGCCAAGGGCATCGACGAGGACACGGACGGCATTTTGAGGAAGCTCAAGGACGTGCGCGCCTTGAAAGTCGTGGCCTTGAACAAGGTCGATTGGATCGAAGAAAAAGAACGCTTACTGGCTTTGACCGCAGAAGTTTCCAAGCGGGCGACATTCGATAAGCTGTTCATGATCTCGGCTCTCGACGGCACGGGCATCAAGGACATGCGCACCTATCTGGCGGGCGTCATGCCGGAAGGGCCCTGGCATTATCCGGAAGACGACATCACGGACATGCCGATCCGGCAGCTCGCGGCAGAAATTACGCGCGAGCGGATATATCATTGGCTACATGAAGAACTGCCTTACGCGATTACCGTTGAAACGACGAGCTGGAAGACGCTCAAGGGCGGGGCAGTGCGTATCGAGCAGACGATTTTTGTCGAGCGCGACGGGCAAAAGAGCATTGTTCTTGGCAAGGGTGGCGCCACGATCAAACAGATTTCCATGGAAGCGCGCAAACAGATCGCGGACATTGCCGAAGTGCCGGTGCATCTGTTTTTATTCGTCAAAGTGCGCAGTAACTGGGGCAGCGATCCTGAGCGCTACCGCGAGATGGGGCTAGATTTTCCGAAGGATTGACGATGGCAAAGGTGCGGCAATGAAAAATGTTCTGCCAGTCGCGATCGTATCCGCAGTCGCATTTTTTCACACATGTGGCGCCATGGCAGCCGTTCGAGTCTGTAGGCCGATTGTTTCGAGCGATATAGCCGTTGCGACGGACGAACCGAGCGCCAAGAAAAAGGCACTTGAACAGTGGCAGACCAAGGCCTTGAAAAGCGGCCCTGGGTACGATGTCTGGCGGCTGGCGGCCCAGAAGTCGCTCAAGTGTTTCAAGAAGGACGACGGCGCATTCGAATGCGTGGCATTTGGCGCGCCATGCCTCATTCAGCAAAACCCCAACCGGAAACCCGTGGGCAAGGGCGGCAAGGGTGTCGATCTCTAGGCAAGGTTTCGGCCACTGCGCTTGCAATCCGTTGTAAAGCACTTCCATGCAATGGACTGACGAAGGCATCGTGCTCTCAGTAAAACCGCTCGGCGAAACGGCGGCTGTGGTTGAATTATTCACGCGCGGACACGGGCGTCACTTAGGCCTCGTGCACGGCGGGCGTTCGCGCCGCCTGCGGCCCATCTTACAATCCGGCAACCATGTGGATGCGACGTGGAAGGGACGGTTATCGGAACACCTTGGCCACTTCACAGTTGAACTGCGGCGCGGCTTTGCGGCCGAGTCCATGGAAAGCGATGCAGCTCTTTCCGCTTTGATGACACTCACGTCGTTGTTGCGGATGTTGCCGGAACGCGATCCCCATCCCAATCTCTATGAAATCACCTTATTCGTGCTGGGCTTCCTCGACGACGTGACGGTGTGGCCGGCACTGTTTGTGCGCTGGGAACTGGCGCTCCTCGATGAACTTGGGGCCGGCCTCGATCTCAGCGAATGCGCAGCGACGGGATCCAACGATCAGCTGATTTATGTCTCGCCGAAGTCCGGGCGTGCGGTGTCAGCGTCTGCAGGCGAGCCCTACCGCGACCGGATGCTGGCATTGCCGCCGTTCTTGACCAAGGCCCGAACGGGAGCAGTGACTACGCGGGACGTTCTCGATGGCTTCGCGCTGACCGGGTATTTTCTCGAAACGCGAGTGTTGTTGCCGCGAGGAGAAACTCTTCCAGAACCGCGCGGCCGGATTCTGGCGAATTTGGATAGGTAAATGCGCAAGTGGACTTTTTGTTCGCACAGTAACCATAGAAAACGATGGGCAGCGCAGCGCTCTTGTGCTATGATCTTTGTATGGTTGGAATTGTGGGTGTCCGAGCGAAGAAACGCTCGGGCGCCTTTTTCGTTTGCTGCGCGGGCTTAAATCGTGGATATGCGATCAGACAATCACAAAGTCGGCGTTTGTCAGTGCGAGGCCTTTGGCAAGCGTCGCAAACTGTATGGCGCCACCTGCGGCGCTTCCGTTTGAATCGTAGATGAGGGAACCAGTCGCAGAATTGTAGACGATCCTGTCATCGGCGTCGTGTGCGCTGGCACCTTTATGGAATTGCGCGGCCGTCATCCTGCCCGTGCCATTGATCTTTGTGAATACGGCATTCTCAAGCCAGAATGTATCCAACGGCGCGTAGAAATCGGCTACCCGGTCAACATTTGCCGTTGCCGATAATGTTGTGTTGAAGACAAAGTTGTCGGCGTCTGCGCCGCCTGTCAGCGTATCGTTCCCGGCACCGCCTTCGAGCGTATCGCGCCCGCCGCCGCCTGATACGATGTCGTTGCCAGTGAGACCCTTAAGTCTGTTGGCAGCTGTGTTGCCCGTTATGGTATTGGCGGCGGCATTGCCGGTGCCGCTTGTGATGCCCGTACCGGTCAAGAGTAATCTTTCGAAGCTCGCACCGAGCGTGAGACTGATTGCGCTATGGATCGTATCGATACCGCCGGCGTCGAGCAGAATATCGCCGGCCGCGTCGAGGATAAATGTATCGTTTCCAAGGCCACCGTTCAGCGTGTCTCCGCTCCCCGTTCCGCCGTCGAGGGTATCGTTGCCGTCCAAGCCTTTGAGGATGTTCACGGCACTGTTGCCCCGCAATACATTTGCGGCAGTGTTTCCCGTTGCATTGAGGGCACTGGCACCAAGGAGCGTGAGATTTTCGAACTGGGCTGCGAGGGTCCAACCGAGGTAAGATTTGATCGTATCGATACCGGATGCGTCGGTCAGGATGTCACCGAGCTGATCGACGACATAGGTGTCATGTCCCGCGCCGCCATTAAGTTGATCGGCGCCGCCGGCACCGTTGAGAACGTCATTGCCGCCGCTGCCCTTGATCGTGTTCGCGGCCGCGTTTCCGGTGCCAGAGAAACCGCCGCTGCCAATGAAGGTGAGGTTTTCGACATGAGCCAAAGCGGCAAGCGAGAATGCCAATTCAGAAGTGCGGACTTCGTCGATGCCGCCGAATGCGATTTCGACGATGGTGTCGCTGGCGTCCGCGACAAACACGTCATCTCCGAAGCCGCCCGTTAGCGTATCGACGCCGCCGCCGCCATCGAGAGTATCGTTGCCGTCTGCGCCATAAAGCGTGTCGTTCCCGAGGCCACCCGAGACGGTGTCGTTGCCGCTGTCGGCCGTGATTGAATCGGCGCCAGAGGTCCCGACAATGACGTCGTCGCCGGTCGTGATCTGCGCCACGAAAAACGGGGTCGTGCCCTTCTTGCTCGCGTCCTGAACGAGGTCGGCAGTGGTGCGCATGAGCGTATTGTTGGGAGCAAATATCAGATTTGTGGTGTCGGAATAACTGACGCTGTAGTTGTGGACGATCACGGCTCCGCCGATTGTATTATTCGCGATCGAGATGGCGTCACTTGTGACGAAGACGTCGTTCAGCGGGTCGCCGTCGAGGTATGTTTGCTTGTAGCCGCGAACGCGGATTTCAGCATCGTCCGATCCGGTGCCGCCAACGTTGTCGATAATCGAGTTATTCTCGATTGTGATGCCATTACCACCTTCAACGAGAACGCCAAACCGGGCGTTGCCGCTGATGGTCACGCCGTCTGCAGCGTTCACGCCGCCAACGGTGACATCATTGGCCTGGCGAATGACGATGCCGTCGCCGAGATTGTTGGTGATCGCGCCGCCGGTGATGGTGATGCCGGTTGTCAGAATGCGCGTTTCGAAGTTGCCCGTTTGCACGACGATGCCGGAGGCGCCGTTGTCGTGGGACATATTTCCCGACATCACGATATCATGCGAACTGGTGACGATATTGAAGCCGTGCCGGCCGTTGTTATAGGCTTGGCAGTTCGTGATGGTCACGGCCGAGCAATAGTCGATCGTAAATCCGTCCTGCGCGTTGTTGCGGGCAATGCAGCCGGTGAACGACAGGTTTGTTGTTTGCTCGTGCGGGTCGAAGCCGTAGCGCGAGGCATCATAGACTTCGACGTTGACGAGGGCGATGTTGTTGTCGGCTGATAGTGCTGAAAAAGGACGCGGCCCAGTGAAGAAGCCGTCGACGAGCGCGGAACCCGCTTCATCTTTGTTGGCATCAATGGACATGTTGCTGATGATGACGTCGTGTGTGGCGATGACGGAACCGTCTGGGTTGGTTTTACCGCTGGCGGTTCTAATGACGCCGGTGACGTCGTGACCTGGGTTGGCCGCAAGCTGGATGGTCGTTAGACCTATGCCGGCGCCTTCGAACGCCGTGTTGCTGCCGACGCGGAGCCCGCCTTCGCCCGCGTCGATGCCAGCGGTGACGGTATAGATCCCAGCCGAGAGTTGCACGGTGCCGCCAGTTGCATTTGAGCTTGCTTGATCCAATGCGGCTTGGATTGCAGTCCGCGTTTCTTCAGAAGTTGCGGTATCCGAAAGTGTTGCGATTGTCGTCGCGCCGCCATTGAGAGAGAGAGTGATTTCGCGCATCACTGATGCCCTCCGAGACGAAGGGCGCTGGCGGCAAAGCTGGCAGTGGTATCGGACATAAAAAATCAGTCACAAGGGTAAGAATATGGATTCGACGGTCCAAGATCTGTTTCAAAGTTTCTTGCTGAAATTGCAGACAGTTGTACGCGATGTTCGCGCGCCTCAAGGTTTGGTCAACAAGCGGTTAGCGGCTGTCGCGGGTTGGTTCACAGGCCGGTCTTGGGAGAAGCCTTGGGGGGCGGGATTGCGGGCCTATTTGGAAACCAGGCGCGTTGCCACAAGGCCACGGGGCTGTCGCCATCGCATGTGATTGCCCGGTATTGACACCGTAATGCGCAATGAACCGGCTTTGTGCGGCAACTCAAGACTTGAGCCGCCCCGCCGCGGACGCTAAACGCGGGTCATGAGCCAAAAACCGATTCTGCCGGGCCCCAACTCTTCAGGTGGAGGACCGATCGAGCCTGTCGAGCTGAGAACGGCGCTTGAAGAGCGCTATCTGGCCTACGCACTATCGACGATTATGCACCGCGCGCTGCCCGACGTGCGCGACGGATTGAAGCCGGTGCACCGGCGCATTCTTTATGCCATGCGCGAGCTGCGTCTCAATCCCGATGGCGGCTACTTGAAGTGCGCCAAAATCGTCGGTGAGGTCATGGGCGACTACCACCCGCACGGCAACCAGGCGATCTACGACGCGCTTGCCCGTCTCGCCCAGGATTTCGCCGTGCGCTATCCGCTGGTCGATGGCCAAGGCAACTTCGGCAATATCGACGGCGATAACCCGGCGGCCGAACGTTACACCGAAGCGCGCATGACGGCAGTTGCGGCCGACATTCTTGAAGGCATCGACGAGGACACCGTTGCCTTTCGTCCCAACTACGATGGGCGTGTCGAAGAGCCGGTCGTTTTGCCCTCAGCCTTCCCAAATCTACTGGCGAACGGTTCGGCTGGCATTGCAGTCGGCATGGCGACCAACATTCCGCCGCACAACGCCGATGAATTGTGCGCGGCGTTGTTGCACCTCATCAAGCATCCCAACGCGACGATCGAAAAACTGGTCGAGATGGTTCCTGGGCCGGACTTTCCGACTGGCGGCATCATCGTAGAGTCGCGTGAGTCGATGCTTGAAGCCTACAAGACGGGCCGCGGCGGATTCAGGCTGCGCGCCAAATGGTCGAAAGAAGAAACGGTGCGCGGCGGTTATCAGATCGTCATCACTGAAATTCCCTATCAGGTGCAAAAGGCCAAACTGGTCGAGAAAATCGCCGACCTGATGAGCGAAAAGAAGCTGCCGCTCTTGGGCGATGTGCGCGACGAGAGCGCGGAAGAGATACGCCTCATCCTTGAGCCGAAGACGCGCACCATCGATCCCATGCTCCTGATGGAAAGCATGTTCCGTTCGACGGAACTCGAAGTGCGCTTCGGGCTCAACATGAACGTCCTCTCCGCTGGGCAGATCCCAAACGTGCTGTCGCTGCGCGAAGTGCTGTCGCAGTGGCTGGAGCACCGCATCGAAGTGCTGGTACGCCGCTCGCAGTATCGCCTTAAGAAAATTGAGCACCGGCTTGAAGTGCTGGAAGGTTATCTGATTGCCTACCTCAATATCGATGAAGTGATCCGCATTGTCCGCCGCGAGGACGATCCTAAAGCCAAGCTCATTGCCAAGTTCAAGCTTTCGGATGTGCAGGCCGAAGCTATTCTGAACCTGCGCCTGCGCTCGCTGTCAAAGCTTGAAGAAGTCGAGATCAAGGCCGAGCACGACAAGCTTTCCAAAGAGCGCCGCGAGCTGAAGCAGCTCTTGAAGTCGGACGATCTGCAGTGGGAGCGTATCACTGAAGAAGTTAAGACGACGCGCGAACGATATTCCAAGAAGACCGCGCTTGGCCGCCGCCGGTCTGCTTTTGCAGACGCGCCCGACATGGATATCGATCTCGATGCGGCTCTTGTCGAGAAAGAACCCATCACAATTATTCTTTCCGAGAAAGGTTGGATCCGCGCCCTCAAGGGGCATCAGGACGACCTTTCCAAACTCGAATTCAAGCAGGGCGACGAGCTCAAACGCGCGGTCCAAGCCTCGACGACGGACAAGATCATTCTCTTTGCCACGAATGGGAAGTTCTTCACCCTCGAAGCCAATGAGCTCCCAGGCGGACGCGGACATGGCGAGCCCGTGCGCCTCATGGTGGACTTGGAAGAAAACCACGACTTCGCGGAAATCTTCGTTTACGACGCCACGCGCAAACTGCTTGTTGCCTCGACCGGCGCCTATGGTTTCATCGTTGCCGAAGAGGAGGTCGTGGCCTCGACCCGCAAGGGCAAACAAGTCTTGAACATCACCGAGCCGGACGAAGCACGCATTTGCGTCCCCGTTGAGGGCGATTGCGTAGCGACCATCGGCGAAAACCGCAAGATGCTGGTCTTCAAGCTTGACGAAGTGAACGAGATGACGCGCGGCAAAGGCGTGATCCTGCAGCGCTTCAAAGACGGTGCGCTATCGGACGTTAGAGTGTTCAAGAAATCGGAAGGGCTGACGTGGCTCGATAGCGCAGAACGCGAATTTACGCTCTCATGGAGCGAACTGCGCGATTGGGTCGGCGAGCGGGCCCAGGCAGGGCGGCTGGCGCCAAAGGGCTTCCCGCGTTCCAACAAGTTCGGACAAGGCATTTGACAGGCAATGTTGCATTGCAACGCTGCCGCACAGCCGGGTGGGCCGAAATGATGTAAGGGGATCGTCAATCGGCTTATTGCCCCCTAGGGCAGGGACCGTTAGGACTGATCGATATGGGGATCGGGAATATCATGCGAAGGGGCGGGCGGTTGTTTTGTGCCGGCCTGTTGCTGTTTGCGGCGCCAGCCCTTGCTCAAACTCCAGAGTGTGAGAAAAGCGATTTCGAGCGCGTTGTTGAAGACGCGGCCGGTGGCTTGCGCGAACTCAACACCAAGAATAAGCCGCTCTTTCAGGATAAGCTGCGCAAGCTCAAAGACAAACGCACCTGGAGCCACGACCAATTCTTGAAAGAAGCGGCGCCTTACGTGCGCGACGACAAGATTGCCGAGTACGACCAAAAAACCGACGAGTTATTGACGGCCATATCTACGATTGGCCAGGAAGGCGCGTCCGCTAAGACGCCCGATTGCGCGCTGCTCCTCGAACTCAGGGCACGCATGACGGTGCTGGTTGAAACGCAAACCTCCAAATGGTCCTATATGTTTGAAAAAATTGAAACCGAGCTTTGGAAGTAAAGCGAGCGCCCATTCTGCGCTGAACGCTCTCAGTCTTCAACGCACTCAGCCTTCAACGCTCTCAACGCTCAATGAAGCGTTCCCAGCGATCGGGGTTCAAGCGCTCTTGCGGCTGGAAGCGCGCTTTGTATGCCATTTTTTGCGAGCCCTCGATCCAATATCCAAGATAGAGGTAAGGTAAACCGATGCGGCGCGCGAAGGCGATGTGTTCGAGGATCATATAGGTGCCGAGGCTGCGCGCGGCGTCGGCAGGGTCGTAGTAACTGTAGACCATCGAAATTCCGTCAGACAGCCGGTCGCAAAGTGCGACGGCTTTCAAAGGCCAGCTGGCGATGTCGAGGTTGTTGGCGTCCTCGGGCTTCTCCCTGTATTCCGTCAAGAAGGTGTCGATGACGCTATCCTCGATCATCATGCGATAATCGAGCACCGACATATCGGCCATGCCGCCGTCGCTGTGGCGCGCGTCGATATAAGCACGAAAGAGACCGAATTGTTCGACGCCGGGCTTGGGGGCGATGCGGCGTGCGACGAGGCGCCGGTTCTTGTCCATGACGCGGCGCATGGACCGGTCCATCTCGAATTCGGCCGCCAAGACGCGCACAGACACACAAGCCTGGCAGCCCTCGCAGTAAGGCACGTAAGCAATATTCTGGCTGCGGCGAAACCCAGTCGTCAGCAGGCGATCAATCAATTCGTGGGGTTTATCGGTGGTGAGATGCGTGAAAAGCTTGCGCTCGAGGCGGCCTGGCAAATATGGGCAGGGCTGTGGGGCAGTCACATAGAACTCAGGAAACTTCTTTTGCTGTTCCGTCATTACTTGCCGACCCTCAGGCTGCCGCACTCACGAGAATGTATGATAGCTGCAGAAGCGAAGTGTTATCAAGGTCGCTGATGTTGCCGAAATTGCTTTTTGATGAAATTAAACCCTTTTATAGTTTTAGCTCGCTAGGCAGAACCGGTATCGTCGTGACCCAAAAATTGAATATCCGATCAACACTTTTTGCCTTGGCGCTCTTGCTGAGCTCATTCTCGCATCCCGCAGCGTACGCGATTGAGGTCGAGTTTGCCGCACGCCCGGTTCTGCGCGAGATTCTTGCGCTGTACGATAGCCGTCACGAAAAGAGACCGGACCGATCCCGCTTGCACCGGCTTGCCGAAATGCCACTCAACTGGCTCGGCTACAAATTGGCTTTCACGGATGTCAACGGCACGCTTCCGGCAGGAGAAGAGCTGCAGCGGTACCGGGGAATTGTGACATGGTTTTCCGAGCCGCTGGCAGACCCCAAAAGCTATCTCGCTTGGCTTGACACCGCGACGGCAGCAGGGTTGCGCCTCGCGTGCCTTGCTGAGCTCGCGCCACCCGAGCCACCCGGAACGCAGGACGTAGTGACGCGGATCTTTGCACGGCTCGGGCTACGCTTCACCGATCAGTTTGTGAAGGTCACGTATAAATCCAAGTTGCTAACGGTCAACAGCGAGATGGCCGGATTTGAGCGGCCAATCGATAAAGTCTTACCTGCATTCCCGGTTCTGCAGCCGGCGTCGGCAGCCACGCAAGTGCATCTTTCGGCGAGTGTTCCCGATATCGATGGCGTACCGTCGTCGGCATTGATCGTGACCAGTCCGGGCGGCGGCTACGTCTCCGACGGCTTCACGATTTACTATGACGAAGCGTCCGGCAAGGTGCGCTGGATCGTCAATCCGTTCTTGTTTTTTAAGTTGGCCCTTGGGGAGGATCGCTTCCCTGTGCCGGACGCCACGACGCTGTTCGGGCGGCGCATGTATTTTAGTCATATCGACGGCGATGGCTGGAACAACATTTCCGAGATCGAAGGCTTTCGCGAATTGCAAGCCGCCACCGCCGACGTGATCCGCGCCGAAGCGATTGAACCATTTCGTGACTTGCCGGTTTCGGTCGGTCTTATAGCGGGCGACGCAGTTCCTGAACTTGGGGGATTAGAGACGGCGCGCCAAAGTGCTGCGAAAATATTCGCACTTCCTCAGGTCGAAGTAGCAAGCCACACGTACACCCATCCTTTTGCCTGGGGCTTTTTTGAGAACTATGATCGTCAGGGAGAACTGGCTCTGATCGATCAGGCGACAAGACCGTCTTCGTCGATGATGGACCGGATGCGGGGAATTCTCTACAAGATTGCTGGAAAATCTCAGGTTTCGGACGCGCGGAACCGGTATGTTGCCGGTTCGGCAGATTTACCGAGAAGCTATCTCAAAGTGCCATTCGATATAGCAACTGAGGTCTCGGGCGCTCTGGCACTGTCTGAAAGTTTGGCCCCACCCGGCAAGAAGGCCGGGATTTATCTTTGGAGTGGCGACACAGAACCTTCAGAAGCAATCGTTCGCGCGACCCGGCTAGCTGGCGTCCGAAACATGAATGGCGGCGACACGCGCCTCGATGCCGAGTTTCCGTCTGTGTTCTATGTTCCCCCGATCGCGCGGCCGGTGGGGGCCGAACGGCAGATATATGCGGCGAACAGCAACGAGAACACATACACCAACAATTGGCGTGGACCTTATTACGGTCAGTTGATGCTGGAGCAGACACTCAACAACACCGAGAGTCCCCGGCGTCTAAAGCCTTTCAATCTCTACTATCATATGTATTCGGGCGAAAAGCCTGGCGCTCTCTCGGCCATCAAGCATTTTCTCAATCTTGCAAGGACGTCACCCGTCATTCCCGTTAAAGCCTCGACCTACGCGGCGGTTGCCG
>JANOKW010000249.1:0-5809 GCA_031419475.1 Hyphomicrobium sp. | reverse complement strand
AACCCCCACGCCTGGCTCGTTGACACCCTGACCAAACTCGTCAACCGCTGGTCCGCCTCACAGATCGACGCCCTCATGCCCTGGGCCCACGCCAAAATCCCCGCCTAACCCGTCAACGTGGGGCCGGTGCAGCGCTTACGGTGCAGCGGCCATTGCGTTACATTGAGCGTTACAACTGAACTTCTAAGGTTTGCTTATAACGCCGCAAGCAATTCTGGCTTTACCACCGCCAAGTTCTGGATTGTCAGAATAGGTGTCGCCGCCCTCATGCACCACGATAGACCGGCCCCTAACTTCGGAAACCGTTATTCGCGGGGCCGTCAACTTGGTCTGGCCTTTGGCGATGTTTAGACGAGGTAAATCGCCTTTGTGACCACTGCCGTCCGGTCCTTGATGCGTTTTAGTATTCTGAGGATCGTAGTGAGCACCGGCAGCTAAACCAGCAGTCATTGTTCCATCCTTCTCACCGGGCCCACAATCACCATTCTCGTGAATATGAAAGCCTCGTTCACCAGCTGGAAGATTGGAAATATTCACGTCGAGTATCAGGCCCTGCTCGCTATCGGATAGCACCACAGACCCAATTTTGTCTTGCAGACCCGCTGATGAGATTTTGTGGATATCAACAGTTACAGATGCCGCATGCGCAGGGTTTACCATCGCCAGCACCATCGAAACACAAAGTCCAGTGAGCTTATCGTGTCCCATCGTGACCTTCTCCTGATTGCTGCGGCAATTGAGCCAGTAACGTGTTATCGGCGTAGTAGTTCCCAGCGGAGGTTTATTCGAGCGGGTTGCGGAAGTTGTTCAAGCGATCACGGGGGCGTGAAAAGGGCCGCGTTGGCGGCCCTTTGGAAGATGGCGAAGCCTTCTTATTTTTTGTCTGGAGCCTTTACAGGATCTGAGCCGCTTGAACTTGATCCGCTCGAGCCAGCGCCAGCACCAGTGCTCGCGGTGCTCTTCATCATTCCACTTTCGCAGCCTTTCTGAAATTCACTGCTAGAAAGTTTACCGTCGGCGTCGAGGTCGATACCTTTAAAGTCACCTGCCGCGTAGGGCTGTGCATTAGCCTGGGGCACCGAACCCGTGCTGTTTGCATCAAGCTGTTTCCAAAGTGTCTGGCAGTCCGCTTGCGTCATTTTCATAGTACCGGTTTCTGCAGCAGCTGCGCTGACAAGCGCGAAACCACAAACCAAGTAACTCGAGCCAAAAACCAATGCTTTCATGGACAGTCCTCCTGGATTATATCTCAGGCCAATGCCTGGATTTGTGAGAAACACTTGGCTTCAGCGGAGGTTCCGACCTATTATTAACATCGGTTGTGTACGATCTGAGCCTAAGGGCGATACGAGCAAGCTACACGAAACGAGTAAAAGAGGGGACTGCTGGAGGGGATGATGGAACGCAAGGGGAGACGCGGCGCCAATTGGTCGGTGCTGATCGTCGTCGTGATGATGTCGGGCTTGACGAGCTGGCAATCGACACCAATCGCCAATAATAGCATCTATGGATCGTTCGGTCCCGAGGGTCTGAGACTGAGGGAGCAGCTTTGGGTCTTGCCAAGCGCCGATCCGTCATTTGCGCTTCGAGCGACGCTATTTCGCCCTGAAACTGCAGGGAATGAACCAACCCCCCTCGTCATCATCAACCACGGTACTGATGAGTCCACGCGCGAATCCGTGGCAATGCCAGTGTTCTATTGGCTCTCACGCTGGTTTGTAGATCGAGGATATGCCGTATTGATCCCGCAGCGGCGCGGACACGGGGCAACAGCTGGAACATTTGCTGAAGCAATCGACAATTGTCAGTCGCCGGATCACGCCCGCGCGGGAGATGCCGCTGCCGATGATATTGCAGCAGTCTTGAACTTCATCAAGATGCAGCCATTCATCGACAAGACTCGGATATTTGTCGCTGGCGTATCGACTGGTGGATGGGCATCCCTTGCACTGGCTGCTCGCAACCCGCCTGAACTGCGCGGGGTGATAAATTTCGCTGGTGGGCGCGGCGCCTATGCTAATGGCCGCTCGAATTCAATCTGCGGTGCGGGAAATTTGATCGAAGCGGCAGGCCGATTCGGATCGACAGCGAAAGTTCCGACCCTTTGGCTCTATTCAGAAAACGACAGTTATTTCGATCCCGACGTGGCGAAATCGATGGCCAAGTCGTGGACTAAAAGTGGTGGGCAGGCAGAATTCCTTGCATTGCCGGCTTATGGTTCCGAAGGACATCGTATTGCAGACGACAGGGCCGGTTGGCGTCTATGGGGCACGGCAGTCGAAAAATTTATTCATTATACAAGGCTCGCTGGTTCTGAGTTTTAAAGTTTGAACCGCGATTGCAGGATGGCCGACCTTGTGCTTTTTAGGCCGGCCATCGACGTTAGTTACTCAAATTAGTTCCAACGGCGATTATCGTTCCAGCGCCGGTTATAGCGCCAATCGTCGCGACCATTCCACCCGCGGTTTCGACCCCAACGTGGTCCGATGTACAGCGAGATGCCTGGGCTGTAATAGCCACGGCGACGCGCGTTGCCGCCGTGGCACCAGCGTTCACCGTTCCTCCAGCGACAGTGACGATAAGAGCGCCAATGCACTTTATCGACTGCGCCTGGAGTTTCAGCCGCACGTTCAATTGATTGTGGCACAAGCGGGATAGCCTGCGCCGCCGAGCCACCAACAGCCATTGCTGCAAGTACAAATGCTAAATAAACGGATGTTAACTTCATAAGATCAGGCCTCCTCGTAATGTTTCTTGTTCCGAACAGTGCTTGAAAAGTTCGTTCGAAAATTCGAAGTTCCTTCTAACAACGCGAACTTCCTGAAGAAGTTCCCAGAGACAATTGCGCTTCTGGCTGATCCTTCGACACTCCTCACAGCTGATATATTGGAATGGTACGGAACAGGGTGAACTCACTCTCCTTTGACGGCGCTGTTAGCTTCGGAGTGCGCGAGCAGAATGCCAATGGGTGGGCCGTGGACCGACACTTGATGTTCTGTCGTCAAAGCACAATGTACCTCCCACCATTTAAGTACTCCCAACATCTAACCACGAGACATTTCCATGGTCGCTGTGGAGACTTGGCTTTACCCGACACCATCAGGCCTTTTCTGCGAGCCAGGCGGTTTTTACATTGATCCCGCGCGTGCCATCGACCGGGCAGTAATTACTCACGGTCACAGCGATCATGCTCGCGCCGGTCACGGGCACGTTCTGGCAACGCCTGAGACCATCGAAATCATGAAAGTGCGCTACGGCCCGGAATGTGCCGGCTCTTTTGCCCCGTTGGGGTATGGCCGATCTATCGTCATTAACGGCGTGTCTGTTAGGTTTGCACCGGCCGGGCACATTCTCGGCTCCGCACAAATCGTTTTGGAATGGGGGGCGTCGCGGGTTGTGGTGTCGGGCGATTACAAACGTAGCCCTGACCCAACGTGTGAGACGTTCGAACTGGTGCTGTGCGATCTTTTCGTGACTGAAGCGACCTTCGCACTGCCGGTTTTTCAGCATGGGGCCGCTGAGGCTCAGATTGATTGGCTGATGCAATCACTCGGCTCCGGCCGGCCGCATCTCGTCGGAGCCTATAGCCTCGGCAAATGCCAGCGCATCCTCAAAATGGTTCGGAACGCCGGCTACGAAAAACCGATCTATCTGCATGGCGCCCACGTTGCGCTGACCAAACTTTATGAGAACATGGGATACGACTTCGGCGAATTGCGGACCGTTAGCGCAGCGTCCGCCGAGGACCTAAGTAGCGCACTTGTTTTGTGTCCTCCGACTTCGGTCGCTGATCGGTGGTCGCGCCGCTTCGACGACCCGGTAATTGCGTTCGCATCGGGCTGGATGCGGATCCGCGGTCGCGTCCGGCAGCGCGGTGTCGAATTGCCTTTGATCATATCAGATCACGCCGATTGGCCGGAATTGCTCGATACCATTGTCGCCACTGGCGCTTCTGACATCTGGATCACCCACGGCCGGGACGATGCGTTGACGTATCAGCTTGGTATCATGGGCCGCAGGGCCAGAGCGCTATCGCTGATTGGCCGCGAAGATGAGGCGGAGTGAGCCCCATGCAGCGCTTCGCCCGCCTTCTCGACGATCTCAGTACGCAACAAAGCCGCAATGCCAAGGTCGCGCTGATGGAAATATACTTCCGCACCACGCCCGATCCGGATCGCGGTTGGGCCCTCGCAGCACTGACCGAAGCGGCACTATTGAAAGTCCCACTGCGGCGGCTTTTGACGCGGTTAATGGCAGGGCGGATCGACCTCGTTCTCTACAGAGTCTCGCGTGACTATGTTGGCGACACGGCTGAGACAGTGGCTTTGCTGTGGCCCGAAACCATGAACTCTGACAGTACTTATACGTCAATATCTCTGAATGGCGCCGTCGAACTCATCCAAAATTGTACCCCTAGTCAACTTGAAGCAACGACGGCCGCGCTTCTCGATGGCTTCGATGTCACAGAGCGGTGGGCGTTCTTAAAAATTCTCGGCGGCGCTCTGCGCGTCGGTGTATCGGGCCGATTGGCAAAGATGGCTTTGGCGGACGCGACGCAACGCACGTTATCCGAGATTGAGGAAGTCTGGCACGCGGTTAAGCCGCCCTATGGCGACCTTTTTGCGTGGGCCGAAGACCGAGGGCCGCGTCCGGAAACAAAAGGTGTGGCGGTTTTTCGTCCGCTGATGCTGGCCACGCCGATAGAGGATCACGACTGGACGACGCTAGACGCGCGCGATTTCGCAGCCGAGTGGAAATGGGACGGTATTCGCGTACAAATCGCTTCGGAGGCTTCGGGTGTGAAAATTTTTTCTCGAACAGGTGAAGACGTATCCCCGGCCTTTCCAGAAATTGCCGAAGCGTTCGCGGGCCGTGATGTCACGGTGGACGGGGAACTTCTTGTGGTGCGGGACAGTACCGTCGCAAGTTTCAATGATCTTCAGCAGCGCTTAAATCGCAAGTCGGTGTCGGCTCGCATGCTTGTAGATTATCCCGCGCACGTGCGGCTTTACGATTTGTTGTTCGTCGATGGCGAAGACCTGCGGCCGTTAAGTTTCGAGGAGCGCCGGGTACGTCTCGAAACGTGGCACAGTTCAGCAAGCCCCCCGCGCAGCGATGTCAGCGAGCTCATCGCGTTCACAAACTTCGAAGAGTTAGGTCAGCTTCATGCTGGCGCCCGCGCCTGGAGCATCGAGGGTTTGATGCTTAAGCGCCTCGCCAGCCCATATCTCGCAGGCCGGCCTAAAGGTCATTGGTTTAAGTGGAAGCGCACGGCACTGACACTCGATTGTGTTTTGATGTATGCGCAGCGCGGGTCTGGCAAACATTCGTCGTTTTATTCCGATTATACATTCGGTGTCTGGCGGACCGTAGATGAGGGACTGCCCGAACTCGTGCCGGTGGGAAAAGCGTATTCGGGATTTACGGACTCTGAACTGAAAGACTTGGATAAATTCATTCGCCAGAATACCGTCGAGACATTTGGGCCCGTGCGCGCCGTCAAACCTCAGATCGTTTTCGAGGTCGCATTCGATTCCGTTCAGCTTTCGAAGCGGCACAAATCCGGTGTTGCCATGCGGTTCCCGCGCATTCACCGCATCCGATGGGATAAACCCGCCAACGAGGCCGACAACCTCGCGGCGATCATTGCTCTTCTCGACAACGCTGATGAACCTGCAAGATCATGCGCTTTGCCTTTCACCGGACGAGAAAAAGCACAACATCGGACACGAGTGCGTCGAACAGAATGACGACGGCTCACTGCATCGCGCGCCCGGCTTTTTCCGGCTTTGCCCGGCTTTGAGTGTGG
>JANOKW010000248.1:0-34513 GCA_031419475.1 Hyphomicrobium sp. | reverse complement strand
GGACGGGAGGCCGGGCGCGGGAAACCGGGTGCGCACTCGGCCCTTTAGCGAGTTGTTTTACGTGGCTGCAAGCCGGCCGGCCAAAGGACCACGGAATTCCATGCCGGGATTACCCGGCGAACCCCCTTGGCGTCAAGGGGCGCTTCGGATAGAGGCAAGCTCTAAGAATGGGGAACTCAATCGTGAAGACAACGGCAAAAAAGGTTCCGTCACGGGCTGTTGCTTCCCTCAAGGCCAACGTCGGCGGCATCCTGCCAAGCCAAGCGATCAGCGGTCTCATTGCCGCGGGCGCGCTGCAGATTGCCGAACCCCTGCTCGACAATCAGTTGCAGCCAGCCAGCCTCGATCTGCGCTTAGGCGCCGTCGCGTACCGGGTGCGTGCAAGCTTTTTGCCGGGTCCCGGCGTTCGCGTGCAGACCAAGCTTGACGATCTGCAAATGCACACGATCAGCCTCAGCCAAGGCGCCGTGTTGGAGACGGGCTGCGTCTATATCGTGCCGCTGTTGGAAAGCTTGGCTCTGCCCGCCGGACTCTCGGCTGCTGCAAATCCGAAGAGTTCGACCGGACGGCTCGACGTTTTTACGCGCGTCATTGCAGACGGTGTCAATGCCTTCGATCAGGTGCCGGCCGGATACAAGGGGCCGCTGTTCGCAGAAATCTGCCCGCAGACGTTTCCAATCGTCGTGCGCAAAGGTTCGCGTCTGTCGCAGATCCGGTTTCGCGTTGGATCTGCCGCCGACACGGATGCCGCGCTGATAGAATTACACAAGCGCGAGAAACTTATAACCTCCGATGAAGTAGCCGACATCGCGGGTGGCTTAGCGCTTTCAGTTGATCTTATGGGCGATAAGGATGGCCTCATCGGCTATCGCGCGCGCCGCCACACCGGCGTCGTCGATGTCGATAAGCCCGGCAGCTGTGCGGTCGAGGACTACTGGGACCCGATCTACGCACGCGGCAAGAACCGTCTCATCCTTGATCCCGATCAATTCTATATTCTGGCTTCAAAGGAAGCCGTTCACGTGCCCCCAACACACGCCGCCGAAATGGTGCCGTTTAATCCGCTTGTCGGCGAATTTCGCGTGCACTACGCGGGTTTTATCGATCCAGGCTTTGGTCATGCGGCGGCAGGCGGCAAGGGTTCGCGCGTAGTCTTGGAAGTCCGCTCGCATAAAGTGCCGTTCATTCTGGAGCATGGTCAAATTATCGGCCGCTTGATCTATGAGCGCATGACAGAGACGCCGGATATCATTTACGGCCAAGGCCTCAAATCCAACTACCAGGGCCAGGGCCTGAAGCTGTCAAAGCACTTCAAGTAAGTATGGTTTAATGCCCCCATTGTTGCCCATTGAGGCACATGGTCTTTGCACAGCGTCGCCGGCGCATCGCCGACCAAGAGACCTACATCTCAATCATCGTTTTAAACCCGCCCCAGATCATGCGTTTGGTGTCGAACGGCATGGTTTTCATATCCATCTTCAATCGCGCATCGGCCATGACCTTCTTGTTCACCGCATCGCGATGCGCGCGCGAATTGTAGACGATCCATGAAAAGACCACGACCTCGCCAGGCTTCAGTTTTACGGCCCGGGTAAACGATGTTACTTTGCCAACCGGCACGTCGTCACCCTCGCACTCGACA
The DNA here is from genome assembly GCA_031419475.1 of Hyphomicrobium sp. Lineage (GTDB taxonomy): Bacteria > Pseudomonadota > Alphaproteobacteria > Rhizobiales > Hyphomicrobiaceae > Hyphomicrobium_B. Next base: position 32,871 of record JANOKW010000248.1, on the reverse strand, counting down.
TAAGCGAGCGCGCCGTATTCCCTCCAGATCTTACCCATCTTGCGCGAGTGCTTTTTGTATTCCGGGATCTTGTCCTCAGGTACGGCGATGATAAACCCATCAACGTAAGGCATAGTCTCCACCTCAAAATTTAGCCGATGTTGCGACCCCATTTTACCCGTAAAATGGGCCTAAATAACCCCGCCACCGTGTTTTTCGGCCACAAAACGCACTTTTTTTGTCGTTCCCCCAAAAAGACCAAGAAAACGCGAGTTTTTTCGTTTGATCGATGTATTGTCTGCCGCATTATCGATTCGTAGAGGGAATACCAAAATGGCCAAAGCACCAGCCGCTAAAGTAGAAACCGTTACGTTGAAGCACATCGCTGCGACGTTGGCGGAAGCACATGAATTGCCAAAGAAACAGGCGATCGCCATTCTTGAAGATCTTATAGCGCAGCTCACCAAGCACCTCAAGAAAGGCGCGCGCATCCGTCTCGCCGGTCTCGGCGTCCTGCAGGTTCGCAAGCGTCCGGCACGCATGGGCCGCAACCCGGCAACGGGCGAAGCCATCAAAATCAAGGCTTCGAAGAAGATCGCTTTCCGCGCTTCTAAGGACCTGAAAGAGTCGGTTTAAGCGCGCTTGAACTTTCCTAAATTGACAAAGGCCGCTTCGAAGGAATCGGCCTTTTTCATTTGTCGCTGTTCAGGCCGGGTTCGCCTCACGCGCTTGCGAAATAGCTCTCGATGAAGCGGCCGTAAATTTCGGTCAGGTCTTCGAGGTCTTTGACGCTGGTGTGTTCATCGACTTGGTGGATCGTGGCATTGACCAGCCCAAATTCGACGACCGGACAGTAATCCTTGATAAAGCGCGCGTCAGATGTGCCCCCGCCCGTGGTCAATGCCGGCGTGCGCCCCGTCACGGATTTGACGGCCGATTGCAACGTTTCGACCAATGGCCCTGGTTTGGTAAGGAAAACGTCGCCTGTGCCTGAAAACTTAAGGCTGAATTTGCTGTCCAATTCGGCCGCGGCAAGCGATGCCGTAGCCCGCACCCAGTCTTCGATTTGGGACCGTGTCCATCCGTCATTATAGCGGATGTTGAGCTTCGCGTGCGCTTCGGCCGGAATAACGTTGGTCGCAGTGTTGGGGACAGAGATAACCGTCACCTGCAAGTTCGACGGCTGAAAATTCGCAGTTCCATGGTCGAGCGGCGCCGATGACAGCCGGTCGAGAATGCGTGCGAGTTTGGGTACGGGATTGTCGGCAAGATTGGGATAAGCCGCATGGCCCTGTTTGCCATAGACTGTCAACTCGGCGTTTATCGAGCCGCGCCGCCCGATTTTGATTTCATCACCAAGTGCTTTTGGGTTCGACGGCTCTCCGACGAGGCAGGCGTCGATGACTTCGTCGCGATCCTTAAGCCACTGCAATACTTTGATCGTGCCGTTGATCGACGGTCCCTCTTCATCGCCTGTGATAAGAAACGACAGCGAGCCGCGCGGAAGACTGCCGCCCTTGTGCTGCAGGAACTTGAGTGCTGCGGCAGCATATGCCGCAATACAGCCTTTCATGTCGACGGCACCACGCCCATAAAGAATGCCATCGCGTATCTCGCCTGAGAACGGCGGCACCGTCCACGCTTTTTCATCTCCAACCGGCACGACATCCGTGTGGCCGGCGAACGATAAATGCGGGCGGCCCGAACCAATGCGCGCGTAGAGGTTGTCAATGTCTGGCGTGCCGGGCTCGGAAAATATCAGGCGGTGGCAGGTGAAGCCCGCGGGTTCCAGCACGTTCTGCAAAAGCGTCAGTGCGCCGCCTTCGTGCGGGGTCACGCTTTCGCAGCGGATCAGCGCTTGCGTCAAGGCGACTGGATCTGTGGCGTTTAAGGTCATAGGGGCCTCGCAACCAACGGCGGTATTACGCTGACAGGATGAGGATTATCGCGGCCTTCCAAGGTTTGAACCATCGAAATTTTTTGCCAGATCTGGCTCGATAGATTCGATGTCAAGCGCTCGATATCGCCCACGGTATCGACGACCACAGGATCGCTGATCTTTTCGGCATACAACGCTGCCAGCTTGGCGGTGAGAGACAACATTTCAGAACAGTATTCGAGATATCGCATCAATTCAAAGGGGGTCATCGTCCGCTCGGGCGAACTGGAGACTCGTGCGCCGCCGAGCATGCTCGGATCTTTCGTCAACTGGTGCATATCAACGACGTGCACAATCGAGCGCAGCTCATGAAGTGCCATCAAGGCCCGGTCTCGTTTCCAGCGCGCTTCGAATGTCCAGATAAAAAAAGCGGCGCCGCCAACGAAGATTGCCAGGCTGAGGGCGGCATCGAATCCCTGCAGAAAATCAGATAACTCGTCGGAGGCTCTCAAAGTCATGGCGAATTGAGCAAGCAAAAAAAGTCCTAAGAAAGTTGCGATCTGCACTGCGGCGAGCGCCAAGCGCATCCCCCAATGGGGCCGCGAAACATATTCGATCCGGTTTGATGTCTGCCGTGACAACGCAACGAGGTCCGAGCAAACCTTCCATAAACCAGAACCTGGAAAGCGCTCGCTGATGCGCCGTGCGAGCGTCTCTATCGTTTCTGTGATCTTGGCGGGTTCGAGCGATCGGTACATGGCGCTTCAGATGCGCGAAGGCGCACCCGCTCGTCAACCGGAATTGAAACTCAACCGGCAATTATCGCGCGTAACAGTTCACTCGGACGTGCGCCGCCGTCCGAAATTCGGTTGGGGGGTTGTACGCCGGTCCGGTGAACCGGCCGGGCGGGTATCCGCCATTGCGCCGGTTGGGTTCGTTGACGCGGCGTTCGGCAGAGGTATCGGCCGCTTGGCGTTCGGCAATAGCGCGGTCGATCGCGGCGTTGGCCGCGTCAAACGCTGTCTCCTGCGCATCCAGTTCGGATTGCGGCGTCGGATCTTCGCTTTGAAATAGAGTTTTTAAAATGCTCACGGCAGCGGTCCAGGTCGCTGAAATTTCATTATCATTAACCCGGAAAGTCTTAAAAATTCCTGCCTTTGATTTGTCTAATCCCTCAATAATTCGTTGATGCTTGTTTTTGAACGGGTTTTTTCGTCCACCCTTTTCACGATCACGGCGCAATAGAGGTTCGGACCCGGCTCGCCATTTGGCAAGGGCTTGCCCGGCATGGTGCCAGAGACGACGACCGAATAGGGCGGCACACGGCCAAACATCTTTTCTCCCGTCGATCGGTCGATAATCGTGGTGGATGCCCCGAGATAAACGCCCATCGACAACACCGAGCCTTCGCCGACCTGCACGCCTTCGGCAACTTCGGCGCGCGCGCCGATGAAGCAGTTGTCTTCGATCACGACCGGACCGGCCTGCAACGGCTCCAGCACGCCGCCGATTCCAGCGCCGCCCGAGATGTGACAATTCTTGCCGATCTGAGCGCAGCTTCCAACAGTCGCCCAGGTATCGACCATGGTGCCGCTATCAACGTAGGCGCCGAGATTGACGAATGCCGGAAGCAACACGGCGCCTGGTGCAATGTAGGCCGAGTAGCGCACGACGGCGCCGGGGAGTACGCGGAAGCCGCCCTTCCTGAAATCGGCTTCCGTCCAGCCTTCAAACTTCGGCCGCACCTTGTCCCAGTAAAAACTTCCCGCCGGACCGCCGGGGATCATCGCCATGTCATTCAAGCGAAACGACAGCAGCACCGCTTTCTTGAGCCACTGATTGACGACCCACTCGCCGCCCTTTTTCTCAGCGACGCGGGCCTGCCCCTTGTCCAGGAGATCGAGCGAGGTTTCGACTGCATCGCGCACAGCGCCCTTGGTTGCGAATGTCAGCGCATCGCGGCCTTCCCAGGCGGACTCGATTGTCTTCTGCACATCGGCGTGGGGCATCGGCTCACGGACTCCAGTTTTGATCTTCTGATTTGGAAGCCTTGTGGCGCGCTCTATGGCGGGGTGTCAACCGGGGGTGCGTCTCAGCCGCAAGCTTAAGCCTAAAAGCGCACAGCCATTCCAGCCAAGAGGAACGTGAAAGGCTCGATTTGGGTCACAGTCGAGCCTGCGGCGGCCCCATTTGCGCTGGTGCGAACGTCTATTTCGGTCCGGTTGATGGAGGCGTAGAAGTCTACGCCCTCAGCCAGCGTCTGGTTGATGCTCAACCCATAGATGCTGACATCTGCGCCTGAAAGCCGGGCGTCGGCGCCAAGGGGGGTCGCATCGAGTTGCCCGCCCCGGAAATTGATGCCTGCGGCCACGTCCTTGTGCCAGTACTGGCCAAAAAGCGTGGTCTTGCCAACGGAGAACCACTGTTGCTCGATGCCAGCGACAATGTAGTAAAACGTCTCGTCGTCATCGACGCCAAAGATGCCGCCGTAGAGCGCCCGCACCACATCATCCTGACCGTATCCAGCGGCGGCGTTGAAGAAGAGGCCTGTTGCCTCGTGCATGACGGACGCCGAGCCGCCAACCTCCCAACACTTGAGATCGGGCCCTACTGAGGCTTTGGCGCAGCCCCGTTGACCCGCGCCATCGTTCCATTCGCCGATGCCCGCCGCTGCCGCGAACTTGAAGCCTGCCGCCGCGCCACTGTAGCGGACGGCCGCATCCTTCGCGTCGTCTTCGCCCCACGACGTCGAGAACGTGAATCCGCCGATTGCAGGGGTGTCATAGCGCACGATATTCCAGCGATGCCCTTCGCCCAGGATGTCGTTGCGGCCCTTGAACAGAAAATCGCCGAAACGCATGCCCGACAGCGTGCCGTCATCGCGGCGCATGAACCAGCCGCGCGTAAAATAGCCAAGTAGAATGGGCAATCCCGGGCTCATGATGCTCGTCGTGTTCGCAAGCGTCACTTCGGTGGCGCTGTCGGTGGCCTGCGAGGCGTGGCCAACAGTGATTTGACCGAAATTAGGGTTCTTTACAAACCAGTTGGTGTGCCGGATTTCCATCAGCCCGCTTGACGGGTCGTAGTTGAATTGGTCCATCGGCGCGAAGGGCGAAGGGTTTGGGCCAATTTCCAGAGCAAAGCCTGCCGTCCAATTGGCTTCGATTTTGGCTTCTCCCGAAAAGCGCAGGCGCGGGCGTTTGACCTCGTTCGAGACCACGTAGGAGTCGCGCTTTTGACCGTCGTCCCAAACCATGATCGGCCACGTGACGAGGCCTGAGATTGTCAGCGAGACGCGGCGATTGCCTTTGCGGGCCGAAAGCGCTTCAAGTTCGGCAACGCGCTCATCGAGATCGGCGCAGCAATTCGCGCTTGCATCGGCCGCAAGTGCGCCCATCGGGGCGAGCCCAACGAGGCAGGCGGCCAGAACATACAATTCAAACTTGGGCGGCTTCATTGTCATAAGTGGCCGAATCGCGAAGGTGTCAGCGCCTCACATGCTCCTACGCGCTCGCCCAGGCTAGGCCAATCTCTATCGCAATTACCTTACATTCCGGCCATAATCAGGCCGATTGCCGTGCCTTAGCTGCATCATGCCAATGGGGGACTTGCGCATGAGGAACCGGCACGCGTTTTGTGTTGATCAGTTCCCGGACGCCCGCTTACGAAGCTGCGCGAATCTGGCAATGTCGGGCACCGGCGGCCGCGCCCTCCGCGGCCTTCCATCAGGGGTAATGACATCAATGGCTAAATCTGAATCAACCAGCAAAAAAGTCGCGACATCTGCGGCAAAGGTTTTAAAAAGCAAAACTGCAAGCAAGGCTGAAAAGACCGTGGCCGCATCAGCCCTCACTCAGACCAAGAGCAAGAAGGAAACAACGGGGAAAGCCGTTGCAGCGTCGGCCTCGAAAATCATGCGCGACCCCAAAGCCAGCAAGGCCGCCAAATCGGCCGCAGCGTCCGCACTAACACAGAAGTCCAAGAAGAAATAACGTCACAGTCCACGACTGCAAAAAGCTCATCGGGCCCGCTATTCCAGCGCCGCCTCGATGAGCTTTTTTGTGCCGGAATGAGCTTGCAATGTGCCGCCGCAGTGTGTATAAATATACACACGAATGACAGGGTTTTTCGGCCGATGCCGCTCGAGAAGAATAGTCGAAAAATCTTGTCTCGCCTCAAAAGCGAGGGATGGCAGCTCGTCAGCATAGAAGGCTCGCATCACAAACTGAAACAGCCGGACCTGGGCAAAACCATCATAGTGCCGCATCCGAAGAAGGATTTGCCAACGGGTACGGCACGGGCCATCGCAAAGCACGCAGGCTGGATAGGAGGAAAGCCGTGAACATCTATTTTGCATTGGTTCACAAAGAAGCCGATAGCGCATTCGGAGTTAGCTTTCCTGATCTGCCGGGGTGCTTCTCTGCGGCTGATGATGAAGATGAGGTTTTTACGCAGGCGCAATCGGCTCTGACGTTATTTGCGAGTGATGAGATTGTGCTGCCTGCGCCGCGAACTATTTCGCGATTGCGCGCCGACCCAGAAGTACAGGCAGAGATTGGCGCCGGTGCGTTTTTAATTGCTGTGCCACTCATCATCGTGACGCGCAAAAACCGTTACAATTTGATGCTTGGAGCGGAATTGGTCGAGGGCGTTGACGCAATAGCACGTATGCTTGGCGTAAGCAGATCAGAATTCGTATCTGAAGCCATTGGCCAACGTTTAAGGGGGCAATCTGGGGCAGTACTTTTGCGGCAAACGAGTTCGGGGAGTCGGGTGAGTGCCTATAAAGGTGCCGGCGCAAAGGGCAAAAAGTCGGTCGCGGCATCCGCTCTGACCCAAAAGGGCAGCAGCGAAAAAACCAGCGCCAAGGTCGCGTCGTCGGCTTCAAAAGTGCTGAACGACCCCAAAGCCAGCAAGGCTGCTAAATCGGCGGCGGCTTCGGCGCTGACGCAGAAGTCCAAGAAGAAATAACGCCTTACGGCGCTAAAGCTGCCTAACCCCTAAAAGCTCATCTCGCAAACGCTACTCCATCGCTGCCTCGATGAGCTTTTTTGCCTCTTCAGAATCCCACTCGGCAGGCCCCGCAAGGCGGCCCAGCTCGCGCCCCTCTTTGTCGATTAGGATCGTGGTTGGCATGCCAACAATGCGCAGCACGGTTCCTTGCTTGGCAGTAGCATCGATATAGAGTTTGAGGTTGGTTGCCTTCGTCTCGTCGAGAAATTTCTGGCTGGCTTGCGCGCCTTTGCGATCGAGACTCAGCGCCACAACTTCGAATTTGTCGCTCCCCAAAGCCTGCTGCAGCCGGTTGAGCGATCCCATTTCCTCCCGGCACGGCGCGCACCACGTTGCCCACAGGTTCAACAGCACCGTCTTACCCTTGAAGTCGGCGAGGCTCAGCGTCTTGCCATCGGCATCGTTGAAAGTGATTTCGGGCAGCGCTTCCGGCGCCTTCTTCTTGACGTAGGCCGCCATCTGGCCGGTCTTGGCCGCCGCGTCCGGTGCCTTTGGCGCGGAACCCTCCACAACAGCCGCGTTGTCAGGGGCGCCCCGCATGACGTATACCGCGCCAAAGCCGATTAAGCCCGTAAGCGCCAGTATCCAAAGCCTTGCTGCCGGGTTGGACTTTACGCCGGAGCCACTCTCGTTTTGATCTTTCATAATTTCATCCGCGCGTTGAGCACTGCGCCATTGGAGACGCATTCCGTGACAGACAAGTCCAACAAGATGTGGGGTGGCCGCTTCGCCATGTCACCGGCCGAGATCATGCAGGAAATAAACGCCTCCATCGGTTTCGACAAGGTGCTTGCGCCCCAGGACATCCGTGGCTCCAAGGCGCACGCGGCCATGCTTGCCGAAGCCGGGATCATTACGAAGGCGGACGACAAAGAGATCCAAAAGGGCCTGGATCAGGTTTTGGCCGAGATCGAGGGCGGAACTTTTAAATTCTCGCGAGCCCTCGAAGACGTGCACATGAACGTCGAAAGCCGCCTCAAAGATATCATCGGCGCGGCGGCCGGCCGTCTGCACACGGCGCGCTCGCGCAACGATCAGGTCGCGACCGATTTCCGGCTTTATGTTCGCGATCAGATCGACGGGCTTGATGGCGCGTTGGCGATCCTACAGCTCGCGCTGGCGACGAAAGCTGAAGCACACGCCGCAACCGTCATGCCGGGTTTCACGCATCTCCAACCCGCACAACCTGTCACGTTCGGCCATCATCTCTTGGCTTATGTCGAGATGATATCGCGCGATCGCGGCCGCCTGGCAGACGCGCGCAAACGCTTGAACGAAAGCCCGCTTGGTTCCGCAGCACTCGCTGGCACCTCGTTCCCGATCGACCGGCATATGACGGCCGAAGCGCTGGGCTTTGATCGCCCCATGGCCAATTCGCTCGACGGCGTCTCGGATCGCGACTTCGCGCTTGAGACGCTGGCCGCCGCCACGATCTGCGCCATTCATATGTCGCGTCTCGCTGAAGAGATCGTTATCTGGATGACGCCGCAGTTCGGCTTCATCAAGCTGTCCGACAAGTTCACGACCGGCTCGTCGATCATGCCGCAAAAGCGCAATCCCGATGCGGCCGAACTCTCGCGCGCCAAAGTGGGACGCATCGCGGGCGCCTTCCAAAGCCTTGCGATGGTGATGAAGGGCCTGCCGCTCGCGTATTCAAAAGACATGCAGGAAGACAAAGAGACGACGTTCGACGCGCTCGCGAGTTTGAAGCTCGTTGTCGCTGCCATGTCGGGCATGGTCGAAGACTTGGAGCCGCAGGCGGACGCGATGCGGGCGGCCGCTGGCCGGGGCTACTCAACCGCGACCGACCTCGCCGATTGGCTAGTGCGGGAGCTGAAAATGCCATTCCGCGATGCGCACCACGTCACAGGCTCCATCGTCAAGGCGGCTGAAAACAAGGGGGTGGATCTCCCGGCCCTTTCCCTCGAAGAGATGCAAAGGGTCGAGCCGCGCATCACTAAGGGCGTGTTTTCGGTGCTTTCTGTTGAAAACTCGGTGAAAAGCCGGACGAGCTATGGGGGAACCGCGCCACAGAACGTCACAAAAATGGCCCGTCAGTGGCTCAAGAGGTTGGAAAAGGAGCGGGGGAAGGGCTAGAAGCTTTGGAGTGACTCTCACGACCCTGTCGAAGATTGGGTTGAGGACACTCCCAACTTTCGTCATCCCCGCGAAGGCGGGGACCCAAGCAAGCCTGCAGTTGGGCACCAAATTGAGGTTACGAAAGCGTTCGATGTTGACATTGCATACCTCAAAGCCTCTGAACATCGCTCTGGCGCTGGCATTCGCCACGTTTGTGCTGACGGCGTGCGGCGTGCGCGGGCCGCTCGATCCTCCAACAACCGCTCAGGCCGACGGCCAAGCGACCAAGTCTGCCGAATCCGCAGACGCCGGCGAAAACTCCGCCGCCAAACCAAAGCCGCACGAAGATTTCATTCTCGATCCGCTGTTGCGGTAGGTTTGCTGCACATTTATTTGCGCAACGCTATTGACCCCCGCAAAAAATGCGCATATAATTGCGCAAAAATAGGGGCGGATGCCGGACATCGAGACGAACACGCGCAAGGTCGTTGCCCGTCTTGAGCGTGAAGGCTGGCGAAGCCTCGGCGGCGGATCGCACGACATATTCAAGCATGCCGCAAAGCCCGGCCGTGTCGTCGTTCCGCGGCACAAGGACTTGTCGCCGGGTGTCGCGCGATCAATTGCGAAGATTGCCGGCTGGATTTAGCCGGATTTAGGAGTCTGCGATGACAAGATATCTCGCGCTGGTCGATGGTGACGGCGGCGCCTTCGGCGTTCGCATTCCGGATTTTCCAGGGTGCCATGGCGGCGGATCATCCATCGAGAAGGCCGTTGAAGATGCAACGACCGCACTTCGCGAATTCGCCGCCGATATGGTGACGGACGGCGATCCCATTCCGGCGCCGAGATCGTGGGACGATATCAAAAGCGACATGGATGCCAGCGGCGAGCCTTTGGGCATCGCGGTTTACATCCCGCTATTGCTCGATAAAGCGCGGCCTGTGCGTGCCAATATTTCCATCGATGCCGGTCTGCTTGACGCTATCGATACTGCCGCCAAGGAGCGTGGCCTCACCCGCTCGGCTTTTCTCGCCAGTGCGGCGCGGGACAAAATTACCGGGGATAGGTAGGCGTGCGCGGGCCGCTCGAACCTCCAACAACTGCTCAGGCCGACGGCCAAGCCACGAAGTCTGCCGAATCCGCAGACGCCGGCGAAAACTCCGCCGCCAAACCAAAGCCGCACGAGGATTTCATCCTCGATCCGTTGTTGCGCTAATCGCAACCCCACGCCAGCACCAATCCCCAGCGTCGGCATCTGACGTTCGCTCCCAAGCCGGACCGGCTGTCTGTGTGCGATGAGCGGTAGACTTTGACCCAGAGCGGGCATCCGGCGGTCGTGCTCGCGTAGGCTCCTCCTCGGGTCTGTGCGGAACGGAAAGCTGCACGAGACGTTTTTTCCCGTGGCCTCTTGCAAAACGGCAGCGCTGGGACACAATCATTGTCGCTGCGGTCGAGACACCATCGCTTCAATGTGCATTCACGCGTAACCCGGGCAAAGGACACGTAATGGACAAGAACACGATTTGCATATGGTACGACAAGGAGGCTGAGGCTGCTGCCCGCTTCTATGCCCAAACCTTTCCCGATAGTGCGGTGAGTGCCGTCCACCAGTCACCCAGCGACTATCCGTCCGGTAAGGAGGGCGACGTATTGACCGTCGAATTCACAGTCGCCGGCGTATCCTGTCTCGGCCTCAACGGCGGCCCCGCGTTCAAGCACACCGAAGCCTTCTCGTTCCAAATCGCCACCGGCGATCAGCAGGAAACCGACCGCTATTGGAACGCCATCGTTGGCAACGGCGGCCAGGAGAGCGCGTGCGGCTGGTGCAAAGACAAGTGGGGCATCTCTTGGCAAATCACGCCGCGCGTTTTGACCGAAGCGCTGGCGGCTGGTGGCGATGAAGCCAAACGTGCGTTCGATGCGATGATGCACATGAAGAAGATCGACGTCGCCGCGATCGAGGCAGCGCGGCGCGGCTAATGTAGCGCCACTTACGACCAAAGGGCGAGGACCGCTTCTGGCCCCGTCACCTCACCCCTGGCTGTTCCGCAAGACTTTACTGCCAAGACTTAGCAATGTGGGAACCGGTTTTTCGAAAAGAAACACGGAACGACCACACGGCCGGGCTTTCTCGCACAGCTCACATCCCGCCCGTCGCCAGCCATTTGGCGCACGCGTCACCGAGTTGCGCCACGGCTTCTGCTTCGTATTTCGCGACGTCATCGGCCGTGAGCATGCTCGTCCAACGCCCATTCGTACCCTTATGAATGAAGGTCTGCGCGCCGCCATCCCACAACGCGCCCCCGAGTGGAACGGTCGAAGTGCCGTTGGTCTTCATGTAATCGAACGTGCAGTGCTCGACGATGGCCGGCCACTTGGCTTCGTCAATCGGGATATCGAGAAACGCCGCGATTTTGCGCATCTCGCCGGCTAAGTCGTCTTTGAGATTCTGGAAATGGACGAAGTGCACGTTCGGCAGATCCTTGATCTCCCACCACGTCCTGACGTTTTCCCAGAACGGCCAATACGGGTGCCCGTCGCGCGCCAGCCAGGTGCGAAAATATTCAACTACGTCGCCCTGCGGCCGCTCGAACGGCGGACCGACCCGGCCGGGCGTGTCGTTGACCGCCTGATAGTAGACCTCTTTGGCGTTGCTGTGGTGGTTGTAAAAGCTCCAGGCCACATCGCGGCCGTCGCGGCCGATGTAAATGTATTTGGCCTTGGGCGAGAAAACGATGGCATCGACAGGCAGATGCGTCTTGAGGAAGCGGCGGTGCGTCTGCGCTTCGACGGCCGGCAGCTTCACCTCTTTCGGCGGCACGCGCATGTCGAGCCACGGCGACATATCCGCCGTCGGCAAGCCCTCTTGTCCCTCGAACAGGAGCTGGCTGACGATCTGCTGCATCCACGTCGTTCCGGACTTCGCGTACGTGCTGATGATGATATCGCCATCACGGAACATGAAATCGTTCCACATCGTCGAATCGAAATGATGGTTTTGATACTCGCGCGTCTTTTTTGGCCAATTTGGCTGCGGCGCGTTCATTTCGATGTGTCTCCCTGAGGCCGAAATGCAGGCAGAGCGCCCAGATTGCCCAGATTGCGCAGAACGCCCAGCCGTTGCTAAGGTAAGTGGCACGTCTGCAAGTGCAGGTCCGTATCGCCCGGATGAGACCTCGCACAGTGCATTGGTGTCGAAATCGAAAAGAATGCACTGCGCGAATTTCTGCGGGTTGTCTTGAGATGCCAGAACGACAAATCGGTCCTTGGCATTTGCGCGCGTACCGCGCTCATGGATCAGTTCGAACTGCTCGACGATCTTGCAGTGAAATTTCGCTATGAAGTCGCTAAGTCCAACGCCGTCTTCGGCCCCGGCGCTTGCACCCATTAACTGAAGTAGCGCCAAAGACGTCAAACACAATTTCCGGTGCGCCCGCATGCCCAATCACTTAATACCTGTCTCTGATTACCGATTCAAGTTATCAGAATGCGCCGCGCTTAATACAGCGCCAATTGCCTCCAGCAAGAATAATCCCCCTTTGCCCTTTGCCCTTAACGCGCTTCCGGCTAAAAGCACATGAGAGTTGCGATACTCTCGCCCACTCTCCGTCATCCCGGCGAAGGCCGGGACCCATCCAAGCCTGCCGCAGGGTAACGGCGGAACCTGGGCCGGGTCCCGTCCAGCATCGGAATGACGCCATCACCCGGCTCTAAAGACCCAATTACCCCATGCACCACTTCCACTACTTGTCCGGCATTCTTCACGCCGAAGGCGTCAGCCTCGATACGATCGCGGCCGAGGTTGGCACGCCGTTCTATTGCTATTCGACGGCCACGCTCGAGCGGCACTACGAAGTGCTCGCCAAGGCCTTCTCGGGTCAGAATGCGCTCATCTGTTACGCGGTGAAAGCCAATTCCAACCAGGCGGTCCTCGCAACGCTTGCGCGCTTGGGCTGCGGTATGGACGTCGTCTCGGAAGGCGAATTGCGCCGCGCCCGGGCCGCTGGCGTTCCAGCCAACAAAATCATCTTTGCCGGCGTCGGCAAGACACGTTCCGAGATGGCCTACGCGCTTGAAGAAGGCATTCTCGGCTTCAACGTTGAGAGCGAGCCTGAATTGTTCGCGCTCAGCGAAGTCGCAACCAGCCTCGGAAAAACCGCGTCTATCGCCATTCGCGTTAACCCGGACGTCGACGCCAAGACTCATGCTAAAATTTCCACCGGAAAAGCCGAAAACAAATTTGGCGTCCCATACGAGGAAGCCGGCGCGCTGTACGCCAAGGCGGGCAAACTTCCGGGCATCAAAGTCAGTGGCATCCATATGCACATCGGCAGCCAGATCACCGATCTGGCGCCGTTCCGCGACGCCTTCCGCTTGCTGCGCGATCTGGCACTCGATCTCAAAAAGGATGGCATAAGTCTCGAACATCTCGATATCGGCGGCGGCCTTGGCGTACCCTATCGCGGCACCAACGGCGTGCCCCCGCACCCAGACGAATACGCGGCCGTCGTCAAAGAACAACTCGGCGATCTCGGCCTCAAAATCGTTCTCGAACCCGGCCGCATGATCGTTGGCAATGCCGGCGTGCTCGTCACCCGCGTCATCTACGTCAAGGAAGGCAACGACAAAACCTTCACCATCGTGGACGCTGCGATGAACGATCTCATCCGTCCGACGCTCTATGAAGCGCATCATGACATCTGGCCGGTCGCGGAGAAGAAATCCGAGATGGCGCCTGTCGCCCAGGACATCGTTGGTCCGGTGTGCGAAACCGGCGACTTCCTCGCCGAAGACCGCGCGCTGCCGCCCTTCGAACCGGGCGACCTTTTGGCCGTCATGACGGCCGGCGCTTACGGCGCCGTCATGGCATCGGCCTACAACACGCGCCCCCTCATCCCCGAGGTTCTCGTCAAGGGCGACGCCTACGCCATAGTCCGGCGCCGGCCCACTTACGAAGAATTGATCGGCGCGGACCGTCTGGCGCCATGGTTTTCCGGGAATTGAGCCGCAGAATTCCCATAACAAAAATCCGCATAGTCCATCAGTATTGCACTTTGTTAAGGTGCGGCCCCCGGGAGCCGTGTTAAAGTTTGGACATGACAGAACAGCTTCCCGACGTCCCCGATCCGCAACTCTCGCGCACATTCGCCCGTAAGGTGCGGCTGGGCACCTGGGCGCTTTTCTTCGAACGCCTGTGGCCGCGGCTATGGTTGTTTCTTGGTCTGGGTGCTGTCCTCGCGGTCCTGTCGCTCACGGGCGCCTTCCTCAATCTTTCGACCGTCGCGCATGCCCTGATCATCGGCCTCTTTGCTTTGGCCGCTCTTGCCTCGCTGGTCTTTGCCGCGCGTGCTCCCTGGCCAACGCGCGAAGAAGCGATCCGGCGCATTGAGCGGCGCAGCGGTGTCGCACACCGCCCCGCCACGTCCTACGAAGATACCCTGTCGGCAAACGCCGATAACCCAGACACGAAAATTCTCTGGCAAGCGCATCGCGAACGTCTTGCGCGCGCCATAGGCCGTCTCAAAGTTGGCTCGCCCAGCCCTCGCGCCGATCGCGTCGATCCGTTTGCCGTCCGCGCGCTCGCCGTGCTGCTGCTTGTGCCCGCCGTCGGTCTCGCAACCGGAAGCCTTTATGATCGCCTGTCATCGGCCTTCCGCTTCGGCAAGGCACAGGCGGGAATTGATACGCGCATCGACGCTTGGGTCACGCCGCCCGCCTATTCGGCCTTGCCGCCCACCATGCTTGCCGATGGATCGCAGCAGGCACCGACACAGAGCAAGGAAGATCGGGCGAAGCTCATTGAAGTGCCAGCGAAGAGCGTCGTGACGTTGCGCGGCACTGGGTTTAAAGGCGCGCCGGTTGTTTTGGAAATTCTAGCGAACGGCGCCAAAGAACCTGTCAACGCCGTGGCGGACGCGCCCAAGGACAAGCTCGACGTCGCCGAGACACGCTTTGAACTCGCAACGTCCTCGCGCGTTCGCGCCCTTGCCGGCGGCAAGGAAATCGGGCGTTGGACTTTTGACGTCACGCCCGATCTATTGCCCAAAATCGCAATGGATAAGCAATGGAGCCGCACGCCTAAGGGCTCGCTCAAACTCAGCTATAAAGGCGAGGATGACTACGGCGTCGTCTCTGCTGTCGCTAAGGTCAAACAACTCAAAAGCGACGGCGGCGATCCTGCTAAAGCTTGGGCCCGCGCCGCGCCGTTGAAGGGCCCCCGGCTTCCGCTCGAACGCCCGCCGGAACTTGCCTTAAAGATCCCGCGCACGGGGGCAAAGTCATTCGAGGCTTCCTCCTTGTTGGACCTTGGTGCCCATCCATGGGCCGGTCAAAAGGTCGAGTTGTGGCTCGAGGCGACCGACGTCGCCGGACAGGTTGGCCGCAGCGAATCGATTGAAGTTGCATTGCCGGCCCGCCGCTTCGTGAAGCCGCTCGCGCGCGCGGTCATCGAACAACGGCGCAAACTCGCTGAAGATTCTCGGCATCGGCCAGCAGTCGTGCGCGCGCTCGACGCGCTAACAATGGAACCCGAAGGCTTCATAGACGATGCGGCCGTTTATCTCGGATTCAGGACTATTTATCATCGCATCGAACGTGAAAATTCGCGCGAGGCGATAGGCAGCGCTGTCGATCATCTCTGGGATCTGGCGTTGAAGATCGAAGACGGCGCGCTGTCGAACGCAGAAAAGGCTCTGAAGGACGCGCAAGACCGCTTGGCAAAGGCGCTGGAAAGCGGAGCCGACGAAAAAGAAATCGCGGCTCTGATCCAGGATTTGAAGCAAGCGATGAATAAGTATCTCGAAGAAATGCAAAAGAACGCCGCCAAGGATGGACAAGAGGGCGAGGAAGACGGCGATCAGCAGCAGATGTCGCAAGAAGACATCGACCAGATGATGAAGGAGCTTGAAGAAAGCGCCGAAAACGGTTCGCGCGAGGAAGCAGAGCGTCTCCTTGCCGAGATGAAAGAAATGATGGAGCAGCTCAAAGCCGGCAAGACGGCGCAGTCGAAGGAAAACGACGAAAAAGCCAATGAGATGCTGAAGAAGCTCGATGATCTGAGCGAGCTTTCTGGCGAACAGCAGAAACTGATGGACGACACGTTCAGCGAAGACCAAAAAGCCAAGAAGCAAAAGAGCGGCTCGGCAAAGGGTCAACAGAAGGGTCAGTCTCAAAAGGGTCAAGCCGGCCAGCAGCAGCAGAGCGGTGACAAACAGGCTGGTCAACAACAGCAACGCGGCAAAGACGGTGAGCCAGGTGCGGTTGAACCGGGCGGCAAGGCCGACGGCAGCGGCGGTCTTAAAGATCGCCAGTCGGCACTTCGCAAGAACATGGAAAAGCTGCAGCGTGAACTTGAGGAAATGGGTGCCGGCGATCTGGAGAAACTCGCTGATGCCGATGGGGCCATGAAGCGTGCCGAAGAATCGCTGCAGGAAGGCGATCTTGACGAGGCGACCCAGTCCCAAGCCCAGGCGCTTGAGCAAATGCGCCAAACGGCTCAGCAGATGGCTCAGCAGATGGCCGAGAACGCGCAAAAGCGCGGCGGCAAGAAAGAAGACAAGCGCCGCGATCCGCTCGATCGTCCGCAGCGCTCGGAAGGCCCCGACCTTGGCAGTTCGGTCAAGGTGCCGGATGCCATCGACGCGCAGCGTGCGCGTGAAATTCTTGAAGAGTTGCGCAAGCGTTCAGGCCAAGCGCTGCGTCCGCCCATCGAACTCGACTACATCGACCGGCTGCTGCGCAGGTTCTAATTGGTGGTGTGAAGAGAGTGATGGAGAGTCATGGGGTCAGACCCCTCACATGAAAATTCGATTGAAAACGGCGTGTTTCTGGTGAGGGGTCTGACCCCGTTTACTGACCCCGATTACGCGACACGCGCCGCGTCGTAACGCGCTGCAATCTTCCAGCCGAGGTCCGCCAGAGGCCGTGCCTTGAGTCCCGTTTCCGCCGCATCGACCGATGCCGCTATGCCGTCTTCAGCCCGTTTGGCGACGCCTTGCAAAATAGCAGAGATTCGAAACAGATTGTAGGCGAGATAGAAATCCCAATGTTCAAGCGCGCGTGCGCCCGTTGCTTCGCAAT
Organism: Hyphomicrobium sp.; assembly: GCA_031419475.1. GTDB lineage: Bacteria > Pseudomonadota > Alphaproteobacteria > Rhizobiales > Hyphomicrobiaceae > Hyphomicrobium_B. The sequence goes on along the minus strand of JANOKW010000248.1, from coordinate 15,842 downwards.
AGCGCGCAACGTAGCCGGCCTCGCTTGGAATGCCGAGCGCCTGGAGATCCAGCCCGCCAATGCCGCGCCACAAGGACGGCGGGATGTGCCAGCTCATGCAGTGATAGGAGAAATCCGCGAGAGGATGGCCAAGTGTCGATAATTCCCAATCCAACACGCCAATAATGCGCGGCTCGGTTGCATGAAACACGACATTGTCGAGCCTGAAGTCGCCATGCACAATGGCACTCTGCTCGCCCGGTGGAATGCGCTCCGGCAGCCAATCGATCAGCGCATCCATCGAGGCGATGCTTGCCGTTTGCGAATCGCGGTACTGCCTCGTCCAGCGGGCGATTTGCCGGGCGAAATAATTTCCAGCGCGTCCATAATCTCCGAGCCCAACGACAGCGGGATCGATGCCATGCAAAGCCGAAATGACGCGATTCATCTCTAAGTAGATCGCCGTCCTTTCGCCGGGCGCCATGCCGGGAAGCGATTGATCGGTCATAACGCGGCCGTCAAGAAATTCCATTATGAAAAACGGTGTGCCGACGATCGCGGTGTCATCGCAATAGAAAAAGACTTGCGGGACGGGAACGTCCGTTGCGCGTAATGCATTCATGACGCGGTATTCGCGGTCGATTGCGTGCGCGGATGGCAGCAGCTGTCCGGGCGGTTTTTTGCGCAGCACGTATGACCGGCCAGCGCCTTCAATGCGGCCAGCGCCGTCAATGTGGCCAGCGCCGTCAATGCGATATGTCGGGTTTGATTGGCCGCCGGTCAGTTGCACCAGGCGCAGTGGATCAGAAACCTTCAACTCATGCGCATTCATGACATTGGCTAGCGCCGCCAAATCGAATGCCGGTTCTGCCATGCCCCCCACTGTGTTCATGATTTCGGCCCTCCAGCACTTAAAATCTTGCGCGCCATGCTCCAGCGGTGCACTTCGCTCGGGCCGTCGTAGATGCGAAACGCGCGCATATCCATAAAGATGCGCATGACGATTGTTTCCCCCGTCACGCCCTGCCCGCCCAGGATTTGCACGCAGCGATCGACCACGCGCCACTCCGCTTCCGAGCAGACAACCTTCGCCCGGCTCGATTCGAAATTGCACTTTGCGCCTTGGTCGAGCAACCAGGCCGTATGCCAGATGTGCAGCCTTGCGGTGTGCAAATCCATGTCATTGTCGGCCAGCTTGAACCCGACGCCCTCGTGTTCGCCAAGCGCCTTGCCAAATGCGTGCCTTTGCCGGGCGTACTCCGTGGCCACGTCATGCGCGCGCCGCGCTTGGCCCAGCCAGCGCATGCAGTGCGTCAGCCGCGCGGGCGCCAATCTCACTTGGGCATATCGAAAGCCCTTACCAACTTCGCCCAATACGTCGCCTGCCGGAATGCGCACGTTCTTGAATTCAACCACGCAATGTCCACCTGGAAAGCAACGATCCATTGCGTCCATCGTGCGCACGACGCGGATGCCCTCCCGATTCATATCCGTCAAAAACATGGTCGCGGACCCATCCTCCATGCGCGCCATGACGATTGCATAGGCCGCGCCTTCCGCGCCTGTGATGAACCACTTTGTGCCGTTGATCACAAAAGCGTCGCCATCGCGCACCGCCGCCGTCATCAGCATGGAGGGATCCGCCCCGGCGCCGGGAGCCGGCTCGGTCATGGCGAAGCATGATCGTGTTTGGCCGGCGATCTGTGGCAAAAGCCAGCGCTCTTTCTGTGCCGGCGTCGCCACCACTTCCAAGAGGTGCATGTTGCCTTCGTCGGGCGCTTGAATGTTGAGCGCGAGCGGCCCAAGCGGCGAGTATCCCGCTTCTTCGAACACAACCGCCTTGGCTATGTGGCTGAGGCCGAGGCCGCCATGTTCCAGCGATGCGTGGGGTGATAGTAACCCAGCTAGGCGGGCTCTGCTATTCAGTTCGAGCCTTAGATCATCGCTCGGGCCGTGACCGTCTCGGCGGGGATCACCTTCGAGCGGTATGACCTTATCGACGATGAAGCGCCGGGTCCGCTCCTGCAACTCGGCAATCTCGGGGGGCAAGGAAAAGTCCATGTGAGGCGATCTCCGGGCGGTCGGGCGACAAGGGAACTCTGTCAATCCACGCCGATCATAGCCGTGATCGCAACGTTAGGGGAGATGACCCAAAAGTCGCGATTGCACTATATCCGATCGGTGGATCGCCGAAGCGATCCTGTTCGATCGGATATCGCTCTATTGAACCGGCGCGCATTACGGTGCGGCCGCCGCCGTCCCCGCCGGTACGAAGCGCACTAGGAACCCGCCAACAACTTGGTGGCTGGTCAGGCGTGTTTCGCCCCATCCGCCGGGCGGTTCTGTGCCAGACCACCAACGCGAGAACTGACGCCACATATCAATCGGCAGCCAAGAGCCATCGCGATGTGTCACCGGCGCACGATAGTCGGCAATCGTGAATTTATATTCGAGGAAGACGGACCCCGTCCGTGACCGGAACTCAATCCCAAACAGCGCCTGTGCCGTTGGCCCGGCGTATTGATATTCGTAAGTGCGGGCCGGATCGGTCGCGAGATGCATTTCCGAATGCGGCAGCGAAATACCAGCACCCAGCCCCGCATAGGGCAGAAGGCGCGCCGAAAATCCCGCGAAGCGTACAAGGCCGTTCAGCGTCAGCATGTTGTGGCCGTGCGTGAACTCGAGCCGCTTAAAGAAGTCGCCGATCTTCGCGCTCTCCGGCACGGGCTTACCGTCTATTGTGCCTTCAAATTTCGCGTCCTCTTGCAACGGCGCGTAGGCCTTGGAATGCACGAAGTCGATCATTGACCCCGTTCGCCCGTTGGCAAACCATTGCTGAATGCGCGCGCCATAATAAAGCGGGTTGTCGAACGGCAGTGTGTACCATTCGACCTTTTTGATCGTCGCGTCGTGGCGGCCCGCTTGCTGCAGTTTATAATCGCTCGGATAATGATAGGGCGCGCCGAGATAGGCACCAACCGCCGTCTCGCGTCCTGGCGCGCTTATCGGCGCCCGTGCCGTGCCCATAGCCCCGCGCGCAGCATTCCCAATATCGTCGCGCTCATCCGGCATTGCGGCTGCAACGGCTATGAGTGTTGCAGCGCAAACGGCTGCAGCCCGGTCGAGAGATAATAGCGCGCCGCGCCAATTCAGCGGGCTCGAACGGCCAAGCGTCCTCAGCGGTTGCGCAATCATATCCATGTCGCCGGAGATCCCCAGACTGTGTGCAGCTTCATGCCAGAAAGGCCAGCACTCGTAAACCGCCGTACCGTACCAGACCATCACAAGTAACAAGAACAACAGCGTTAGGGGCGTCAATCCTCGTTAAACGCCGCTAAGCCGTGCGGCAAGCCGCTCCAGCATTCTGTGTACAGCGACAATTTGCGGGGCATTGCGCGCGAGATAATCGCGTGTCGTGTAGCCCCACCAATCCCAGCAGCCCTGCGGATTGAAGGCTGCGAGAGCTGTCTGGGGAAACAGTACAATGATATCGTTCGTGTCGGCCCAACGGGAAAACCCGGTGTTCTTGATAAAGACATCGCCCACTTGTGCACGCGACTGTGCGCAGCCGTGATAGGCGATATGGATGCGGCATCCGGCTTGCGCGCGGCACGCCTTAGGAATGTAAATGACACCGTGGTCCGCCATACCGTTTGGCATGAAACCCGCCGTATAGGGGCGCTGATCGAACTCTTGAAAGTCGCCGCCCGGCACTGCCGAGCGCGGATTGAGCGTTCCATAGATGTGCTTCAAGAGATCGCCCGCTTGATCGTAGTCGCAATCGACGACATACGGGGCGCCGGTATATTCGCACGCCCCGCCTTCGTCTTCGGTGACGAAAGCGTGGCCGGACGGCAGGTTGGTGACGTGCTTGATGTTCTCCCCCGGCACGCCAAGCACGGCATAGAATTTCGCCGCCGCTGCAACGATCGACGGCACGACGGTCGAATCCGAGTGGCCGGAAAAGAGGTACACTCTATCGTTTGCCACATCGGCAATGGGATCAATCTCGTCCTTGTCCGCGCGCCGCTTTGCTTTTGCCGCGAGATCAACCGGATCGGCAGTGCCCCACACGCCAAGTAGGTTCAACATGCAGCCGTTCATCGCCTTGCTGAGATTGAGGAACGCTGTTCCAGGGCCGGGCATGGTGTCGGCGAACACGCTTTCGGAGCATCCATAAGGCCCGCCCGCGATAATGGCGGCACCTTTGACGATTTTTGCGTGCGCCATCTGGAATTGCCCGGCCATGTAGGCGCCGGACGAGATACCTGAAACAGAGGTCTCGCCGATTTTGGCGCTAAGTGCTGGCAGCTCGGCCGATAATGTCGCGGGGCTGCGCTGCAAACTATAAGCCGCCGCGCCCGCTGCCAAAACAAGCGCGAGAACGCGTGTCCAATTCCGCATCAGATCTTGAGCCTTCCAAGATTGCACAGGTTCAGCCCCTTAAGATTCGCGCAACGTATGTGCCGACCTTAGACCGATGTCCCCCGTTTAGCCATTGCAGCCTCAACGGCCATAGTGTCACTTCACACGAAATGACACGCGGTCCGTGCGCCCGTTGGCGTCGATGACAGTCAACTTGGAAAAACCGCCTGGTCCCGGTATCCACGTCACATCGCGCGCATGCGGGTCGGACGTAATCGGCGCGCCATCGATGAGCCACGTCAACGGCAACGCACCGCCTTCTGCCTTTAAAGTCAGCGGTTCGCCATCGAGATCCGCGCTTTCAATTTCAGCGCTGTCTGGCGGAAACGAAATGAGCACAGCAGGCTGCGCGTAGGGGCCGCTCGGAACATCCTCGCCCGGTTCGCGCCAGCGCTTCAGCGGCGGCGGCAACTCAGCGGCCGCGACCTGCAGCGCGCCTTCGGGCTTCGATTGGAGCGGCGTCCGTTTTGCTCCAAGCCTTGCGAAGGCGTCGAACAGGATCGGTGCCGCCGCTGTGCGTCCCATTAAGCCCGGAACGCTTTCGCCATCCGGGCGGCCTACCCATACGGCGATCACATGCTGGCCGTCGTAGCCAATCGCCCAGGCGTCGCGGTAGCCGTAGGACGTTCCTGTCTTATAAGCGAAGCGCCCGCCCTTGGCGTTTGCCGGCGGTGGGGCATCTTTCAGAATATCGCTGACATACCACGCCGCGACCGGCGACATCATGCGGCGCGCGTTGACGAGTGGCTTCAAGCGCCCTTGCGCCGCTATTTTTCCGCGATCGGCTATCCGGTGTGTGAGCGTGATGCCTTCTCCGCCGCGTGCCAGCGCCGCATAGAGTTGCGTCAAATCCCGCAGCGTCAGGCCCGTGCCGCCAAGGGCCATGGCCAACGTTGGCTCAGATTTTTGCGGGAATTGCGCGTTAACTCCTGCGCGGCGAAAGCGCCCCGTCAGCCGCCCGGGGCCAACGCGCGCCAGCACGCGCACCGCTGGAATGTTCGTTGATTGCGACAGCGCCTCGCGGATCGAGATTGTGCCGTGATAATCCTCATCGAAGTTTTTTGGCGCATACGTGCCAAAGCGCACGGGCCTGTCTTCGATCAGGGTTTCGGGATGCGCGAGGCCCGCTTCAAATGCGAGGCCGTAAATAAAAGGCTTCAACGTCGAGCCGGGCGAACGTATTGCCGTTGCCATATCGACGGCACCAGCGCGGGCCGCGTCGAGATATCCAGCCGATCCGACTTGCGCCAGTATTTCGCCCGTGTGGTGATCGGCAACGAGAACCGCTGCGGATATCTTGTCGCCGAGCAGCGCTGCTTGCTGATGAGCGAGGCTCTCCAGACGCGCCTGCAAATCGCGATCAAGCGTCAGGGAGTGCACGTTCAAGGCCGGTGCAGCGGCGATTTCAGCGTCGGCCAGATGCGGCGCAAACTTCGGAAACTCGAGCCGCGCCGACGGCATGCGCTCGGACTTCGCCTTTTCCGCTTCCGCTGCATTGATAACGCCCGCAACTACAGCGCGGTCCAAAACCCGTGCTCGCGCGCGCCGTGCGGCTTCCGGATGGCGGTCTGGGCGGCGCGCTTCGGGAGATTGCGGTAACGCGACGAGCAATGCCGCTTCGCCAATCGACAAGCGCCGCGGTTCTTTACCGAAGTACGCGAGGGACGCCGCGCGCACGCCTTCGATATTGCCGCCGAACGGCGCGAGCCGCAGATACAGCCGCAGGATTTCGCTCTTCGAGAATTTTTTCTCAAGCTGGAAAGCCCGCGCCATCTGGCGCAACTTGCCGCGGCCCGTGCGCTCATGTTTTCCGTCAACAAGACGCGCGACCTGCATCGTCAGCGTTGACGCGCCCGACACAAGCCGCCCATGCCGCGCCGCTTGCAGTACAGCGCGCCCCACCGCATACGGGTCAATTCCGCGATGCGCATAAAAGCGCACGTCCTCAAAGGCCATCAGAATTTTGAGATATCTCTGATCGGCATCGGCTGGTTCAAGCGGCAGACGCCAGCGCCCGTCAGCAGTCGTGAACGGGCGCAGCAATCGGCCCTCGCGATCAACGGCCGACGCCGACAGTTGCTCGGCATCGGTCAGCGACAATGCCCCGATCTCGGCAGCCGCGTTGCGATAGAGGGCATAGCCCGCAGCCGGTACCGCGATGGCGACCATCGCAGCGGCCACTGCGATTCTCGTCCAGAATTTTACGTCTCGGTTACGGGGTCCGGCGCGACTCTCCCTCCCCCGCTTCGCCGAAGGCGAACCTTCGGTTCGATGCGGGGGAGGGTTTGGGAGGGGGGTGTCCCGTCTGTCGCGAGGTGCGATCAAACGTTTCAACGGCATCACTCCTTCGTGCCGACGCTGAGGGTGCCAGCCGCCGTGCGCGCATAGCGGTCTGGCCGATACATATCCTCGACCGTTGCGGCCGGGTGCACATACGTACCCGGCGTTACCGCGCGCACGATATAGGCAACCGTCGCCGTCAACGCTGCCGGTTTCACGGCTTCGGTTCCAGCAGGCGGTCCTGCTTCGGCTCCACCTTCGACGCCTGCCTCGTCGCCGTCACCACCTTCGTTCGACGAGTCGCCATCGCTCTTTGCGTTCGAGAAATTGAACGCGGCAACGAAGCGGTCATCACGGAACTCGGTGTGCTCGGGTGCCGCCGTTGATTTGAGCCAATCGAGCCCGGCAATCGATCCGCTCTCGACCAATTTCGGATTTTCAATCTCGAAGCCTGCCGGCAGGCGATCGACAATCATCACCCGCCCGCCCGCTTCTTCCGACGTCACGCTCACAGTCATGACGAAGCGTTCGTTTTGTTTCACGGCTGCTTTGCCGCCAGAAAGGCTCTTCAGATCGACTTTCTTGCCGTCGAGCGCGTAGGCTTGGCGTTCGATTTTAAAGCCCTTCGAAATGGCCGGTTCCGGTGTCAGCGCCGCGCCGATGACGGATATGACTGCATCCACTGCCGCATCACCATTGTTGATGACCGTCAGCCCGCCATCCTTGAGTTCAGCCGGGGTAAACGCTCGCATGATGGGCGCTGGAACCGGCGCGCCGTTGACGACGAGCTGCGCCGCCTTCACCTCGTCGTTCAGCGCTTTGGCCGCAAGGAGCATCCACGCCTGTTCCTGGGTCGATGTATAACTGCGCGTCTCGTAAGCTTTGGCAATGACGTTCGCGAGCTTCGGCGTTTCGCCTTTGCCGATGCCTGTTTCGGCCGCAAGAGTGACCAGCGCTGCGCCATCGCGCAACGTCGATCCGTAGTCCACCCGGTATCCGCTATCGGCGTCTGTCGACATGGCGGCCAGCGCACTCGTGAACGCGCGCTCGGCCCGTTCCTTGTCGCCCATCATGGCCAATGCCGCGCCAACTTGTGCCTTGGCAAGTGGCGTCGAGAACTTCTCGATGCGTGTATCGGCGTAGTAGCGCAGTTCGCCAATCGGCGCGCGGCCGTTGCGGGCAAGCACGTAGAGTGCGTAAGCACGATCCTCGCCGCCCTTTTCGAAGTCTTCAGCGTAGGCGAGGAAGTTCTGTAACCTGTCGAGCGCCCGGTTGTAGCCTTCGCCCGGCACGTTGTAGCCCGCTTCTTTGGCGCGGGTCAGGAAGTCCATGACGTAGCCGGTCAGCCAAAGATCCGCCGTTGACGGCCCCCACACACCGAATGCGCCGGAGGAATCCTGCATTTCGAACACGCGATTGACCGCGCCTTGCACGCGCTCCTTCAGCGCCTTGTCCTGGGCAATGCCAACCTGACTGGCAACCGCATTCGCGTAAAGCAGCGGCAGCGCGCGTGACACGGTCTGCTCAGCACAGCCATATGGATAGCGATCAAGTTGCGTTAGAAGCGACGGCACATCGAGCCGTGCAGCAGGGCCAACCGAAAGGTTGATGCGCGTGCGCGACGGGATCAGGTCGTGCACCATGTCGCTTGAAACCGTGAGTTTTCCGCCCTTTTCTTTGAGCGAAGAAATCGTGGTTCGCTTGATGTCGCCGGCTGGTGGCAACACGTCGAATGTCATCTCGCGTGTGACGAGGATATCGCCGGGTCCGGAAACCGCGACTTTAAGCGTTACCGGGCCAACGTCCTTCGGCTTGTAAGAGATCCGTTCCAGTTTCTTGGCACCTGCCTTCAACTCTGCGGTGCGATCCGCAACGGCCGTCAACCGTTCGGCAGACGCGTCACCCTGCTTTTGGGCCAACGCGATTTTGTATGCGCCATCTGGCCCTTCAATGTTGTGCACGTCGAAGCCCAGCTGCACGTCGTCGCCAAGCGTCAAGAAGCGGGGCACGGCGACTGTGAGTGCAATGGTGTCGCGGACGATCAAGTCGGCAGAGGTATGGCCGACCTTATCGGCGCTCCATGCCACCGCCATGACACGCACTGTGCCGTTGAAATCGGGCAGCTCGAACTCGGCTTTGGCAGTGCCATCGCTCGCAACTTTGAGAATGCCGGAGTACAGCGAGACCACGGTTTCGACGGTTGGGTTTCCTTGCATCACGGGCCCCGAACCATCGCCGCCGGAACTGAGTTTGCCGCGGTCGGCGCGCATGCCGTCAATCAACCGGCCGTAGAAATCGCGGATTTCAAATCCAAGTTTCGATTGCGCGTTGAACCAGGCTTCGGGCGCGGGGGCCTCGAACTTCGTGAGATTGAGCACACCGAGATCGACCGCCGCGATCGTGATGCGCGCATCTTCACCGGCCGCAAGTCCATCGATCTTGACGGGCACTGTCAGCTTAGCGCCGGACTTCAGTTTCTCCGGCCGCGTCAGCGCAAGCTTCAACTCTTTGGAGCTCTGGTCGAGACCCAGCCAGCTGACGCCGATAGCGCGGCCCGGCATGCGCTTGGAACCTTCATCGATGGCCCGATAGAGCAGTGTCGTGACATACGCGCCCGCGCCCCAGTTGGCTGCCACATCGATTGAAACTTCGCCGCCACCCTTGGCGATGTCCGCTTCCTTGATCGTGTGCAGGCCGTTTCCTAGAACTGCGATCAATGCCTTGCCGCCGTGCTTTGACGCGATGCGTAATTTCGCCGTTTCTCCGGCTTTATAGCTTTCCTTGTCGAGTGCCACGTCGAGTTGCTCGGGGCTGTCGGCGGCTTCACCCGATGTGTGCCAGCCCGACGAGAACAGGAAGCTTGAGGCCGGCCCGCCCGGCTCAATCGACGCGACGTCGAGGCGATAGCGGCCCCAGCCGAGTTTCTCAGCTATTTTCGCGGGTTCAGAGCTGAGCGTTGCAAGAATGCCGTTGGCGATTTTGCGCTTCAGCGTGACGGCTTCATAAGTCCAATTGCCGTCGCGGCGATACCACTGCCAATTGGTATCGAGACGCGTCAGCGTCCATTCGATTTTATCGGAGGCCGTCTGCTTGCCGGCGGCATCGAGTGCCACGATATCGAATGCGGCGTCGCCATCTTCCTCGACACTTGTACCTTTGAAAGCAGGCCTAATGCCGATCCGCGCGGTCTTCATATCGACCGGCACCGTCAACGTGCGTTCGATCGTGCGTCCGCCCTGTTCGCGCAGTTTGACAATGATCTGCGCCTCAAGCGGACGGCCCGTCTTCGGCACGGCGGGAATTAGAACCGCAATGGCAGCTTTGCCGTCAGCGTCTGTGATGAGATTTGCGTCGAGCGGCTTCCTCACCGGGTTGACGAACTCGTCAGCTTGCCCGAACACGTATCCGGCGAAATCCGGCACGTCCTTGGCGGAAGTCTTGACGATGATTTCGCCCTCAAGGCCAAGCGCGGCAGCCGGCGGGCCATAAAGATAGCGCCCGGCTGCGTTGATCGTGCCGGGTTCATCTGGCACGAGCGCGGGGGCCGTTGCCTCAAGTTTCATGTCGAGGCGTTCCGGTACGAAGTCTTCGACCAGGAAGGCGCGCTCGGCAATGGCGGGCTGCTTCGGGTCCGTGTGCAGCCACAAGCGCCACGTGCCCGTCATCGCCGTCTTAGCCAGCGCAAGTGCGTGCGAGCGGCCGCCCAATCCTTGATCGTTCAAAACAACGCGCGTGTATTCTACGCCATCGGGCCGCGACACGATCATCGTCGTTGGCACGGCTGAGGCTTTCCCTAGCGCGTCGCGCACAAGTGCTGTGACGGCCACTTCCTCGCCGCCGCGATAGACGCCGCGTTCCGTGTAAACGTACGCGTCGACGGGGCCAGCCGGTTCGCGGCCCTTGACGCCGCGGTCGGACAAGTCAAACGCGTTCATCGTCAAATCGAGAAACGCGTATTCGCCGGCACCCTTTTCAGCGACCAGCACGGCCGGGGCCAGTCCGCCGTCGCCTTTGACGATTCCCGCATCGAATTTCGCGTAACCCTTGGCGTCCGTCTTGGCGGTTGCCAGCACTTCGTTGTTGCGCGCGAGAAGCCGCACGTCGCTGCCGGAAATGGGTGTTGCGTCCGCAAGCGAGCGCACAAACGCGTGCACGCCGTCAGCGCCGGAAAATGCCGTTAGTCCGAGATCGGAAACGATGAACCACTGCGTCGCGCGCTGGCCGTCGTCGTTCTTGGATTTCTCAGAAGGCTTGGCGACCATCACATAGGCGCCTGGCTCGAGCTTGCCGGTCGCGTCGGCAACGGGAACGGCGGTCGTCACGTCCTCGTTCAACTTGCCCGCGATGTCCATCGCGCCGGCGTAAACTTTGACGCCGCTCTTATCGCGGATGTTGTCGACCTCGTAGCCCGAGAGCTGGCGCTGGAAATCGCCCGATTGCAGGAGCGAAGCGAGACCGCGATCACCAATGCGGTAAACCTCAACGTCGATTTTCTGAGTGTTTGTGGTGACAACAGGAATGCCCTGTTGGCCGCGGCTTGGCAGCACGTAAGATTTTCCCGTGAAACGCACGAGCGCCGTGCGGTCTGGCACATAGACGGCAATATCCGCTGTCTTGTTCAGCGTCTCGCCAACTTCTGAAGGAAGGCCGGCCCGAATCTGCACCTGATAACGCGCGCCGTGCTTCAAGCCTTCGAGGCACAGCTGCTTGCCGTCCTGCACGAGCGACTGCGGGTCGCGGCCGTCGATCGATATGAACTTGGCGACGTCGCTCTGCGTGCGTGCGAGGTCTTCGGAAAATTGGAGGCATAGGCGAGGCGCGCTCGCGTCGGATTCGGTTTTGTAGTCGGTCATGCGAAAGCCGTGCTCGGCGCGGAGCCGGTCGTAGGCTTCGCGCGTTGCCTGATCGCCGCCTTGTGCACCAGTGAGTGCACTAGCGAGTGCGCCAGCGAGATCCACGCTCATTTTGTAGGCGTCAATCGCCGGGCGCCAGTACGAACGCCGCTCCAAGGTTTGGCCGAGTACGCTCAACGCCTTGGCTTTAGCTGGGGCATCTTTGGCAAGCTCATAACCGCGATAAGCGGCGCCAGAAGCGTGCACCGGCAGATCATACCGCTCGCTGCCCTTTTCCGGGTCGGCCTTGATGGCGAGCAGGGCTTCCGCCAAGCGCACCCATGTCGCGCCGTCCTTTGGCTCTGCCGCTACAACACTGGCGAGCAGCCGGGCTGAAGCGCGTGCGTCGGTCGCGTAAACTTTTTCCGCTTCGATCTTCAAGTCCCCGGGCTTCTTGCCGTCAGACTTCCAATTGGCTTTGAGAAATGTCTCGTATCGCTTGGCATCGGCCGCGACGCCCTGGTGCGAAAAGCTCCTGCCTTGACCGGTGTCTTGTGCCATCGCCGTCGCCGAAACGGCAACCAGTGCGGCGATGATGCACGCGAGAAAACGAAGCGCGAGGCGCGAGTAAAATTGCATGTTGCCACCCTGAGTGAATTGGACCCCGGAAACCCGGCGGACGATCCGCGCGGCTTCCAGGAAACAATTATTCATTCCGAACCGGATTTGAAGTCCATCAAAGGGGAAGGGCGTAACCGCGGCGGCATTTAGGGAATTACCGGGAATTCCGCCTTTCTTCGCCTTTTTCATGTTCCTCGGCTCCTTGGGTTAGTTCAAGATCCAAGTCTGCCACGCGCAAAAAGGCCGGGGATGAACCCCGGCCAAATAAATCCAGCGATTAACGGTTAATGGAAGTTTAACGGCCTAACGGCGGCTAGACGGGCGGCGCTCGGGCTTTGCAGCATTTTGGCCGGCGATGACATGTTGGGTTGTCACCGGCTTCATGCGCTTGGCAGGTTTGCCGAGTTTCCACATGCGGGCGAACGATACGTCCGCATGACGCGCGGCTGCGGTGTTATCGGCGTGGAACATTTCGAAAGCATCGCGCTTCGTTGGATCGCGGCGCATGCAGTCGCCAATCCACACCCGGCCATCGCCAAGCACCAGCTGTTCGTGTGCGGCGGCAAAGCGCGGATCGTTCAGCAAGCGAATTTCGGCGTTTGCGAGTTCGAGAATGGATTTCCCGCCCTTTTCATCGCCGGCCGTGTCTGTTTCGAGAAAAAGCACGCGCACGGCGATCCCGCCTGCTGCCAACTCGTGGTCCAGCAATGTCAGCGCCTTGGCAACGGGGCTGTCAGGCGCGCGGACAACGATCGTATAAATGGAATTCTGGGCTTGAGTTCCGTTCGCAGTGAGGGCCGTCAAATGAGCCGCGATAAAATCTTTAAGTTTGGTTTCCTTTTCGTCCCGGCCGGCTTGCAAAATACGCGGTGAGGTGGCCAAGCGCATGAAAATTATTCCCTTTGTTACCGCAACCTAAATTGACGACGATTTGCGGCCGGTTGTCTTTCGTTGCAGCCATTAAGACGCCAAGAATGTTAAACAACGGTTGCAGACCAAGCCAAAATCGGACGCCGTGTCCGAACTCGCTGTTTTTGAAGTCAATTTTTCTACTCGGCTGCGGGCGGCGCCATACGGCTCAGGAAGGCGAGTTCGCGGGCCGTGAGATTGTCCTTTTCAATAGGCTCGACAATTTCATCGTCGATCTCTTCATCGGACTCAATCGCGGCACTCGCGTCTGCGTTGCCGCCCAATTTTTCCTGGGCAGCTTGCAACGCGGTTTCCTGACGGGCCTTGGCCAAAGCATTGCGCAATGACTCGGGCATCATGGCTTCACTCACGGGAACCGAGAACGTTGCAGTTTCGCGCGCCAGAGTTACATCGACCAAGTTGGGGACCATATTCGGCGCATCGTTGAGCGGCACAGACGATTGAGCCATCCGGCCGGCCGTCTCGCTGGTGGATCGCGCCAACGCCACGACCACGCTGCTTTCGCGCAGCGGTTGATGCTGTTCGCCAGACCCGGCCGCGAACGGATGCGGCGGCAGCGTATGGACGGTGACTGTGTTGCTGTTCGCTGCTTTTACCGTCACGTCGGCTTCAGGCGGTGGCGGCGGCGCCGGGCGCGGCACGCGTGGCGACTGAGGCGCCCGCGCTTCAAAGGGCACGTTCTGCGCAACGTTTGACGCATAGGGCCCAAAGCGTGCCGCGTGCTCTGGATCGATGGACAAGGTGGCAGAAGCTGCCGCCCGGCGCGGCGGCATTCCTGGACCCGGCATTCGTGCCGTGGATGTTCTCGGATCAAAGCTTTGTGCTGATTGGGGGGAATTTGGAGGCGTGTTTTGGCCCGCATGCATTGCGCGATCAAACGCAGGTGGCAGAGCAACAGGCGCCGAACCCGGCACGCCATGACGAACAGGACTACGTTGAAAACCGTTTGCGTCAACGTCCATCCCTTGCGCGCGCTTCTGCTCATCGACACGGCGTGCGGCACCCATGACGGCTCCGAGAATGATGTCGGACCATGCGCCATCTGTGAACTTGTAGACGCGGAAAGCTTCAGCGCTCGCAAACTTCGAGCCCTGGCGCTTCAAACGTTTCTGGATGCTCCCAGTCGTTGGCAACATGGTGCGCTTGAAGATGCGCTCCTTCTCGAAACTCGCGAACAAGTTCGCTAGCAACTGCGCCTCAACGCGCAATTCCTCGCGCTCGTGCGGATTGAGCTTCGGCGGCGCGTCGAGCGGCACTGCAACGTAGTAGTCGCCATTCATGTCAAACACGACATGGCGGAAGATCTCAAAATTTTCGCGAATCTGTTGGTCGCGGTGGATATCCTTAAAGCGCGACAGAATCTGGATCACAGGCCCGCGCTCGGCCGCGTGCATCTTCGGCATAAGACCGGATAGACGGCTCGCCGGTTTCTGCACCATGGAGACAAGGAACAAGCAAAGGTCGACGAACAGCGCGACAGCGAGCGGCACGTAATCGCGCTTCGACAGTCCACCCTGTTCGCCCGCCCACTGACGAGCCTCAGTGGCGGCCGCGCCTTCAACAGACTGCACGGCTTTCTTTTGGAGTTCGCGCAACTCGTCGGCCGATGGCGGCATCTTGAACGACAACATGCCGTAGAACGTCGTCGTCAAACGGCGGAACGCTTCGATGGTCGCTTCCGATCCCTCAACGGCAGCGATCTGCGGCTTTTCGAGTTCTGGCAACTGGTCGATGGCTTTGACCACGCCGCGCAGCGCGGTCTGCAATTGCGCGTCGGGGCACGAAATCATGCCGCCCTTCGGGTCGCCGAATGTCGTTTTTTCCGCCCGGTCGGCAAGATCAGTGCGGATCTGGCGCAATTGCGGGTCGGTGCGGAAGGCGTTGAAACCTGTGACCGTCATGTCGAGTTTACGGCCGAGCGCGCGCATGAACTCGTTGCGGTTGCCGCTCTTCACGTCGATGGTCGAAGCATCGCTTGAGACAATTTTCAACAGATCGCCATCAAGCGCCGCCATATCGCCCTTAACGGACGTGACGCGGCCCTTGACGAACTCGGAGGCGAACTGAAAGCGCTGGGCATCGTCCTCGCGCATTTTGCGGCGCGGTCCGTCGCCCGGCTTCGAGTTGGGGCACGAAGTACCTTTGGTGCGCTCGATTTCAGCTTTTGACGTCGAAACCGCCGTCAGCTGGATCAGCGTTGCTTGCAACTGTTCGAGCCGCGTGGAGGCCGCATGCAAGGATCCCTGCACTTGCCCAACCGCACTCTCGGCCGAGCGCGACGCTTCGCCCCGGCTTTCAAGAACTTTCCAATAGAAGCCAAAGCCAAAGCCAACCGAAATTACCGACAGGAACACGTAGCCCGAGGCGTACAGAATCTTGGTCATGAACGGATGCGGTTTGAACAGCTGGTCGAGCAACCACACGATCATGATCATCAGCATGGCAACCGAGAAGCCGATGATGATTTTATGCACGAACGGCAGGTCGCCCATATTGGCTTCGATGAGTTCGAGCATGCCGACATAGGTGGCAACCCATGACAGAGCGCCAAGGCCCGCGATCAGCGTCGTGCGCTTCCAATCGTGCTCGGGTTTGTCTTCGCGTGATTCATGGGAATACGGCGGGGAATACGACGGGGAATACGGCGGCGGGTTATCTTCCGGCCCGCGCCTGCGTTGTGTAAAAAGATCGCGTCTAAATCCCATGGCGACGTCCTGTGCATCCTGCCCAGCAAAAAGAAGCTATTGGGCGAACCCTCTGATGGGCGTGAGCGTT
>JANOKW010000247.1:0-5218 GCA_031419475.1 Hyphomicrobium sp. | reverse complement strand
ATGCCAAGGCTGCTCGCAGAAGCCTGAGAAACACCGCTGGAATGCCTCACACCCAAAGACCAAGAGACCAAAAACGTTCAATCGGACGACAGAGACGAAAAAAACAGTCTACGGTCGCCCCAAGTTCAACAGCCTGCTAGGGCGGAATCGAACTTCGGGTCGTCGCGCCGGTCTTCGATGGCAGCGCATGCGTAGGCAACCGTGGTGCGGTCACGCGCGTAAAGCCGTCCAACGTCGCTCAAAGACATGCGGCAAGACACGTGCGCCAGGTACATGGAAACGTGACGCGCCAGGATGAGACGCGGCTCTAGTCCGGCAGCGTGCGAACGGTTAAGGCTGCCAGCGCCTAACACCCAAAACACCGCCATCTCGATGATCCGGCGCGCCTCGAGGCCGGCTGCGTATGCGGGCCCGTCGCTCAATTCCGATGGGTCATCTTCTGGTTCGGCGGTCTCAAAAATAGTTTGTGAAACTTGAAGCATCTGAACGCACCCATTTGGCTTGCACAACGCTGACGATGATACGGCACGCGCCGCGAAAATGCAGCCAAATGCCGGCACATCCGTAAAGGGCGGGGCGGATCGTGTGATTTCGATTTCGCGTTCACCATGCTCTCACAAATTTTCTGCGCGGCTTTTCCCCGCCCTTCTGCGCCAAGCGATCATGGGGTATGGAAAAACACAAAAGTACCGCTATAGGCGCCGCACCATTCGAGCCAATTATTCAGGCAAACGCAAACGAACGCCGGCGATGTGAAGACATTCAGCGGCTACTTCAAGCGTGGCCAAAGGAAATTGCCGATGTCTCCGTCGCCGGGCGCCGCCGGACTGTGCGGCGCTTGGAAAAAGCTTTGCGTCAGGAGCGGTGCCGGGGACGCGCAGGACACTGGACCTATGACGTCGCCCGGCACCAGCAACTCGCGCGGCTCTTGCGCACCGAGCAGACCGCACTTCAGCGATGTGAATCCTGCGAACGCCACGAGCACTTTATGCGAAGATCTGAGGTACAAAAGATAAAGGCCCGCGTCTAGAGTGCTTCCGGAAAAAGCCTGTCCCCGCGAAGGCGGGGATGGGAACCGGTTTTCCGAAAAGAAGCACGACAAGACAGAGTGCTAGGGTCTGTCCGTGGTTCGATCAAACCGGACAGACCCTAGCGAGCCTTTGATCGTTTTGTGTCTGCCGGACGCAGCGTGATTCTAACGGCGCGTGCCAAGGCCCATCTTCTTGGCTAGTTCCGAGCGCGCGCGCGCATAGTTGGGCGCGACCATCGGATAGTCGTGCGGCAGGCCCCACTTCTCGCGATATTCTTCCGGCGAGAGATTGTAGTGGGTGCGCAGGTGCCGCTTTAGCGACTTGAACTTTTTCCCGTCTTCGAGACAGATGATGTAATCTGCCATCACCGACTTTTTGACCGCAATCTTGGGTTTGCTTTCCTCACGCTCGATCAGCACAGCGCGTCCCGCAGCACGGCTCAGGGCCGCGTGCGTATCGGCGATCAAACCGGGCAGGTCGTTCAATGAAATGGAATTATTGCTGACGTAGGCGGCAACGATAGTGGCCGTAATGTTCACGAGTTCGGGCGAGCCTGAACCTTCCATTCCCTGTTCCTTCCAATGCGTAAGCCCGGGCAGGGCGGAGTATTGCCCAGGATAGTCTTCACTGTTCAGCCGCGTCCGGGATTTAACACTGCGATATACCGCTAAATCTCGATTTATGCTCGCAGCACCCCATCCCTATTCAACATGGAGACTGCACAACTTAGGACAGCATTCGAATTAGATTGTCAACTTTGGTCCTTTGCCAGGTCGAGGCATCGCTAATTCTTGGCATTGACTTGGTCAAAGTCAAACTCGGGAAATACCCAGCCTTGTCAAACACGGGCAACACCCTTGGCCAAGCCAGCGTGCTACGTCCATCCGGCCACCCCTGAACCATACTCACACCCAAGGCGCCACCCAGCTCATGTCCAAGCCAGTCTCCGCTTCGCCGTCTGCGCTCACTGCCTCTTCCCCGCCGCAAGCCCGCCGCGCGCCCAAAATCTCAACCCATCACGGCATCACGCTCAGCGATGACTACGCCTGGCTCCGGGCTGACAACTGGCAGGAGGTCATGCGTGAGCCGTCCTTGTTAGATTCTGAAATCCGCGACTATCTCGAAGCCGAAAATGCCTTCATGAGGTCGGAGTTAGCCGGCACCCAAGAACTTCAGGACGCGCTTTTCAAGGAGATGAAGGCCCGTCTCAAGGAAGACGACCGCCAGGTGCCAACACCGCACGGGCCGTTTGAATACTTCCCGCGCTTCGTCAAAGGCGGCCAGTACGCTCAGATGTGCCGCATTCCGCGGGGGGAAAAAAGCGACGAGCCCCAGATCCTTCTCGACGGCAATGCCGAAGCCAAAGGCAAAACCTATTGGCATCTCGGCGGCTCAACCCACTCGCTCGATCACAAACACCTCGCCTACGCCATCGACGACAAGGGTTCGGAACTCTACACCATCCGCATCCGCAATCTCGAAACCGGCGCAACGCTTGCCGAAGAAATTCCCGACACGCGCGGCGACATGGTTTGGGCGCGCGACGGCAAAACCCTTGTGTACGTGCGCGTCGACGACAATCACCGCCCGCTTTACGTTTACCGCCACACCATCGGCACTCCGGTCAGCGGCGACGTGCTTATCTACGAAGAAAAAGACATCGGCTTTTACGTCGGCCTCTCGGCAACGCAATCGCAGAAGTTCATCTGCATCGAAATTCACGACCACGAGACAAGCGAAGTCCGCCTGATCGATGCCGATGATCCTTCTGCCGACCCGCGCCTCGTTGAAGCACGCGCCAAAGGCCACCAGTACGGCGTCGAGCATCATGGCGCGAAATTGATCATCACCACCAACTCCGAGCAATCGGAGGATTTCCGTATCGTCGAGACACCGCTTGAAACGCCCGGCAAAGCCCATTGGCGCGAGATCGTGCCGCACAAAACTGGCCGCTTGATCGTGGAAACCGCCATCTTCGATCAATTCATGACCCGGCTCGAGCGCGAAGACAGCCTGCCGCGTATCCTCGTCACGCCGTTCAAAGACGGCGCCCTCGATACCGCCAATGCCCACACTATTCACTTCGACGAAGAAGCATATTCGCTCGGCATGGCCTGCGGTTTCGAATTCGCAACAACAAACCTGCGCATCACTTATTCGTCGCTGACGACGCCAGCCGAGACCTATGACTACAACATGCAAACGCGCGAACGCGTTCTGCGCAAACGCCAGGACGTGCCAAGCGGCCACAATCCGCAAGACTACGTCACCCGCCGCGTGTTCGCACCCACGGCCGACGGCGAAACTGTGCCCGTCACGCTGCTCTACAAGAAATCAACAGCCCTCGATGGCTCGGCGCCCGTGCTGCTCTACGGTTACGGCGCCTATGGCATTTCGATGCCGGCCGCATTTGCCACCGCGCGCCTCTCTCTTGTCGATCGCGGTTTTATTTATGCCATCGCCCACATTCGCGGCGGCAAAGACAAGGGCTACCGCTGGTACACGTCCGGCAAGATGAAGCACAAGGTCAACACCTTCACGGACTTCATTGCGGCGGGCGACTATCTCGTCACAACCGGTTTGACCCAACGCGGCCGCATCGTCGCGCAAGGCGGGTCGGCTGGCGGCATGCTGATGGGCGCCGTCGCCAACATGGCGCCCGATCTTTTCCTTGGCATCATTGCCGAAGTACCGTTTGTCGATGTCCTGAACACCATGCTCGACAAGGAGCTGCCGTTGACGCCGCCCGAATGGCCAGAGTGGGGCAACCCGATTCTCAGCGCGGACGAATTCGATACAATCAAAAGCTATTCGCCCTACGACAACGTCGCCGCCAAAGCTTATCCGCACATTCTCGCGGTTGCGGGCTTGACCGATCCGCGCGTCACCTATTGGGAGCCGGCCAAATGGATTGCGAAGTTGCGCCGGCTCAACACGAGTTCCCATCTCGTCCTGCTCAAGACCAACATGGGCGCGGGACACGGCGGCGCTTCGGGGCGTTTTGAATCGTTGAAGGATACGGCGCTGACGTATGCGTTTGCGCTCAATATCGCGGGTGTGCCAACTGCTGAGTGCCAACAGTGCGGCAGTGGTCCGCAATTCGCTTAGAATGTCATCCCGGGTTCGCCCCCTTGCGAAACCCGGGACCCATCGCATTGCAATTGAAGTTCTGGGTCCCGGCGCTCCGAAATCGCGCCCGCGCAATTTCTCCGGCCGGGATGACAGCAATGGCGTTGACCGTAGAGGCAGCACAGACCGGTGCTGGCCCGCCATCAAATCCTAAGGCTTCGTCAACGAAACCACTCGCATTTTCTGGAACTTTGATGCGAGATCGCGACACTCTCTTTTGCGCGCCTTCACCACGCCCTGCGAAGGGCGGCGCGGCGGAGCCACATGCGTTGCATTTGATCGGTCGCGGGAAGCACTTGAAGAAACCCTTGGCGCATAGTTGGTCTTGAAGAAGCCTGCGGTGGGCGCGGCTTCTTTACCCTTCAAAGGGACCGTGGCAATAACAGCCTACTGAAATTACTGTCTGAGCTTCCGGCCCGCCCGCGCGGCGCCACGGCTGAGGCTACGCGACACGATGACGGCCTGCATGACGACCTACTCCTGAAACTAACGAGGCAGAGCCCAAAAGCTCTGCCTCATTTTTTTTGGGGGGAGCGTGGATGCTGTCATCCCGGACACAATTGTCATCCCGGCCGAAGATGTGCGGAGCACGTCGCAGAGCCGGGACCCATGTTGTCGTCGGCGCAGTTGAAGGACTGGGTCCCGGCGCTCCGAAATCGCGCACGCGCGTTTGTCTCCGGCCGGGATGACAACTGAAGTGCCATGACGCCATT
Source organism: Hyphomicrobium sp. (assembly GCA_031419475.1). Lineage (GTDB taxonomy): Bacteria > Pseudomonadota > Alphaproteobacteria > Rhizobiales > Hyphomicrobiaceae > Hyphomicrobium_B. The sequence goes on along the minus strand of JANOKW010000247.1, from coordinate 345 downwards.
CTCGCTTCGACGCCGCTTCACTTCGACCAAGGCTTGCGCAAAATCGAAAGAACTTTGCCGGCGGGTGTGCCGCCAGAGCCTGGACCTTTCCCGCCGAAGTCATCGCCGCTGCCTGCGAATTCGCGCATCTGCCGGGCGAGATCGCGGCAGCGTTCCGCAAGTTCGCCCGCCACGCCTTTAGCCCGCATATCGTTGCCGATTGTCTCGGCCGCCTGCGCACAATCGAAGAGCGCCAAGCGGTAGCGCGCGATCTCAGCGGGGATATCGCGAACGCTCGGATCGGGATTGTCGCAACGGGTCACGCGCCGGTCGCCGTCGCTCATGAATTCGCATGAAAAATGCGCA
>JANOKW010000246.1:0-1721 GCA_031419475.1 Hyphomicrobium sp. | reverse complement strand
TCCGAGACGGAATCACAGGATGACTCCCGAGGGAACCCCCGGCGCCACAAGAGTCAGCCTCAAGGAAGGTTGGTATAACGCCCGGAAATACTCATCTTACCGCCGTTCACCCCACAGGTTGCCAACACCACTAGATGTTGTGTCAGTTGTGGCTGCTACCACAATATAAGCTGTTCCGGCCCGTGACGAACCGCTCGAATCGGCCTAGCTTCTCTTCATGGCGGCAAGACTGTGACGCAGGTATCGCCCGCGTCTAAGCCTCGCCCCCGGCGAACCGGAACACATGATTTCGAGTCCGGTCGGGCATTATGTGGCTGGTGGCGTTCCGGTCGTGTCTTTTGTGGCCTTTTGGCCGTTCGTGGATAATTTGCGGGGGTATGCCCGCTTGACCAAGTGGCAGCACTTGGAGGCGGGGTGAGAGGTGTGTGTGTCCGGCCAGTTTGTCCGGACCCATTCAGTTGAACGGCGTTGGCCGGGTTGTAGCGTCGCGTAAGCAGAGCAGGTCGTGTGCCGGATACAGGGCTGGGGCACGGCTTGAAACAGAAAAACAATTATACGGGTCTTAGAAACGTACTCAGTACTTAGACCTCCGGCAATCACGGGGGCACTATGAAGATCGCGCGGCGCTTTACGACGGCTGGCCAATCGCCTTACGCCACAATTCCCTTCCGCAGGGCGGTGTCTGAAATCAAGAACCCGGACGGCTCCGTCGTCTTCCGCCTCGATGGCTTCGACGTGCCCGAGCACTTCAGCCAGGTCGCCGCCGATATTCTGGCGCAAAAGTACTTCCGCAAAGCCGGCGTCGCCCGCCGCCTGAAAAAATCAGAAGAAACACAAGTTCCCTCGTGGCTGTGGCGCTCGGTGCCGGACCAAGCTGCGCTCGCCGATCTCAGCGAAAAAGAACGCTTTGGCGGCGAATCCGACGCGCGCCAGGTTTTCGATCGTCTTGCCGGCACTTGGACCTATTGGGGCTGGAAGGGCGGTTACTTTTCAACCGAAGACGACGCCCGCGCTTTCTTTGACGAGCACCGCTTTATGCTCGCCATGCAAATGGCCGCGCCCAATTCCCCACAGTGGTTCAACACTGGCCTGCACTGGGCCTACGGCATCGATGGCCCGGGCCAAGGTCATATGTATGTTGACTTCAAGACCGGCGAACTCACGCAATCCTCATCCGCTTACGAGCATCCCCAGCCGCATGCCTGCTTCATCCAATCCGTTGCCGACGATCTCGTCGGCGAAGGTGGCATCATGGATCTGTGGGTGCGCGAAGCGCGCCTGTTCAAATACGGCTCGGGCACGGGTTCGAACTTCTCGAGCTTACGCGGCGCCAACGAAAAGCTCTCCGGCGGCGGGCGCTCGTCGGGCCTCATGAGCTTCCTCAAAATCGGCGATCGCGCGGCCGGCGCCATCAAATCAGGTGGCACAACACGCCGCGCCGCCAAAATGGTCGTCGTCGATGTCGATCATCCCGATATCGAAGAGTACATCACCTGGAAAGTGCGCGAGGAGCAAAAGGTCGCCGCCCTCGTTACGGGCTCCAAGATTTGCCAGAAGCGCTTGAAGGCCGTCATGTCGGCATGCGTCAATTGCGAGGCCGATGCCGACCATTGTTTTGACGCGACCAAGAACCCCAAACTCAAACTCGCCATTCGCGAGGCCAAGCGCGACGGCGTTCCCCAAAATTACATCCTGCGTGTCATTCAGTTCGCCAAGCAGGG
>JANOKW010000245.1:0-3949 GCA_031419475.1 Hyphomicrobium sp. | reverse complement strand
CTTGGCCGCCGCTGTCGTCGTATCAAGGCCGATAAAAAGATCGACGCCGCAGGGTTTGGCCTTCGCCCGCAGCGCGGTCACCGACGGCCCGCGATGGATCGAGGGCGGCAGCTCGAGCCCGAGTGTTGCAAACGAGCGGGTCTCGACAACAGCGTCGTGTCCGGCTAAGGCGAGATGCTGCGAGGCCACGGCGCCCCATGCCAGCCGCAGTGCTTTGAAATCTTCGCGCGTTCCGATCATTGGCCGGTACAACGGCACGCCGTTGTGACGGCGGACCGCGCCGGCCTCATCGAGCAAAGCAATACGCTTGGCACCGAAGCCGGACGGCCCGATCATGCGCAATGTGTGCATGACATGGACGTGCGGATTGCCAGGTTTGTCGTGATAAACCCAGTCGGCAATCATGCCCTTAGCGGCGAACTCCGATTGAATGAATTCGCGCACCAGCGCGATGTTTTGTGCTCGCGTCAGCTCAAGTGGCAGGGCAATCACAAACTCGCGGGCATGCTGGCCATTGCGGCGTTTCTCTTGCGCCGCGACTTCGTTCCAAAGTTGCTCGCTGGCCTTTGCGACCGTGTCCGCTGAGACAATGTCTTGGATCCATGTGGGCGCGACCGGCGGCACGCTGATCTCGGCATGAACCAGATCTGTCTCACGGGTGAACGACCACGTCTCCGCAATCGTCCGGTCGGTCATCTCGGTGCGATGCCGGTAGGCGGCCGCCGCAACGGGGCTGCGTCCGGCCGTAATGAAACTTGCTGAGAAATGCGCAATCGCCATCGGGCCTTGTCAAATTCGTTAACGCGCACTCGCAACAGCAATCGCCAAAGATTGCATAATTGCGCCATCCGGACTTTCTCACACTTTTTCTTGACGCGCAATGCAATGCACGTCAGAAGTGTTCCTATCCTGAGTCGTTGTGTCGAGATAGTGTTTTGCGTGCAACTGAGTGCGCGTTAAGAATTTTCAAAGGGGACAGATGACCAAGGCGCATCCGGCACAGCAAGCGAAGGCGCAAAGCGCCGTGCTCTCCACCATCGACAAGCAGATTGAAGCGCTGCAAGTAAAACGCACAGCTATGATGCGCAAGCGCCGTGAGACCATCGGGCTCTTGTGCGAGCGCGCCGGTCTGCATCTCATCGATGCCGACGTCGCGATCATCGAAGACGCGTTGCGGGAAGTGGTGCAACGATTTCAGAACGCCGCGCCGAGCCACGCTGCGCCTCGAAAACGCACTGACGCGTCTTGAGCGGGAGCGGGGACAACTCATGACCGATCAACGCAAAGCCGATACCCGCCACAAGATCCAACTCGGTGGTCTCATCATCAAGGCCGGGCTCGGCCGTGTCGATGCCATGGCGCTCTTGGGCCTGCTCGTCACGCACCGTGACACTGCTCGTGATCCGGGCGAACAGCAGCACCTGCGCGAGGTGGGGCGAGTGTTTGCAAGTCAAGCGCGCGACGGCGATGACGGCGCTTAAGCGCGATGCGCCAATTGTACTCAGTGCCGTGGCGATCTTGACTGTCACCGCCCTGACGCTGCTTGCCCTTTATCCGCCAACCTATCCGCCGGGCTGGTCGCCGCCGGGCATCTATCCGGCGGCACTGTTTGGTCTGCTGGTCCTCGGCCCGGCGGCCGGCGTTCTGCTGACCTATGCCGACGGTGTGTCGCGCCGGGCCGTTTGGCTCGGTGCAGTGATGTCAACGGTCATACTCTGGGTCCTCACTGCCGCGCGCTTCGGGCCGTTCCTCGCGCCGCCTGCGCCCGGGCGGCGGTTCTTCCTCCGGCTCGCCGATGTCGATCCGGTGCTTTACGCCGGAGGCGCAGCAGCAGCGCTTCTGATGGCGCTGCTCTTAAAGCGGACGGTTGGAAGTACGCTCAACTTCCAAGGCATCGCCCAGGGCAGTTTCGGCGATGCCACGTGGATGAGCCTCGAAGCTGCAGCGAAACTGCTGCCGCCAGACGGCGAAGTCGTCATCGGCGAATGCGCCCGGCCAGATCTTGAAAAAGCGATCGCGGGGCGCGCCTTTGATCCAAAACTCCGCGCCACTTGGGGGCAGGGCGGACGCGCACCGCTCGCCACCTTCAAGCTCAATTTTGAATCGACGCATATGCTGATGTTCGCGGGCTCCGGCGGGTTTAAGACCACGTCGAGCGTTGTGCCGACGGCGCTGAGGTATCGAGGCTCCATGGTCGTGCTCGATCCGGCGTGCGAAGTGGCGGCACTGGTGCAGGCGCCCCGTGGCCACCTCAAGCCTAAGCGCCGTATTATTGTTCTCGATCCCACCGCACCGCTTGAGACCATTCGAGGTTTCAACGTTCTGGCGCCCCTTCTGCACAGCCGGAACCAGGCGGCGGATGCGGTGGCGTTCGCAAAGCTGCTGTGCGGTGAAGGCTCGGGCAAAGACGGCGGGGCTGCTGAATATTTTCAAGCGCAGGCCCACAACCTGATGACTGGCCTGCTGCTGACCGTGCTGACCAGCGACGCCTTCGAGCATGACCGCACACTGCGGGCGCTGCGCAGTCTGACATCGCTGTCCGAGACGGACCTGAAGGCGCGGTTAAAGGAGATTGTCTCAGAGACCAATGTGCGTCTCGTGCGTGAGACCCTCGCGCCATTTGTCGGCATGGCCGATCAGACCTTTACCGGCATTGCTTCGACGGTTGCCAAGGATACCCAATGGCTGTCGCTGGAGCCCTACGCCGCGCTGGTGGCGGGATCGGCGTTTGAGGCCCAAGACCTACCGGGCGGGTCGCTCGACGTCTTCATCCAAGTGCCCGGCGAAATCCTCAAAAGCTATCCCGCTGTCGACCGGGTCATCATCGGCAGTCTGATGCGCGCCATGGTCCAGGCTGGCGGTCGCCACGCCAAGCGCGTCTTATTCTGTCTCGACGAAGCCGACCTGCTCGGGCGCATGAATATTCTGGAAGAGGCGCGCGACCGGGGCCGCAAGTATGGCATCACGCTGATGCTGCTGTATCAAAGCGTCGGCCAGCTTGAGCATCACTTCGGCAAAGAGGGGGCGACGAGCTGGTTTGAAGGCGTGTCACTGGTCAGCTATGCGGCGGTGAAATCCATGGAGACCGCCAAGCATCTCTCCGAGCGCTGCGGCGATACAACCATCCGGGTCGAGAACCAGTCGCACGGTACCTCGCTATTGTTCGGGCCGATGAGTCCCTCGGCGGCAGGCAAGGGTACGCAATCATTCTCGCTGCAGAAGCGTCCACTCATTCTGCCGCATGAAATCGTGCAAGGCTTACGTGCGGACGAGCAGATAGTGCTCATTCGCGGTTATCCGCCGATCCGCATGGGCCGGGCTATATATTTCCGGCGGCCGGAGATGCTGGCCGTTGCTGGCGACGCCCAGTTCAAATAGCGGACCGGCGCTTCTTGCGCGGCTTTTGGCCGTTGGCCTTGTGGCCGATGGTCTTGCGCTGCATTTTGGATGGCATAGCCCTGAGTGCCCGCGCCGACTTTACCTTGGCGTGACATTCCAAGGCGAGTGCGGTGAACGCAGCCTCCACGTAAGCCGATTTGCTTTTGGCGGGCATGGTTTCGGCACGCTCGAGAATTTCGCAGAGTCGATTCCACTGAGACGGCATGTTCGTCTCCGTTGTTATGGACCCCCGCACTTCCGGTTAAAACCAAATCCTCAACGTGAGTCAACGATAACGGATCATCTCTCTTCGTCCAATCACAAGTTGGTTCCTGAATGCGATTCCGGAGTTGTGAGCATATCATTTCTAAAGCTACTTTCCGGACAATTGGCGGCACTTGCAGAGCGGTGAAGCGCGATCTCTGTGGACTTAGAGTCTTTCCGCATTTAATGGAATCTCGGGGGATTCCCAAATCAGCTGAAATCTGATTCAAGCTTCTTGCTGGGATCGGAGGCCAGCACAGATGGCTCGACCCTATTCCCTTGATTTGAGAGAACGTGTTGTCGCGCA
>JANOKW010000244.1:0-6731 GCA_031419475.1 Hyphomicrobium sp. | reverse complement strand
GGTCTTGGCTTTGCCTTGGCGCAAATCCCGGCCGCGAATAAAAATCTCGGCCGTTTCGCCGTTTATGACACGGGAGGCGGAACCAGCCTCGATCTTGATGCGCTCGGCATTGGCTTCGCCGATCAAGAGCTGGTGCTTGCGGCGTACATATCGGACGATGGCTTCGTCCATGGCATTGCCGGCGCAGCGCAGCGAGCGCGCCTGCACGACGCCACCCAGCGACAGTACGGCGATGTCGGTCGTGCCGCCGCCGATATCGATGACCATGGAGCCTCTCGGTTCATCGACCGGCAATCCGGCACCAATCGCGGCTGCAACCGGCTCTTCGATGAGGAACACTTTTCGTGCCCCCGCTGAGAGCGCGGTTTCATATACGGCACGGCGTTCGACGGGCGTGGCGCCAGCGGGTACACAGATGAGGATGCGCGGGCGGATGAACTCAAGCATGTTCTTTGTGCGCTTGATGAACTGGCGCAGCATCTCTTCGGTGGCGACGAAATCGGCAATCACGCCGTCGCGCATGGGCCGGATGGTTTCGATGCTTTCGGGCGTGCGCCCAACCATCATTTTTGCTTTGTGGCCAACGGCGAGCACGTCGCGGATACCGCCGCGCGAACGAATAGCAACGACGGACGGCTCGTCGATGACAATGCCGCGCCCCGCCACATGCACAAGGGTATTGGCCGTGCCGAGATCGATGGCGATATCGTCGGAAAGTACGCTACTGACGCCGAAACCCAACATCACTCGTAACAAGGCCCCTGTTTACTGTATTTGCCGGGCACGATGAACCCGGCGCTAAACACGCTTTGTGCATGTCTAAAGCAAGGCATATGCCGCATGTCCACCGCGCCAACTGACGGCCGTTAAGCCGTCAGCGCAACGTCAAGCATTTGTCCTATCGCCCAACCATAGCGTTAAGCCGATGATGCGCAAATACAAATACGATCCGCTGGGGCGGTTCGGCTAACCTGTGGCGCGATGTCAGCAGTGCAGCGGGGAAAACTCAAACAGCGTGCTGGGTTTGTGCCGATTTCTGCCGCTTTACGACGAGCTTACTCAGTGCCGCGACATAAGCTCTGGCTGATGCAACCATAGTATCGGGGTCGGCGGCCCTTCCGGTTACTATGCGGCCGTCTTCTTCGAGCCGCACGGACACCTCGGCCTGGGCATCGGTTCCCTCCGTTACGGCGTGCACCTGATAGAGATCGAGCCGGGCTTCGTGGGGCACGAGCATCTTGATCGCGTTGAATGTAGCGTCCACGGGGCCGTTCCCGGTGCTTTGCACGGTTTTGGCGCTGCCGGCGATATCGAGCGTCAGCGTTGCCGACTGCGGGCCGACTGTTCCAGCAATCACTGTCAGCGACAGCACCTTAATGCTGTTGTGCGCATGCGCCACCCCATCATCGACAAGCGCCTCGATGTCCTCGTCGTAGACGTGCTTTTTGCGGTCGGCCAACGTCTTGAAGCGGTTGAAGGCATCTTCAAGCGCGTTTTCGCCGAGCTCGTAGCCGAGTTCCTTAAGTTTCGAGCGGAAGGCGGCGCGGCCTGAGTGTTTACCCATGACGAGCGACGATTTCCCGACCCCGACGCTCTCCGGTGTCATGATCTCGTAGGTTTCGGTGTTCTTGAGGACGCCATCCTGGTGGATGCCGCTTTCGTGCGCAAAGGCATTCCGGCCGACGACGGCCTTGTTATATTGCACGGGGAAATTGGTCACGGCAGATACGAGCTTTGACGCCCGCGCCAGCATCTCTGTTTTGATGCCGGTGCGATAGGGCAGCAGATCGTGGCGCGTGCGGATGGCCATGACGACTTCTTCGAGCGCGGCATTGCCGGCCCGTTCGCCGAGACCATTGATGGTGCATTCGATTTGACGTGCGCCAGCTCTGAGGCCGGCGAGCGAATTGGCAACAGCTAAGCCAAGATCATCGTGGCAATGCGTGGAAATAATGACTTTGTCCATCCCGGGAACACGTGTTTTCAGCATGGTGATGAGGTCGAAGTATTCCTCCGGTGTCGCATAGCCGACGGTGTCGGGGATATTGATCGTCGTGGCGCCGGCGCGGATCGCGGCTTCAACGACGCGGCAGAGATAATCGTGCTCGGTGCGCGTTGCATCCATCGCGCTCCATTCGACGTCGTCGGTGTAGCCGCGCGCGCGCGTGACGGAGGCGACAACGCGCTCGAACACCTGATCCTGGTCGAGCTGGAGTTGGAATTTGCGATGCAGAGGCGAGGTGCCGATGAAGGTGTGGATACGCCCGCGTTTGGCGGGCTTGATGGCTTCGCCCGCGCGGTCGATGTCGCCGGGGCTGGCGCGCGCAAGTCCGCAAATCACCGAATGCTTGGCGAGCTTGGCAATCTCCTTGACGGCTTCGAAGTCGCCGTCGGAGGCGATGGGGAAACCGGCTTCAATGACATCGACGCCCATCTGGTCGAGGAGTTCGGCGACCTGAAGCTTCTCTTCAAACGTCATGGTGGCGCCAGGACACTGCTCGCCGTCGCGCAGCGTTGTATCGAAAATGATGACTTGATCTGGGGTGCCTGTTTTCGAATTATCGGAATTCGCGGTCATCGGGCTTGATCCTTGAGAGTGGGCGGAACTTATGGTTCTTCAACCCTACTGAATTTGCGCGGCAGGCCCTTGCATCCCCTGAGTGCGCCCCGGACAGGCCGGTCAGCGCTGGTTCAGGGGCCGGTAAGGGCGAGCGCGAGGACAGACAATCGCAAGGTCGCGGGCCAATTAGAGGGCCAAGTCGCGGGCGCGCAGCTCCGCCGGGCCAGATCCAGGCCGCAAATGGTGTCAAAACTGTTCAATTCGCGCGTCATACTGGATTGCGGCTCTTCGCGAAACAACCGGCCTCCACAACGGATTTGCCACCGGACACCTCTACTAAGTCAAAATCGCCAAATAATATCAAGTTCCATCTTGGCGCGGGGCCCCCTCTCCCCTATGGCGAAGCCATGCTTCGCATGGACGGGGAGAGGGTTGGGGTGAGGGGGCGGGCGCTCTCTTTCAGGCAGGCAATTCCATTGAAGCAAACAGCCCCCTCACCCGGCGCGGGCGAGGCAACGGACATCCTCGATCTCGCATCCGGGCCGCGCCGGCCTCTCCCCAACGGGAGTGGCTAAACCTCCCCGTATTTCTTCGCTGTGACGGTTGCGATAGCGCTCTCAAGGGACTCTAGGGTCGATTTGATGTCTCTTCGCAAGCCCAATTTCTCCGGCACCCTTGAAATACAACTGCAATAGAAAGTGGGCCGTGGATGCCAACCTAGTTTACTTCGAATTTCCTTACCACGGTCATTGGGGTCCTGCCCCAGCGCCATCGCTCGGCTCCCCGAGAGAAACCCTTTCACCCCACTTCACACCCGCAACACCCCCTCCGCGACACGCACGCCGTGGCCGCCAATGCGCACGCCTTCGAGGCGCCCGCGAGCGACGCTCATTATGAGTCCGATGGCGCTCGGACGGCCCATTTCCAAGCCCTGCTCGATGGTGCGCTTGTGGGTGCCGCCGGTTAGGCCGTCGAAGGTGTGAACGATGCGCGCAAATCCGATTGCCGCCGCTCCGGTTGCAGGGTCTTCCGGTACGCCTATGTCGGGGGCAAACATGCGGGCATGGAAGGAGGACTGCGCGCGCACGCACTGACGCGTATAAAGATAAACTCCATCAATAGCGCGGTCGCTAAATGCGCGTGCCCAGTGGCTGGGGGCCACGCGGGCTTTCGATATGGCTTCGAGGTTTGAGACCGGCACGTAGGCGACGACGCTCGAGCCGCGCAACAGGAGTGGCTTGTGGTTTTCAAATCCGATCTCGTTCGGGTTGAGCCCGAGTGCGGCGGATGTTTCCTCCGGCAACGACAAGGCTTCGCCAAAGTCCGGCAGCTTTGGCGCATCAAATTCGCCGTAGGCGGCGTTGCCCGCTCTGAGGCGCACCCCGACGCGCACGCTGCCGATCTCTTCTTCTAGCATAATGATGGCGTCGCTCTCGCCGTTGACGGCCGTCGTGCGCAAGTCAGCCAGCAACAGGGCGCAGCCGAGTGTCGGGTGTCCGGCAAAGGGAATTTCTCGAAACGGCGTGAAGATGCGCACGCGTGCGGTATGCCCAGGCGCCGTTGGCTGCAACACGAATATCGTTTCGGAGAGATTGAACTCGCGCGCGATCTGCAGCATGTCCGCGGCTGACAGCACGTCAGCGTCGAGCACGACAGCAAGCGGATTGCCCCCGAATGCGCGTTCCGTGAAAACGTCAATGATATGGTAGGTCAGTCCCATGCGCCGCTCTCCGGCACTTTTGGTGCCGCCCCGTGTCAAAGCGGCGGCACCATGGGCCAAGGGCCGCTTTGAGCCAAGCGGAATTTATCGGTTGACTGACGCGCGCGGACCTTCGGGCCGATCACCACTTTAGCAAGCGGCTCCCAATAAGCGCCCCAAAGGCCGTGACGATGGTGATGCCGGCGACGTACCAGATAGCCAGAAACATCGGACTGTCATCGACGCAGAACGTGGCGTAAAGGGCAGCTCCTATAGTGCCAGACAGCAGGCCCGCAGCAGCACCTGCAGCGGCCGGGCGCGATGGAGCTCCCTGGCGGAGCGCGAACAATATCGCGACGAAGGGGGCGAGCGACAAAATCGTTATGTATTTCATGCACGCAACCGGCATGCTGCCCATGGCGCTGACCGCCCAGTGATCGGCGGGTACGGATTGCATTTCAACGGCGATAGCGGCCGCCAGAAGCAGTGGCGGCAGAATCAAGAGCCACTTGGTCCAGCCCGTCACACCGTCGGGCCGCGCCAGGCGCAACACGAGAAGTGCGGCTGGTATAGCAAGCCCGAGCGTGAACACGAACTTGAACATGAAACGCGGGTCGTTCGTGATCGCGTGCGCGAAGTCCGAGCGGACGCCAAGCAGACTGAAAAAGTGGATCGCCGCGAGAACAACTCCGGCACCAAGTGCCAGCCAAACTGTGCGCGCGATGGGAGCTTGGCCGCTTCGATTGTCCGCAACCATTGCCCGGATGAGATCGTCAGTTTTCATGTCGGCGACTTCTCTTGATAGGTATCGGACAGCGACTTGAGGCTACGGTGCAGTGAGACGCGGACGGCCACTTCGGTCATTCCAAATCTATCGGCGACGTCCTTGGCTGTGTGTCCATCAATGGCGATGGCTTGCACGATATCGCGGTTTTTACCCTTAAGGCCGTTCAGTACGCGGCGCGCATCGTAAGCGTGGATGGCGTCGTCCTGGCCACCGGCCTCGAGGAAATCCAGCATGCCTTCGATCGGGACTTCGGTGCGCCGCCCCCGGCGGCGGATTTCGTCGATCATCTTGTTGCGGGTAATGGCCATGATCCACGGCCCGATGGGCTTCGACTGATCCCACGTATGGCGTTTCAGATGGATGGCCAAAACGACGTCCTGCACCACGTCCTCCGCGTCGCTTGCTGGCACTTCCGCGCCACCAAACCCACGGCGGACAGACGCTCTCAGCACCCGCGACAGATCGTTGAGCAACCTTCGATAGGCCGCTCCGTCTCCGTTAATCGCGGCCCGCATCAGTTGCGACCACTCGTTTTCGCGTGCTCGTCGATCCTGCATCGTGCCTCGTAGAGGGGAGTTCGCCGGTTTAAGCTCAACCGTTACATGGACGAGACATAGACGACACATGGGGCTGTGGCATTCAGCTTCTAGCCAGCCCCCAGGCAGCTCCCATGTAGCCCCCCAAGCAAGCCCCTCAGCCCCCAGGCAGAGCCCCGAGGCAGCTTTCCCATGCAGCCCCCAGGCAGAGCCTCTAGGCAGCCCTGAGATGGTTCGGTCTGGGCCGGAAACGAGTGCTGCGCGGATAATAATTCGGCTCGGACACTGCCCCGCGCTGCGCTGCCGGGCAAGGTCAAAAGCTGCCGTTTCCAGCGGCTTGACGTGCGTCAAGCGTGGCCGGCGGCAAGCCCGAGAGCCAGCCAAATCAGGCCGATATAGGACATTCCATGCAAGAGTTGGTCGATACCGACGGCCCACCAGAAGGGCGTATCGCGCGATGTCCAGGCGTTCTGACGCACGATCTGCTCTTTTGTCCAGTCAATATGGTAATGCAACACGAATTCGGCCGCCAGCAGGGTGGCAACAATCGCGGTGGCGGCATCGGGGAGCAAGGTGAATACCGGTGCGGTGAGCGCAATGTGGGTCAAGCTGTGGGTGAGCCCGCCCGTCGCGCCGTAGTTGCCCTTTTCCCGGCGCTGGGTCTCGGTTTGAAGGATGAAGTCCGCGAGGGCGTGTTTGACCAGCAAATAGGCCATGGCCAATAAGACCATTGCCGCTTCGCCGCCGATTTGGACGGGGAATGGCATTTCAACTTTCTCCTTTCCAAGAGCCCGCTGCGTTGCCATATCCTTAACGGTGGAGTCGTGCTGTTCCCAGGGGAACAGTTGTGAGGCAGAGGTGTTTTGCTACCCCCTTTCCCCCGCTCCTGCGCTAGTGTAGAAGCCCCTTCAACCCATTCATTCCGGCTTTGAAAGGCCCATCCTTATGGCCACCGTGCTTCTCGTCATTCACCTTATGGTCGCGGCAGCCCTGGTCGGCGTGGTGCTTCTGCAGAAATCCGAGGGCGGTGCGCTCGGCATCGGTGGGGGCGGCGGTGGCGGGTTTATGACTGGCCGTGGTACGGCTAATTTGCTCACGCGCGCGACGGCGATGCTGGCGGCCGCCTTCTTCGTAACGTCGATCTCGTTG
>JANOKW010000243.1:0-20805 GCA_031419475.1 Hyphomicrobium sp. | reverse complement strand
GTCGAGCATCGTAACGCCAACCCAAAGCCATTCCAATGGACCGCCAAATCCAGCACACTCATCGGCAAGCACCGCCGCGCCAGGAAAGCGCTGGCTTCACTCGGCGGGGGATGCGAATGAATGAGTCAGAACACTAGTTGGTCGAGCTTGCGTTCGATCTCTTCTTGAACTGATCGTTCCTGTTCTGAAGCATGAGATGCGGAAAAAATCTCCGTCTGTCGTGCAAGCTGTTCGACAGAATTCTTTAGTTCATTGGCTTGCAGCAAAAGCGCTTCACGATTTTGTTCTAGCTCTTTTCGCTGTGCTTGCAGTTCTTCACGCTGCAGGAATACCGCCACGACGAGCCAGCTGAATGCTAATGGAGCGAATGCACCTGCCAAATAATCACCAACCTCATTCGGTTCAAGAGAAGTTATTTTCTGCCACTTTACAGCTACGAATACCGCGAGGGAAAACAACCAAATGGTGCTAAGTGCCTTTGCCCAAGTGAGCAAAGTGCCGTCGCTGTCTGTGGGTGCATCGTTATCTCCGCCCAACCTTAAACCCCCCACTCCCTCACATCCACGAAATGCCCCTCAAGCGCTGCTGCTGCCGCCATGATTGGGCTGACGAGATGGGTGCGGCCCTTGTAGCCTTGGCGGCCTTCGAAGTTGCGGTTGGAGGTTGAGGCGCAGCGCTGGCCGGGCTTCAACTGATCCGGATTCATGCCGAGGCACATAGAGCAACCGGGCTCGCGCCATTCAAAACCGGCGGCGAGGAAAATCTTGTCGAGGCCTTCGGCTTCGGCTTGTTCTTTCACAAGTCCCGAGCCCGGCACGATCATCGCGTAAGCCAAGCGCGTCGAAATCTTTTTGCCATCGACAACCTTTGCCACCGCGCGCAAATCTTCAATGCGGCCGTTGGTGCACGAGCCGATCCACACGACATCCAGCGGAATGTCGGTAATCTTGGTGCCCGCAGCGAGGCCCATATAGTCGAGCGCACGCACCATCGAGGCGCGCTTGTTTTCGTCCGCGACTTTCGCCGGATCGGGAACAACGCCCGCGATTGATACAACGTCTTCAGGCGATGTGCCCCACGATACGATGGGGGGAAGTTTCGAAGCGTCGAGTACGACAGTGCGATCGAAATGCGCGCCCTCGTCGGTCGCCAAGGTCTCCCAATACGTCATCGCCATGTCCCAGGCGGCGCCCTTCGGCGCTTTCGGGCGGCCCTTGATGAAAGCGTAGGTCTTCTCGTCCGGCGCGATCATCCCCGCCCGAGCCCCGCCTTCAATTGACATGTTGCAAACCGTCATGCGGCCTTCCATCGAAAGCGCGCGGATGGCTTCGCCCGCGTATTCTATGACGGAACCCGTGCCGCCAGCCGTGCCGATTTCGCCGATGATGGCGAGGATGATGTCTTTCGCGCCAACGCCCTTCGGCGCCACGCCATCAACGCGGACCAACATGTTCTTGGCTTTACTCTGGATCAGCGTTTGCGTCGCCAGGACATGCTCGACTTCGGACGTGCCGATGCCGTGCGCTAAGGCTCCGAACGCGCCGTGGGTAGAGGTGTGGCTGTCGCCGCACACAATCGTCGTGCCGGGGAGCGTAAAGCCCTGCTCGGGACCGACGACGTGGACGATGCCCTGGCGCTTGTCGCGCTCATGGAAATATTCAACGCCGAAATCTTTTGCGTTCTTGGCCAGCGTCTCAACCTGGATGCGGCTTTGATCGTCGGCAATGCCTTTGGAGCGGTCGGTCGTCGGCACGTTGTGATCAACCACGGCAAGCGTCTTTTCGGGCGCCCGCACTTTGCGCCCCGCTATGCGCAAACCCTCGAACGCTTGCGGGCTCGTGACTTCATGGATGAGATGCCGGTCGATGTAGAGCAGGCACGTCCCGTCAGGCTGGCGGTCCACGATGTGGTCGTCGAAAATCTTGTCGTAGAGAGTTTTGGGAGCCGTCTGGGCCATGGGGGCTAAAGTCCTTCGCCGAAATCAGGGATTTGGAACCCTAGATAGCGTTGGCGCAAGCCATAAGCAAATCAGGTTTCGTCGCAGCCACATCAGCAAAAATGCCGGGTAACGCACCTGTTGAAAGGCGGCCACCCGGCAAGGAACCATGGGTTCCAGACGAGGGTCGCAGAGACGGAGGTGGCAAAACGCCCGCCCCCACGCTCCTGCCATGAACCTTATTACGTTATAGGCTGCGCTTAGATCATGACAGTTCGCATGACAACTATGAGTCCTGTGAATTGTGCACTGTGAATTCAGTGAATTATTTCCAGCCCCGAGTCTTCGCCACCATGAAGTCGCGCAGGAGCTGGACTTTTTTCGAGGTTTTTAGCTCTTCCGGATAAACAAACAAGATTGGCAAGCGCGGCGGTTCGACCTCGGGAAGTATGGGCACAAGGTCGGTTTCCGACTCCGTCAGATAATCCGGGATCATGCCGATGCCGATTCCGGCCCGGATGGCATACTTGATTGCGACGACCGAGTTGATCTTGAGCACGGACTGGCGCGGGTCCTTGCCGTTGCGGCCTTCCGTTTCAATCCAATTCACAGCGGTCAAATGTTGGGCCGGCTGGCCGGAGTAGGAGATAATCCGGTGGTTCGCCAAATCATCGAGCGACTTCGGTGCCCCAAAACGGCGGATGTACTGTGTCGAGGCAAAAGCGCCGACCCGGCTCCCAAAAAGAGGCCGCCGGATAAGGTCGCCTTGTTCGGGTTCGCGCGTCCAGATGGCGACGTCGGCGGCGCGCATGCCGATATCGACTTGCTCGTCGTTCAAGATCAACTCGACGCGAATATCAGGATACAGATCCATGAATTCGCTCAAGCGCGGCGACAGCCAAATCGTGCCAAATCCGATTGGCGCCGTGACGCGCAGATCGCCCGACGGTTTGGTCGTCGAATCGGAGAGCAGGGTTTCGGCCGTCTGCAGCTTAGCGAAGACTTCCGTCACGGTGCGGTTCAAAAGCTCGCCTTGCTCGGTCAAGACGAGGCCGCGTGCGTGGCGATGGAATAGCGTCACTTTGAGATGGGCTTCCAGCGCCGAGATTTGACGGCTGACCGCCGACTGGCTCATGTTCAGCTGTTCGCCCGCATGGGTGAAGCTGCCAGCCTCTGCGGCGGCATAAAAAATACGAAGTTTGTCCCAGTCCATAACGTGATGTCCGCTGTCGAAGATGCTTGAATTGACTGATGAAAGCTTGAGCCGACGCCCCAGGCGGCGCGACTGTAACGTGCTTTGGACGCGGCGCAACCCAATCGGCTTTTTTCGTTTTGGCGCGGCGGTCGCGGCTACACCTGCGACACTTGGGCCAGCCGATCCCATTCGCTGCCCCCCAGTCGTAGACTGGTAATTCTCTCCAGGCGCATTATTTTGTTTCCGAGTCCTTGCTGTGGCGTCCGCCGCAATGATTTGTTCTGCAAACAAATGAGGTAAATTATGAAGAGATTGGCTTATGGTGCCGCGCTTGCGGCTCTTCTGCTTGCGGGTTGCGATTCAGGTACGACACCTGACGCCAAGAAAGCAGCGGAGAAGGCTGCCGAGAAAACAACCGAAGTGGTAGAGAAAGCGGCTGACAAGGTCGCTGAGAAAGTGGCTGGCGGGCCGGCCAAGCTTTGGGAAATCGGCGGCCTTCCCGGGGCCGAGAGCGCGATTATCGACGGCGGCGTCATTTACGTCAGCAATGTCAACGGCGATCCGATGGGCAAGGATGCCAAAGGCTACATCGCCAAGGTTTCCATGGACGGTAAGACAGCCGACAAGTGGGTCGACGGACTGAAGGCGCCTAAGGGTCTCGCGATCTCCAAGGGCAAGATGTACGTTGGTGACGTCGATGAACTCGTCGAGATCGATATGGCCACTGCAAAGATCGTCACCAAACACAAGGCAGAGGGTGCAGGGCTCCTCAACGATGTTGCAGCCGATGCTGCGGGCAACATTTACGTCTCCGATACGGGCGGCGGCGGCATCTACAAGCTCTCGGGAGGCAAGATCGAGAAGTGGGCTAGCGACCCGGTACTTGCCGGTGCCAATGGGCTGCTCGTCGAAGGCGATAACTTGATCGTCAATACGTGGGGCGTCCTAACCGGCAAGGGCTTTGAAACAAGCGCTCTGGGCCGCATCGTGTCCGTCTCGCTCGCGGATAAGAAGATCACCGAACTCGACGGCGGCAAGCCGGTCGGCAATCTCGACGGCTTTGCCTCTCTCGGCGGCGGCAACTACATCGTCTCGGACTGGATGGCCGGCAAAATCTTCAAGTTCTCGTCTGGCGGCAAGACCGAACCGATCATCGATCTCGGTAAAGGTAACGCCGATCTTACATACGATGCGGCGTCAAAAATCATGTACGTTCCGCACATGATGGAAAATAAGTTGATTGCAATTCAGCTGCAGTAAGCCGGTCCACTCCAGAAAATGAAAACGCCAGACTCGAATAGGTCTGGCGTTTTTTTTGTGCCTTTTGCTTGGAGCGATAGTTGAAGCGCACGATTTTCCAACATCCTGGCGGTGTGCTGTGGCATGTCAAAAGGGCGGCGTTGGGCATTGCCTGCCCGGCGCTCCTTAGGAACGCGAATTATGACATTGGAAGCGTTGGGATGGAGTCCGCAACGGCAACAAGCATTCGCTGCTTTTGCTAGCGAGGGACTTTTACCTGGCCGGGTTGTTGGCGAGCACCGCACCCATTTTCAAGTCGCAACCACCGTCACCGAGCTTTCAGCAACCATCACCGCCCGCCACCGCAAGGAAGTGGCGCAGCGATCTGATCTACCGGGCGTTGGCGATTTCGTGGCCGTGCGGCTTTCCGCAGACGCTGGCAAATCCACGATCGAAACCGTTCTGCCGCGTACAACCGCCATGGTGCGCAAGGCGGCCGGCGAACAGCGCCCGCAACTCATAGCTGCGAATATCGATGTTATTTTTATAGTGACGGCGCTCGATCGCGACTTCAACCTGCAGCGTTTGGAGCGCTATTTGGCACTCGTGCGCGACAGTGGCGCCCAGCCGGTCATCGTCGCCAACAAATCAGATCTGCCACACGATGCCACCAGCACGACCGAGCTAATCGCAAAGATAGCGCCGGGCGTGCCCGTTCACGCGATTAGCGCGCGTGGTGCGAAGGGCGTGCAAGAACTGGAGCCCTATTTCGATGGCAACCGGACGATTGTTTTGGTCGGCTCATCGGGTGTCGGCAAATCGACCATGACGAACCAATTGCTGGGACGCGATGCGCAAGCGACGCAAGAGGTGCGTGCGCACGACAGCCGCGGCCGCCATACGACCACGCATCGCCAATTGTTTATTCGCCCGCAAGGCGGAGCCATTATCGATACGCCCGGCATGCGCGGGTTGGAACAGTGGATAGAGACCGCGAGCATCGATCCCTTGATCGAAGACATCGAGGCTATCGCCTTGAGATGCAAGTTTCGCAATTGCCGTCATGATACGGAGCCTGGATGCGCGGTGCGCGCCGCTATGGCGAGCGGTGAGATTGATGCAGCGCGTGTGCTCCCGTTGCTGCGCGGCGCCAGGTAAGCCCTAAGACGGGAATAATGTGGACGATGATGCCAACGCTTGCCGTGCGGCCCGCTGTATCGCCCACAGCCGTCTCTCCAATGGCCGCCGCCATGGCTAGCTCTGTCGCCGCGAACGCCCCGAAACAAAAGTCTTGGATCACCCGGCTAATGCGCAAGAAGGCAGAAGCGAGACTACACCGCAGTAAAATACGAATTGGTCTAAGCTTCGTGCCGCACAGTCACGACCACGCTGCCCCTCTTGCGCCGCGTCTCGACGTAGGCATGCGCTTCACGCATCTGGGCAAAGTCATAGTGCCGGTCGATGACAGGCCGCAACGCACCAGATTTTGCCAACTCGGCGAGCCGCCGCACGTCTTCGGGCCGTTCTTCAGCAGGCCCCACGATCACTCGCTTGCTACTCGTCATTGGCGCCCAGAGCGCGGCAAGCATGTCGGGTAACCCGCCAGCAATTGCGAGCAAGCGTCCTTTGTCCTTGAGTACCACGTTGCATCTGGGAAACGTGGTCGCACCGGCCGCATCGGCGATGATATCGTAGTTTTCCAAGCCTCGGGTAAAATCCTCTTTCGTGTAGTCGATGACCCGGCCGGCGCCGAGTGAGGTGACCAGATCAAGGTTGGTTGTGCTGGTCACGCCTGTCACCTCGGCCCCGAAGTGCTTTGCGAGTTGCACCAGTGCGGTACCGACGCCGCCCGATGCGCCGATGACCAGAATTCTGTCTCCAGCCTTAAGTCCCGCCTTGCGCAAGAAATGGAGTGCGGTCGAACCGCCAAACGAGAGGGAGGCCGCTTCCTCGAACGAGAGATTTTCAGGCTTGAG
This sequence comes from Hyphomicrobium sp., assembly GCA_031419475.1. Classification (GTDB taxonomy): domain Bacteria; phylum Pseudomonadota; class Alphaproteobacteria; order Rhizobiales; family Hyphomicrobiaceae; genus Hyphomicrobium_B. The sequence continues at coordinate 14,459 of JANOKW010000243.1, read as the reverse complement.
CGCCACCGGTCCGTCCCCGGCCACCACACAGTACTGCGCATGACAGCCCATCTTTCCGCCGGGAAAGGCAAAGACCGCGTCGCCGGGTCTGAATCGTTTCACGCTTTTGCCGGCCGTCTCGACTATTCCCGCCAGTTCGGTGCCGAGTATGGGTTGGCGAGGCCGTGTTATGCCGAGAGCTAGTCGCGCGAGCAGCCCGAAGCCTTTCGGAACCTTGAGTGTCCGCACGCGCCAGTCGCCAGCCGTCACTGTGGTAGCGTAGATTTTGATAAGGACTTCGTCGTCCTTCGGCGTGGGCGATGGTACGTCCTTAAGTTCGAGGACGCCAGGCCCGCCATAGCTGCGACAGACATACGCTTTCATGCAGTGGAATCTCCTCGATATGTCAGGCTCACAATCTGGCTCAAACAGTCTCCGTGATTACTCCGCCGCTACCATGTGCGTTTCAAGCTTCGCCAGATACTTCTCGGCTTCTAATGCCGCCATGCAGCCCATGCCCGCCGCCGTGACGGCTTGCCGGAAGATTTCGTCTTTCACGTCGCCGGCGGCGTACACGCCGGGAATGGCTGTCGCGGTCGAATCCGGTGCTGTGATGAGATACCCGCCCGGCGTCGTTGGCAATTGGCCCTTGAACAACTCCGTCGATGGCGCGTGTCCAATCGCGATGAATACGCCATCCGCCGCGCGGTTGGTGATGGCGCCGGTCTTGGTGTTTTTCAGCCGCAAGCCTGTCACGGACTTTGGATCGGTTGTGCCGATGATCTCTTCGATCGCCGTATCCCACACGACTTCTATCTTCGGATGCTTGAACAAGCGATCCTGCAAGATTTTCTCCGCGCGGAAGGAATCGCGCCGGTGAATAATGGTCACGCGCTTGGCAAAGTTGGTGAGGAACAAGGCTTCTTCGACCGCCGTGTTACCTCCGCCGACAACGGCGACTTCTTTGCCCTTGTAGAAAAACCCATCGCAGGTCGCGCAGGCGGAAACGCCGTGACCTTTGAAGAATTCTTCGGAAGGCATGCCGAGCCAGCGGGCCTGTGCGCCCGTGCAGATGATGAGCGTATCCGCGGTGTAGACGTCGCCGCTGTCGCCTTCCAAACGGATGGGCTTGGACTTGAGATCGACTTTATTGATGTGATCCATGACGACGTCGGTGCCGACATGCTCGGCTTGCGCCTGCATCTGTTCCATAAGCCATGGACCTTGGATCGTCTCCGCGAAACCCGGATAATTTTCGACGTCGGTCGTGATCGTCAGCTGTCCGCCCGGCTGCGATCCTTGGATGAGCAAGGGCTTCAACATCGCGCGCGCGGCGTACACGGCTGCCGTAAATCCGGCCGGGCCGGAGCCGAGAATGATTACCTTGGAATGGCGGGGCTTCTTGGTCATAAGGGGCATCATGTCCTCAGTGGCGGGCATCAGCACACGATCTTCGGGCCAACACTTCTGGGCCCGTTAATATGGGACGGAGGGTGCCGAGGTCAACGCCGGTCACGGAGGTTGTGAACGCTTGATGTGATCGCTGCGGCACGGCGGCGCGGGGCCTGCTATCGATGATCCGCAAATATGGGGGTACGGCGTGACGAACTTAGGCGAGCCAGAAGCAGACGATGTAAAGCGCCGGATCAAGGCTATTCTGATCGGCTCGTCCGGCAATCTCGTCGAGTACTACGATTTCTATGTCTATGCGGCCTTCTCGCTCTATTTCGCCAAGGCGTTCTTTCCTGCGGGAGACCAAACAGCACAACTCCTGGCAACGGCCGGTATTTTCGCCTTTGGCTTTTTCATGCGCCCGCTTGGTGCTTGGTACTTCGGCCGTATGGCGGACCGTCGCGGGCGGCGCGTGGCGTTGACTACATCCGTGCTGCTGATGTGCTTTGGCTCGGCGATGATCGCAGTTCTACCCACCTACGAGTCAATCGGGGTCGCCGCGCCCGCGTTGCTGCTCGTCGCGCGAATGGTTCAGGGCTTGAGCCTCGGCGGCGAATACGGCACGAGTGCAACCTATCTCTCGGAGATGGCTGAACCCAAGCACCGGGGTTTTTATTCGAGCTTCCAATACGTGACGCTGATTGGAGGTCAACTTTCCGCTATGTTAGTTCTCATCATCTTGCAAAAGTTCCTATTGACCGAAGCGGAACTCGAAGCCTGGGGCTGGCGCATACCGTTTGCGATTGGCGCGGCGCTCGCCGTCATCGCCTACATCATGCGGCGCGACATGCACGAGACGGAGGCGTTCGAGAAATCGACGATCCGCGATGGCTCACTCACTGCTTTGATGAAGTACCCTAAGGAGTTGGCCATCGTCGTCGGACTGACGATGGGCGGCACGGTGGCGTTTTACACATTCACAACTTACATGCAGAAATTCCTGGTCAATACCTCGGGCTTCACCAAAGATAGTGCGACACTCATCTCAGCCTCGGCATTGTTCGTCTACATGCTGTTGCAGCCGATTGTTGGCGCCATATCGGATCGCACCGGGCGCCGCCCCATCCTCATGGCTTTCGGCGTGTTGGGTACGCTTTGCACGATCCCCATTCTGACGGCGTTGCAATCAACGCGCGATCCCTGGACCGCGTTCGCACTCATTCTCGCCGGCCTCGTCATCGTCTCTGGCTATTCGGCGATCAACGCTGTCGTGAAAGCCGAACTTTTTCCGACCCACATTCGCGCCTTGGGCGTTGGGTTGCCGTTCGCGGTGACAGTGGCACTCTTTGGCGGCACGGCGGAGTATGTTGCGCTGTGGTTTAAGAGCCAAGGCCACGAGACGTGGTTCTATTGGTATGTGACGGGATGCATCGCGCTCTCGCTCCTCGTCTATTCCGGTATGCGAGATACGAAGCATACGTCCGAGATCGATAGGGGCTAGATCGCTCTTCGAGCGTGTGACGCCGGATTCTCTAGCGCCCGCTTTGGTGCCTTAATTGTCGGAATGGCTGAAATGTCGGTCTCTCGCTGCGCGTGCCATAGATCGTGTGCGATCTGCATGTCCAACCATACTGCAGGATTATTCCCCAACAGCTTTCCGATTCGGACCGCCATCTGCGGCGTGACCGGCTGCCTTGCCGCAAGCAAGTCGTGCAGCGTCTGACGGGAAATTCCCAAGTGCTTTGCAATCGCGGTCTTGGACAGTTCAAGCGCAGGGAAAATAATCTCCGCGAGAAGAATGCCAGGATGCGTCGGGCACCGGTTTGGATTTCGTGAACTCAACTGCTTCGCTTCCTTGTGTTGGAGCCGTGCGCTCTATCGAATTTCTTCCAGATCGACATCAACGGCTTCGCCGTTCTTCCAGCCGAAAGAAAGTCTCCACCCTTTCGATACTGCAACTGCGTATCGGCCTTTGGTGCCTTCAGGATAACCATAGAAAAGTCCCGGAAGTGCCATGTCCTCGGGCGATCTCGCCTTCTCTAAAAGGTCCAAAAGTTTCTCAATTTTATCAGTCCAATCTGTCGGGATGCGCTGTACGTCGCCTCGTTCCCAAAACTTCTTAAGCGCGGTTCTCCGAAAAGATCGAATCACATTCATCTCCGGCGGCCAGGTGAGGCCCTCAACTTGTTGCGATAAACAGGCGCATTACGCTGACACTAGCAACGCTGAACCAGGCTATCGCCCCATAAATTACCGGAGGCTGTGACGTAGATTGGGAACACGGCCCGAAAGAACACCAATGCGTGAATAGTAAAGCATGGACCTACGGTTGTCAAGTACCGGTTGACAAACCTATATCAACCGCAACGCCCTGAAGCTCGCGTGGCCTTCGCGCCCGACGATGACGTGGTCGTGGATGGAAATGCCGAGCGGCCGGGCGGCTTCGATAATGAGCTTGGTCATATCGATATCGGCGCGCGAAGGCGTCGGGTCTCCCGAAGGGTGATTGTGCACCAGGATGAGCGCGGTTGCGGAATGTTCAAGTGCGCGTTTGACGACTTCGCGCACATAGACGGGCGTGTGATCGACCGTGCCGCGGCCCTGCACTTCGTCGGCAATCAAATGGTTCTTCTTGTCGAGAAATAAGATGCGAAATTGCTCGACGTGATCGTAGCCCTGGGCAAGCCGCAGGTAATCCAGAACCTGGTTCCACGAAGAGAGTGCGGGCTTCGCCCTGATCTCGCTTCGTGCCAGCCGTTGCGCCGCCGCGCGGATGAGTTTCAGTTCCTCGATCGCGCGTTCGCCGATGCCATCGACTTCCTTGAGGCGTTCGTGCGGCGCATTCAATACTTCGGCAAATGTGCCGAACCTCGCAAGCAAGCGCTTGGCAATTGGCTTCGTGTCGCCGCGCGGATAAACGCGAAACAAGATCATCTCGAGAAGTTCGTAGTCGGGCACAGCATCGGCGCCGCCACCGCTGAACCTTTGGCGCAATCGTTTGCGGTGGCCCAGTTTGTCGTCGAACGGAGTATTATGAGATGTGCGGACGTCGGACGGCTTGGTTTGGGGCAATTGAGCAACATCGAAAAACGCGCCCTGCTCTTCGGCGCTGATCTTGTCCTGGCTGCTCTTTCTGTCGCCGGGCATGATCCGCTTCCGCTCAAGCTATGCTGGTCAGCGGGAACGGCGGGCACTCAAGCCCGGCGGGCGAAGAGGTAAAGATCTCGCAACCCTTCTCGGTCACGCCAACCGTATGTTCGAACTGTGCGGACAGCTCGCGATCGCGCGTCACGGCGGTCCAGCCATCGGGGAGAATTTTTACATGCGCCTTGCCGAGGTTGATCATCGGCTCGATGGTGAAAAACATGCCGGGCTCGAGCACAGACCCTTCGCCCTTTTCGCCGTAGTGCAAGATATTGGGGCGATCATGGAACACGCGGCCCAAACCGTGACCGCAGAAATCGCGCACGACGCTGCAGCGCTCGCCTTCGGCATAAGTTTGAATGGCAGCGCCTATATCGCCTGTTGTATTGCCGGGTTTGACTTGCTCAATGCCTTTCAGCAGCGATTCGTAGGTCACCTGCATGAGCCTATCGGCCCGGCGTGTCACGGCGCCAACCGAATACATGCGGCTTGTATCGCCATGCCATCCATCGACAATCAATGTCACATCGATGTTGACGATGTCGCCCTCTTTCAAAGGCTTTGAGTTGGGAATTCCGTGGCAGACGACGTGATTGATGGACGTGCAGATGGCGCGCGGGAACCCGCGATAGTTGAGTGGAGCTGGAATAGCGCCTTGATCACAGGCAAATTGCATCACCAAATCATCGAGCCTATCGGTTGAGACGCCCGGCACGACGTAGGGCACGAGCATGTCGAGAGCCTCGGCCGCCAGCCGGCCCGCGCGGCGCATGCCCTCAAAGGCTTCAGCCCCATGAATTCGGATTTTTCCGTCACGGCTGGCATTACGGTTAACATCTACGTTTGACATATGTTTTTCCAAGGGCCTCAATCAACTCGTCATCGAAGCGAATTTAGTGCAAAAAAGCGTTCGTGCAATCGACGTCCGCAAAAAGAAGGCGTCGCGATCTGGGAGGAAGCAATGCAAAAGTATCGCGCCCTTTTATTGGGTGGAGTTTGTTTGGGGCTTGTGTCGATACAAGCTGCTACACGAATTTTTGCCGCCGATGAGGCGCCCGCAGAGGCGCCAGCGGCTGCAGCTGAGCCTCAAGCGCCTGCGCCAGCCGCAGCTGCCGACGAAGCAGCCCCGCCTATGACCCCGCCAGGCGTCACTTGGTATGGCGGGGATACGACACCAGCCTCGCCGCCTGCCTTTACGGCAGAAGCCACCATGAACCCGGATTATGCTGCAACTGCACCTGCCGAGGCGACCCCTGCTGAAGCAGCTCCCGCAGCCGCCGAAGCGCCTGCCGCTGAGACTCCGGCTGCCGAAGCCCCAGCCGCCACCGCTGCTGCTGAGGAGCCAGCCCCGCCAATGACCCCTCCAGGCGTCACCTGGTACAGCGGCGATACGACACCGGCGTCCCCGCCCGCCTTCGCGGCAGAAGCCACCATGAACCCCGACTATACCGCCGAAGCTCCGGCTGAAGCTGTGGCGCCCGCCGCGGCGCCTGAAGCGCCCGCAGCGGTGGCCGTCGAAGAACCTGCACCGCCGATGACCCCGCCCGGCGTCACTTGGTATGGTGGCGATACCGCGCCTGCTGGCACGCCCGCTTGGGCGGCTGAAGCAACGGTGTTCCCGGCAGCGCCGGTGCCTGCCGCAGCAGCCGCTGAACCCGTTGCGCAGCAGCAAGCCGTTGAAGCTTGCCGCGACGGCCTGAATGCCGAAGTCAAGACTGGCAAGATAAACTTCGCGACAAGCGCGTGGGATGTTTTGCCTGATAGCTTCAAGACCCTCGACAAGATCGCCAAGGTTGCCAAAGATTGTTCCAGTAATTTTGTAATCGAAGTTGGCGGTCATACGGACAACACCGGCAAGCCCGCCAGCAACCAAACCATTTCCGAACTGCGCGCGCAGTCGGTGGTCAAGTATCTGACAAAAGCCGGGGTTGATGCGGCCAAGCTAAAAGCCGTTGGCTATGGTCAGGACAAACCCGTTGGCGATAACGCCGCAGTTTCAGGGCGGCGCGAGAACCGGCGTATTGAGTTCCTGGTGAGCGGCGGCTGACCTGGACTAGAAACGTCACAAAACAAAAACGGCGGCCCGAAAGGCCGCCGTTTTCAATTCGGTTACTGCGATCAAGCCTCAGCCCTTGGCTTCTTCGGCCGGCACTTCGCCAGCAGTCAGCTCAGCCAACAGGGCCTTCGCCTGACCGATCCAATCCTGCTTCTCGATCGCGCCCTTGAGGTTCAGCGTCTCATCGATATTGGCGATATCTTCGTCCGAGAAGTTGGCGATCTGTTCGATCTTGTAGCAGTTCAGCTGCTTCAGGCGCAGCATAACGTCGGCGTTGATGCCCTTAATCTGCAGGAGATCTTCGGGCTCGCCCTTCGGCTTCTTGAAGCCCTTCCAGGCGGCGTTGAGTTTGCGGGCGCGCGCGTCGGTCCGTTCGAAGATGCGCGCGGCTTTACCGCGGCGGCCACGGAGATAATAGAGCTTCGCGCGGCGAACTTTACCGCGGCGAATGACTTCAATCTCGGCAATGTAGGGTGAGTAAATCGGAAATACGCGCTCGACGCCTTCGCCGTAAGAAATCTTGCGCACCGTGAAGGTCTCGTTGAGGCCTGCGCCAGAACGGGCGATGACCATGCCTTCGTAAGCCTGGAGGCGCTCGGTAATGGCTTTCTCGACGGCCTTCTTCTTTTTGTCTTTAGGATCGGTCTCGGCAGACTCGATCACCTTGACCATAACTTTGACGGTGTCGCCGGGGCTGAATTCCGGAATACCGCGCTTGGCGAGGATGGCATCCATCTGCTCGCGATTGATTTCGTCGATGACGTTCATCTCGTTCTTCCTTATTTGTTTTTAAAAGCAGCGGAGCGGCCCGTAGCGCCCTACCTGTTTGAACAGGCGGAACCCGGAGTGCTCATGCAGCCCCAAGCAAGTCTAACTGCCGAGGGCGACCCATTTTCGGGATATTGTTGGGCGGTTCCTAGCCTAAACGGCCCAGGTTGTCGAGTAGGGCCAGCTGGGCCCGCTGACAAGGTTCGGTTCCCTACGCCAGCGACCGACGCTGGCAGCCCGGACCGATTGCCGCACGTGCCAGCGACGGGCTTTTGGAGTAGCTGAAATCAAACCCGCTCACACTTCAACAGCTTCGGAAGGTCACCCGTCAATCCGGCGGCCTCTTGAACCCACATGGATTTCAAACCTGGAATGCGATCAACGAGGGAAAGACCCGCGTCGCGTCCCGCACGAAGCAAAAGATTGTCGATGCTGAAGAGGCGGTTCAACCCATCATAAGCCGCCGCCGACATAGTGGTGTCGAAGCGGCGCCAGCGGCTGTAGCGTTCGAGCGCAGAAGTTGAACCGAAGTCATCACCCAAACGCACCGCATCCGTGATGCACTCCGTCAAAGCCGCAACATCGCGAAATCCGAGATTGACGCCCTGCCCCGCGATTGGATGCACGCCATGGGCGGCGTCTCCAATCAAGGCGAACCGCGGAGCCGTCAAACCGCGCGCCATTTTCAAATCCAGCGGCCAGGATTGGCGCGGGCCGCTCAGCGAGATTGATCCGAAGCGCCCGCCGATGCGATGATCGAGTTCGTTGAGGAACGCTGCGTCATCAAGCGCCATCATGCGCGCCGCTTCCTCGTGTGCCGCGCTCCACGTGATGCATGCGCAGTTGCCCTTCATGGGGAGAATTGCGAATGGGCCGCCGGGAAGGAAATGCTGGATGGCAACGCCGCTGTGCGGCTCGCTGAAGGCGACCGTTGCGACGATACCCGTTTGCTCGTACCCCCAGCCCGTTGTTTTGATTCCCGCCGCATCGCGCAATTTCGAAGTGCGTCCTTCGGCGGCGATAACCAGACGCGCCCGAATCTTGCGGCCGTCGCTGAGTGCGATCGCGTTTAAAAATTCACCCGCCTCAAGGTCAATCGCCTCGGCCGGTGCTTGCCAGGCGATATCCTTGTCAGCCGCGACAAGCCGGTAGAGTTCAGTAAGGAGGAGGCCGCTCGGCACAACGTAAGCCGCGGGGTCGCCGCCGGCGGTACGCGCGTCATAGGTGACGAGCGTTGGCCGGATGCCGTCATCGAGCGCGGAGTCGGTGATTTCGATTTTTGTTATCGGCTCGGCGTCGAGCTTGATGCGATCCCACACACCCAGCGCTTCAAGCAAATTCTTGGATGCCGCCCAAATGGCGAAGGCGCGCGAATCCGATGCAGTCCCAACCGGCGCGGCCGCGTGATCGATGATGCAGATACGAATGTCGCGCCCAAGTGCCAGGCGCAGCGACGCGGCAAGCGCGAGGCCGGCAAAGCTGGCGCCGGAAATCGCAACGTCGCAGGTGTTATTCTGATTTGCAGGCAATGGACCGGCTCGCTGGTTCGTTGTCATCGCTTGACACTTCGCTTCCAAATCGCGCCCATTGTCGCCGTTCTTTAAGGCAAACTGCAAACAAAGAAATGAAGGCAATTCAATCGTGGCAGAAACTGCACCATCGTCGTCCGCTCTCAATAGGCTGATTGACGCGCTAAAGCTCGAAAAACTCGAGGACAACCTGTTCCGTGGGCCCAAGGCTAGCGTCGGCTGGCAACGCGTTTACGGCGGGCAGGTGTTAGGGCAATCGCTATCGGCCGCCGTGCAGACCGTCGATCCGGAGCGGCCGATCCACTCCATCCACGGCTACTTTTTGCTCGCGGGCGATCCCGAACACGAAATCATCTACGACGTTGAACGCATCCGGGACGGCGGCAGCTTCACGACCCGGCGCGTCAAAGCCATCCAGCACGGGCGCGCCATATTTGCCATGAGCGCCTCGTTTCACAAAAGCGAAGACAGTTTCGATCACCAATCGGCAATGCCGGACGTGCCGCCGGCCGAGTCCCTGCCAAGCGTCGGCGAGTTGATGAATAAGCTTGCGGCCGAACTGCCGGAAAACATGCGCGCCTATTGGCAGCGCGCCAACCCGATCGACATGCGCATCGTTGATCCCAGCCGCTATACCAGCCGCGAGGCCCGCCCGCCGCAGCAAACGGTGTGGCTCAAGACCAATGGCCCTTTGCCGGACGACCCGCAGCTACACTTTGCGGCGCTGGCCTATGCCTCGGATTTCACGCTGCTCGATACCGCCCTCATTGCCCACGGCAAGGTGCTCTACGATCCTAACATCCAACTGGCGAGCCTGGACCACGCCATGTGGTTCCACCGGCCCTTCCGCGCCGACGAGTGGCTGCTCTATGTCCAGGACAGCCCGTCTGCATTCGGCGCGCGCGGCTTTTGCCGGGGCTCGATCTACGACCGCCACGGGCGTTTGGTGGCGTCCACGGCGCAAGAAGGCTTGATGCGGAAGAAGGCGACTGCGTTTGCCATCAAGTAGCCTGATGAAAATATCAGCACTTTGTCATCGTTGCATAATATTTAGTCAATCAAAGTGCTCTTAACCGGGCTGCCATCTCGGCCTAATTCAATTTTTTCATTTCAAAACAACAATTTAATGCGCGTCTCGTGAACTGGCACGGCTCTTGATCTCTCTGCCTTCGGCACCTGGGGTTTTTCGGCCCAGGTTCACGTCGAACAGCAAGCCGGTAATCAGCCGGGAAAGGGAGAGGAGCCAACATGAAGCTCATCACTGCGATTATCAAACCTTTCAAGCTTGAGGAGGTCCGCGCTGCACTGACCGACCTTGGGCTGCAGGGCATGACCGTGACCGAAGTTAAGGGGTACGGCCGCCAAAAGGGGCACACCGAAATCTATCGCGGCGCCGAGTACGCCGTCAGCTTCCTGCCCAAAGTGAAGATTGAAGCTGTGGTCTCGACGGCCCAGGTCGAGAAAGCCATCGCTGCGATCCAGCACGCCGCCAAAACTGGCCAGATCGGCGACGGCAAAATCTTCGTCTCATCGATCGAGCACACGGTTCGCATTCGCACGGGCGAATCCGACGACGACGCGCTGTGAGGCGCCCCGATCAACCAAGAACCAATTCGGGACCAAATCAAACAGTTTTGAAAAATCAGGAGCTTCACCCATGACGTATCGAACTTTAGCGCGCACTGCCGGAGCCTTGGGGGCTCTTGGCGTGCTCGCCTGCTTCGCCGATCCAACTCTCGCTCAAGAAGCGGCGGCTGCAGCGCCAGCCGCACCGCCCGTACCCAACAAGGGCGACACGGCCTTCATGATGATCTGTTCGGTTCTCGTGCTGCTGATGACGGTGCCGGGCCTCGCCCTGTTCTACGGCGGCCTAGTGCGCACCAAGAACATGCTGTCGATGTGCATGCAGGTATTCGCCACGCTTTGCCTCGTCGCGATTATCTGGGTGCTCTACGGCTACTCCATGGCCTTCACCAACGGCGGCGCAATGAATGACTATGTTGGCGGCTTCTCGAAAGCTTTCCTAAGCGGCGTCGATTCGACCACGGTCGCGGCTACGTTCTCGAACGGCGTCTACATTCCAGAATACGTGTACATCGCCTTCCAGATGTCGTTTGCGTGCATAACTCCGGCTCTCATCCTCGGCGCCATCGCTGAGCGGGTGAAGTTCTCGGCTGTGATGTTGTTTATGGCGTTGTGGGTGACCTTCATTTACTTCCCCATCGCGCACATGGTCTGGTACTGGGGCGGCCCGGATGCCTTCGGAAATGCTGCGAAGGTCCTTGCGGCTGCCACTGGCGACGAAGCCAAAAAAACGGCACAAGCGGCTCTCGACGCTGTTGCTAACGATACCGGCATTCTGTTCCGCTGGGGCGCACTCGACTTTGCCGGCGGCACGGTCGTGCACATCAACGCCGGTATTGCGGGCCTGGTTGGTTGCCTCATCCTTGGCAAGCGCGTCGGCTACGGCCGCGAAGCCATGCCTCCACACTCGCTAACGATGTGCATGATCGGCGCGGCACTTTTGTGGGTCGGCTGGTTCGGCTTCAACGTCGGCTCGAACCTCGAAGCCAACGCTTTTGCCGGCCAGGTGATGATGAACACCTTCATCGCGACCGCAGCTGGGGGCCTTTCGTGGATCATGATGGAATGGATTGTTAAAGGTAAGCCGTCGCTGCTCGGTCTTGTATCCGGCGTCGTTGCCGGTCTCGTTGCCGTAACGCCGGCTTGCGGCTTCGCTGGCATCATGGGGTCGCTGGTTCTCGGCCTCGTCGTCAGCGTCGTCTGCTTCACGTTCTGCTCGGGCGTGAAGAGCACGTTCGGTTACGATGACAGCCTCGACGTCTTCGGCATCCACTGTGTCGGCGGCGTCCTTGGCGCACTGGCAACGGGTCTGCTGGTTAACCCGGATCTCGGCGGCGCGGGCGTTCCCGATTATCTGTCGAAGCCGGGCGAACTCGCGGTTGGCGCTTACGATCTCGTAACGCAGATGACGGCACAGGCCAAAGCGGTTGGTCTGACACTACTGTGGAGCGGCATCGGCTCGCTGATCCTCTTCAAGCTGGTCGACATTCTCGTCGGCTTACGCCCTGTTGAAGAGAAAGAGCGCGAAGGTCTCGACATCACCGACCACGGCGAACGCGCGTACAACTACTAGGTCACTTGCTGCCTGGGAATTGTCCTCCACCGATTCCCAGGCGGCTCCCCATTTCTCCCGGGCACAACTTACTTCCCCTAGCTGTGCTCATAGACTGACCCTGGCCTCGAAGGGGCGTCCGGGTCATTTTTTATTCGACAATTATGGAAGCGTTGCGCGGCAGTTGCGCGAGAAGCATGCGCAGATGCGATTTGCGCATCGCGATGCAGCCTTCGGTCGGCAGCAAACCGGGACGCGCAACATGTATGAAAATTGCGCTGCCCTTGCCGCGCGCACGCGGGCGGATATTATAATCGAGAACGACGATGCAATCGTAGAGCCGGTCATCGCGCCAAAGTGCTTCAGCGCTCGCCTTGTAGGGATATCGAACTTCGCGATTGTAGTTGCCGTCCGACGGCGCGTCGCACCAGCCCTGCGCAGGCTTAAGCGGCTTTAACGGCAGAGACGCCTTGACGCGCGGAAACTGCCCGTTTCGAAAATAGCTGTAGAGAAGCCGGTGGCGCCCCCGGGGCGTGGCCCCATCTCCTTCGCGCTTTAATGGGCTTGTGCCGCTTCGGCCCAGCGCGCAAGCCCAGCGAAATGGCCCTAATTCGATCCAGCCGCGCGTGGCGCTCGCCGAAATCCGTCTCACGATGAGTTGAGTTTCGTTCATAGGCCGGATTCTTGACAGAGGCGCCCCGATACTAGTCTTGTCCCCACCACAACGGACACTATGTCGGCGCCGCGACGGATGCTAGACATTTGACACCAGTTTCATCCGATACCGGAGCCCTATTGCATGAGCACGGCCCGCCGCGTCCTACTCGTCGATGATGACGAGGATCTTCGCACCTCGCTTAAAGACCAGCTCGTTCTGCACGACGAATTCGAAGTCTCGGAAGCCAACACCGCTTCGAAGGGCATGGAGGCTGCCAAAAGCGGCCATTTCGATCTCGTGGTTTTCGATGTCGGACTTCCCGATATGGACGGACGCGAAGCAGTCAAGATGCTGCGCAAATCGGGATTCAAGACGCCGATCGTCATGCTGACCGGCAACACGTCGGACGCCGATCAGATCCTTGGACTTGACGCGGGCGCCAACGATTATGTCTTGAAGCCCTTCAAGTTCGCGGTTCTGCTGGCTCGTATTCGCGCGCAATTGCGCCAGCATGAGCAAAGCGAAGACGCGGTGTTCGCGATCGGCCACTACACGTTTAAGCCTGCCTCGAAGCTACTTGTCGATCAGGCCGGTGCCAAAATCCGGCTCACCGAGAAGGAGACCTCGATTCTCAAATACCTTTATCGCTCTGGCGAAAAAGTGGTGTCTCGCGAAGTCTTGTTACACGAAGTGTGGGGCTATAACGCGGGCGTCACGACCCATACGCTGGAAACGCACATCTACCGGCTGCGCCAGAAGATCGAGAAAGACCCATCCAACGCCGAACTGCTGATTACCGAGAGCGGCGGCTACAAATTGGCGCCCTGACGCTGACTGGCGCGCCAAAAGTTGCCCACCGGCTGTCCACATGATGTCCATTGGCCGTCCACAGATACCGAGACGCGTCTGGACCTCAACCTCTAGATATGCTGATTAGAGAAGCGGTTTCCGGTTGATCTGTTTGGTCAACGTTTCAAAAACCGCATGTCGCGTTGGAACGTTTGTGTTTATCGCGTCCCAGTTCCCTTGTCTCGTAACAGAAGCGGAGTGTGACCGATGGCCATTGACGCCCTCGTCAAACCTTTTTTGCGCCTTCCCCTATTCCAGGGTTTGAAGCCGCTGCAGTTAACGGAGATCGTGCGCCGCGCCCATCGCGTGGTCTACAAACCCGGCGACACTCTCATTCAAGAAGACAAAACCGGAGACGCCGCGATCATTATCGTTTCGGGCGAGGCTGCCCGCATCACAGGGTCGGACGAGGGCTCGCCGGCCGATATGATCATCGAAGGGTCGATCGTCGCAGAGCTTGCTATGCTGGTTGAGACGGTGCACAGCGCGACCATCGTGGCGCGAACCCAAGTGCGGGCGCTTAAAATCTCGCGCGAAGATATGCATGCGCAAATGTCAGATGATCCGCACCTTGCCGAACACATGATGGAAAAAATCGCGTCAAGATTGCGCCGCTTGGCGATTGAAGTGAAAGCGATCGACTCGGCGCTGGCTGGAATTGCGAAACGCGATGCGACCGCGGCGGCGGCCCCCAATAGCCGCAGTTCGAATGTGCGCGACACTGCGGCTCATCTGCACTGACCGATCAGTTACCCAAACAATCCCGATGAGACGGCATGGCGAGACGGCTTGGTTTTCTGTTTGACGCCCTGAAAAGAGAAACGCCCAGTCCCGGGGGGAGGGACTGGGCGCGATTTGCGCTTGACGCGCCGGTACCGGGAGGGAAGCCGGTACCAGAGGTGGCGTCTTCGGTTAGACGGGGGGCACTACCGAATACAGGGTGACGCC
>JANOKW010000242.1:0-5452 GCA_031419475.1 Hyphomicrobium sp. | reverse complement strand
GCCTCGAACTCGGCATCGAGCGAGACCAGCGCGCCATTCACGATCTCCCGGATCGTGCGCAACGGATGACCAGCCGGAACCCGGCTTTCAAGGTCAACATAAGAGAATAACGAGCCTGAGTTCTGATCCGATCCGCGCATTGAAGCCCCCCTTGCATTCCAAAGGGCAACGGAATCATATTCGCGAACCCTTGTCAGCAGGCGAGAAGTTCAACAGCCTGCTAGAGCAATTTCATCTGATCGGTTGATCGCTAAAGCGATCCTGTCTGATCGGATATTGCTCTAGAAGCTGAGTGCAGATTCTGGAAGTGGCCGGCTTGTCACCTCACGGAGCGAGAAGCTGGATTTGAGCCGCACGACACCCGGGAGACGGGACAGCTGCTCTTTGTGGATGCGTTCGAAATCCGACAGATCCCGCGCCATGACGGTTATGAGGTAGTCGTTCTCGCCTGACATTAGGTGACAGGAAACAATGGAAGGTGCCGCCGTAGCCGCTTTTTCGAACGACGTCAGAAGCTCTTCGTTTTGGCTCTTGAGGGCGATCTCGACAAAGATTGTCATGTGGATGCCAAGGGCGTGGCGGTTCACACGGGCTTGATAGCCTTCGATCACGCCTGCTTCTTCCAGAGCTTTGATGCGGCGCGCGACGGCCGTGGGTGAGAGTGGCACCCGCTCCGACAGCTCTACTTGGCTGAGGCGTCCGTCTCGCACGAGCGCGCTCAAAATAGCTTTATCTAGCGCATCCAGGTTCATATAGACCGAATATCTGCATTGCATGGCTTAATTTGATGATTGTATGCGTATTTTCCGGTTATTTCAACGAATAAAGCCGCTTTCGTGATCGAATTTTGGACCAGTATGTTCTTCAGAAAATCGAAAACGGCGTTTGGAGAGAGCACCATGCGGATCGGCGTTCCAACGGAAATCAAAAGCAACGAGTTTCGCGTCGGACTTGTTCCGGGTTCTGTACGCGAGCTGACAGCGCGCGGTCACGAAGTCCTCGTCCAGTCGGGCGCGGGCATTGGCATTTCGGCAGATGACGCAAGCTATGAAAAGGCCGGCGCGCGCATCGTTCCCGATGCGGCCGCCGTGTTCCGCGACGCGGAATTGATCGTCAAGGTCAAGGAACCGCAGAGGAGCGAATACACGCAGCTCGGCTCACACCAGATCCTATTTACGTACCTGCACCTTGCTCCCGATCCCGAGCAAGCACGCGGACTGATGTCGTCTGGTTGCGCGGCCATCGCTTACGAGACCGTGACAGATGCGAACGGCGGTTTGCCGTTGCTGGCGCCTATGAGTGAAGTCGCTGGCCGATTGTCGATTGAAGCAGCCGCTATGGCTTTGCGCCGTCCCACTGGCGGACGCGGCGTCTTGTTGGGCGGTGTTCCGGGCGTGCGGCCTGCAAAGGTTGTTATTCTTGGCGGCGGTGTGGTTGGGGCGCATGCCGCGCGCATGGCCGTTGGGCTAGGTGCGGACGTGACTATTCTCGACCGCTCGCTGCCGCGTCTGCGCCAGTTGGATGAATTGTTCGAAGGCCGGGTTAAGACGCTGGCTTCGACGATGGATAGTGTCGAAACGGAAGTGCTTGGTGCTGATGCAGTGATCGGTGCTGTGCTTGTAGCTGGCGCGAGCGCTCCCAAGCTCGTCACGCGCGCAATGCTCAAGCACATGAAGCGCGGTGCGGTACTTGTCGATGTGTCTATCGATCAAGGCGGGTGCTTTGAAACGTCAAAGCCAACAACGCATGCCGAGCCGACTTTTGAAGTTGATGGCATCATCCACTATTGCGTGGCGAATATGCCGGGCGCCGTTCCGGTGACGAGCGCGCATGCGTTGAACAATGCGACGCTGCCGTTTGTGATTAAGCTGGCAGAACGCGGATTAGCGGCGTTCGATCGCGATCCGCATCTAGCAGCCGGGCTCAACGTAAAAGGCGGCCGGATTATGCATGCTTCAGTCGCTGCATCTCTTGGCTTTGATAGTTTGAACGGCGGTCGCGCGTTTCAAGCCGCCGCAGAGTAAAAATCTATTACGACACCCCTGTGGTGTCGGTGCGCTGCCGGTGAGCCGCGTGTGTGCTGCGTGTGTTCCGCGCGGGCGGCGCGCTCTAGAGCGCCGGTTTGCAGAACCCTGCAGACCGGCTTTTTTTGGGAATCAAGTGCGGCGCGCGTTGTAGCTTGTGGCCGTTCAACTTGGCGCAATGCTCAAAGCAGAGGCGAGCGTTGTGAGACGCCGCGCCTCTGCATTTCTCGATCATGATTGTGATAGTGAAGTCCGAACGCCGCATTAGCTCCGGCTGGTCTTGCCGCCCTTTGCAATGCAAGCCGACTTGGACATCATTTTTACGCCCTGGCCCTTGCAAGCGTTCTGTCCCTTGCAGCCGTTGCCAGTGGATTTGCAGCTGCCGTTGCCCTTACAAGCATTAAGTCCGAAGCACTTCACTTTGTAGTCGGCGGCATAACCTGAGGATGGCGCTGTCACTGAACCGGCGAGCATCATCGTTGCGGCAGCGGCGGCGAGCGTTGCGCCAGATGTTTTGGAAAGCTTCATCGTAGTCCTCCTGATGTGGGCATTATTGTTGCTGTGATTTATCCGAACTCTGCTGATTAACTCACGCGATGAGAGTGCAGCATCAAGGGAAGTACGTTCTCGAGTTAAGAAAAGTTTCAGACTATCTTTGCCACTGGCAGGAGACTTTAAGTTTCGTGCGAGTAGTTTCAACGCGCCGTCTCTGCGCTCCGGCGCACCATTCGGTTAACGGTGTTTGCCAGTTCGGTGGAATCGAACACTGGAAGAGAACAAATGCGGTTTGTGCAGGCGAATGCCGCGGGTTCGTCGAGCTCTGGATATTGGACATCTGGGTTGGTCAGTGCGCCTTCTCGCTTGTCCCACCAATCAATGCGCCGGTAAGGAGCAGGATACGCGAGTGCCGCAGCGTGAAGTGTTACGGATTTGGGATTATCTTTGTGTCCGACAATTGTAATGTGGGTGGGCTCTTTCGCGAGTTCGGCATCGATGAGGAGCGCGCCTGGATGGACGCCTGGTTTCTCGAGATGGGTTGCCGCGAGAGCGTAACGTGCTGCGTGTTCTGCAAGGTCACGATATTTTTGCGTTCCGGAATAGCGATGTAAGAGATTAGCGAATCGAGCAGTTTGGATTTGCTCATCTGGGATCTGGGCGGGTTTTGCGAAGACACCAGTGTTTGCCTCCGGTTTGGCGGATGTCAAAAGTCCGCCCGCAGGGTCTTGGAATTTCGCGGCAATGAAATCGCCCGCTTCGCTGGCGACGCGCAGCCATTTTCTGTCGCCTGTTGCGGCGTAAAGCTCAAGTGCCGCTTGTCCCATGGAAAGAGTGTCACCCAGGAACGGACCGCCCCGGTCCGCGTCGCCATGGGCGAACCCGCCGCCATCCAATTTGCGGTTATTCACGATCCATTCGGCGGCAGTCTTGGCGGCGTCGAGCGCAGTGGCATCGCCAGTGGCGGCAAAATAACTTATGAGTCCCCGGACAGCCCAGCCGTTTTCGCGCGCGTAGATGTGCCGATCTACTCTGGGTTTCGCCGGGAGTGCGTCTCTCTCTGTTTGGGTCAAGGTGTAGTAGTTCTTGCGGGGCATAGCCTCGTTAACGTCGGCATCTTGGCTGGTAAAAAACGCGCCACTTGGGCTACGCAGCACGTTCATCAGATACTTCTTGATGTTCGTTGCGGCCTCAAGAAGTCGGGGGTCGCGCCACTGTGTGTAAGCTTGCGCATATTGGCGCAAGCCGTTCGCCTGATACCACATGATTTTTTCGTAGTGCGGAGACTTCCAATCTGAAGCGTCGGAATACTGATAGATCCCACCTTCGACGATATCGATTAGATTGAATGCTTGGGTGAATGTTTTCTGCGCTCGGGCCTCGGCGGCTTGATCGCCACTTGCTGATAGTGTCAATTCCCAATCCATCCGATCGGCGTCGATAAATTTATGAATGGTTCCCCAGCCGCCATACTCAGTATCGAAGGCGTCTATGGTGTTAGCCGCAAGATCGGTGCGAGATTCGGCTGATAGAAGATGAGATTTGGATGGTTCAGCGGGCGCTTCATTTATGACCGAGGGACCGGGAGTTGGGTCGGCGATGACGGCTTCGAGAAGCGCTATCATGGCTTTGGGTTCAATGTATCCGGCGCGCTTGACGATTTCGGTGCCATCGGATGCAAAGATTATCGTCGCCGGCCAACCCCAATCGCCGTACCTGTTCGATAAGTCTGGGTTCGCATCCTGATCGACACGGACAGTTATAAACTTGGATTTGAGGAGGTATGCGACGTCCGGATCCTTGTAAGTGGTTTTTTCCATCACGTGGCACCAGTGGCACCACACTGCTTCCAGATCGAGAATAACGAGACGGTTTTCTGCAGTGGCCTTGGCGAAGAGATCGGCGGACCAAGGTTGCCATTTTAAGTCTGTTTCGGCACGGATTGAGAATGCCGAGGCTAGGCAAAATAAGCCTAAGACTAAAATGCGCTTCAACCACATGGCGTGCGACTCCCAGCCGGTTATCCGGGAAGGTACGAACGCAACCGCCGCCGAGTTTCAGCGTTGTGGAAATACTTTTCGCGGCGGGACGCCGGCCGCGAAGGGACACCGGCCGCGAATTTGAGCGTCAGAGTTATCTTTTGACCCTACTTCAATGTTGGAAAGTTGAACTCCGCGCCTTTTCGGATGCCTGTTGGCCAACGGGCTGTGATGGTTTTGATTCGTGTGTAGAACCGCACGCCTTCAGGGCCATAGATGGCATGATCGCCGAATAGAGACCGTTTCCAACCGCCAAACGAGTGGTAGGCAACGGGCACGGGCAACGGCACGTTGATGCCGACCATACCGACCTGGATCTTGTCGGCAAAAGCGCGGGCGGCATCTCCGTCGCGGGTAAATATGGCGGTACCGTTGCCGTATTCGTTGCTGTTGACGAGATGTGCGGCCTCATCGTAAGTCTCAGTGCGTACAATGGAGAGAACCGGTCCGAAGATTTCCTCTTTGTAGATGGTCATATCCTTGGTGACGCGATCAAACAGTGAGCCGCCGAGGAAATAGCCGTTCTCGTAACCCTGCAACTTGAATCCACGGCCATCGACAACAAGGTCTGCGCCTTCTTTGACGCCGAGATCGATGAGTCCGGATATGCGCCGCTTGGCATCTGCGGTAACGACAGGTCCCATCTCGGTGTCTGGGTCTGACGCTGAACCGACGCGAAGGGCGCGCACCTTCGGAGCGAGGGCTTCAACAAGCCGATTCGCAGTTTTCTCGCCAACGGGAACAGCGACTGAAATTGCCATGCAGCGTTCACCCGCCGAGCCGTATCCGGCGCCCATGAGGGCATCGACCGTCTGGTCCATGTCGGCATCAGGCATGACAATCATGTGGTTCTTAGCGCCGCCCAAAGCTTGCACGCGTTTGCCGGCTGCTGAG
>JANOKW010000241.1:0-3089 GCA_031419475.1 Hyphomicrobium sp. | reverse complement strand
CTGCGCCGTCCCTCATTGCCACTTGGCCGACCGCTGCTCCCCAGCATATGCGATCAACCACCCCCCAAACCCGCGTGTTGCCCTGTAGGTAGTCCCGTGAGCTTGCGGCCTTTTTGGCCTGTTCTTCTCAAAGGACCGGGGCTTTAAACCGGTTCGTTACCCAGAAGCTAACTGCTTCGTTGCAAAGCTACAAATCACGGTTTCTTACACTGTGTTACGCTTTAGCCACCGTGCTTGACGAATGTTTAGCGATGGTGCAGCCGCAAAGTCTAGCGGCGTTCCCTTCCGAAGAATATGGGCAGTGGGACTTCATCAGCCGACTGCGTATTGACGTCGTAGGAAGGTGGCGTGGCCGGCTCCGCCTTACCCCGCCCCAGACCTGCGAGCCGGCTGAAAAGACCCTTGCGGCGCCCATCATCGTTCCGGCTCATTTCAGACTTGGTTGCGTCAGATTTGGTTCCCTCAGCCGGAACGCTGGCGCGCTTGGACTGCCATTCGCGCTGTGCCACTTCTGGAAATTCTTGCAAGTCCGGCATTCTGCGACCGGTTCTTCGAATATCTGACGGAGGCATTGGCTCGAAACCTTGAGCGGGCGCATTCAGTGTCTGGTGCGGAGGCTGCCACGATTGAACCGCATTGCCGCGCGCCGGTTGTCCAAACGGCGAATAACCTTCCTCGATCGTGACGTTGCCTGGCGCCTGCCACGTATCGCGCGCTTGCCCTTGATCGGCATAGTGCTGCGCGTGGGGCGGCGTATGCGAGGATGCAGTCTGATAAGGCGCCTGTGACTGCTGCAACACTTCAGTTAGGCGGCGCTGGATCTCGTCATCCGCGTTTGCGGGCCCGTTCCGCTGCTGAGGACCGCCCTGTGGGCCACCTTGCGGAATGAACGCCGGCGCAAATTGCGCAGACTGCATGGGCGGCATCTGGCCAGAATTCGCACGCGGCAATATGGGCATTTGCTGCTGCATCGGTTGCATTGGCTGCAACTGCGGCATAGCGGGCGATTGCTGCGCTGGTGCGACCGGACGCGCGGCTTCGCCTGCACGCTTCATGCCGGACGCGACGATCGAAACACGCACCCGGTCGCCGAGATTGCCATCAAACGTTGCTCCGACGATAATATTGCATTCCGGATCGACTTCTTCGCGCACCCGGCTCGCCGCTTCGTCAACTTCGTAGAGCGTCAAATCCGGCCCACCGGTGATCGAGAGCAAGAGACCGCGCGCGCCTTTCAGCGACACATCGTCGAGCAATGGGTTGGCAATCGCTTCTTCGGCCGCGAGTATGGCGCGGCGCTCGCCGGACGCTTCGCCCGTCCCCATCATGGCCGTTCCCATACCGCTCATAACCGTGCGCACGTCGGCAAAATCGAGATTAATAAGGCCTTCTTTCAAAACAAGATCGACGATGCAGGCAACGCCCGAATAAAGCACCTGATCGGCAAGCACGAAGGCCTCGGCGAAAGTGGTGCGTTCGTTGGCGATGCGAAACAGGTTTTGGTTGGGGATCACGATCAGCGTATCGACATGCTGGCGCAAACTCTGCACGCCCGTCTCGGCAATGCGCAGCCGGCGCGCACCCTCGAACAGGAATGGCTTCGTGACAATGCCGACCGTCAGAATGCCGAGTTCGCGCGCGGCGCGGGCGATTACGCCCGCCGCACCCGTTCCCGTGCCGCCACCCATTCCGGCCGCGATGAAAACCATGTGCGAACCAACGATGTGCGCGCGGATTTCTTCAATTGCTTCTTCCGCCGCGGCTTCACCGATTTCCGGTTTTGAGCCCGCGCCCAGACCCTCGGTCAAATTGGCACCAAGCTGAATTCTGTGTTCGGCGCTTGAAGCGGCGAGCGATTGTGCGTCTGTATTGGCGACGACGAAATCAACACCCTGCAGCCCCGCCGCAATCATGTTGTTGACGGCATTGCATCCGGCACCGCCGACACCGATGACCGTCAGACGCGGTTTCACGTCGACGAGTTTTGGCAGCTGTAACTTCAAGCTCATCGCGCACCCCTTGGGTGTGACCGTGGGTTGAAATATTCGACACTCTTGGTCGAGAGTGGCAAACCGGAATGCACGACACACGCTCTAGAACACAACCAAAAAACTCAACTTAAAAACTCAACTTAGAAACTGGCGCGAAGCCACGAGCCAACCCGGCCCAGATACCCTTGGCCGGAATGCCCGCGCGCGCCGTAATCTCCAGCGTCTTCGCCCGCCGCCACCGCCGCGGCAAGTCCCGCCAGCGTCGCGAAATGTGGGCCCGCAACTGACAAAGGCAATCCGGGTAGTGCTGCGGGCTTTCCAACCCGCACGGGCCGTCCAAATTCATTGGCGGCAAATTCGGCCGCACCGAGTAGCTGGCTTGCCCCGCCCGTCAACACGATCTTCTCTCCCGCGTAGGCGCTTGCTCCATTCTGTTCCAGGCGCTCACGCACCAGGCTCATGATTTGCGCGACACGCGGGCGGATGATTTCCGTAAGCCGCGCCTTGGTCGTCTGGTACGTGGCGCCATCTTCTTCGCCGGCAAGCGGATATTAAAACGACTCGTGTTCGTCCGACTGGGCAGAAATCAGTGTGCCATAAAGTGTTTTGATTCGCTCGGCTTCGGCGAGTGGCGTCTGCAACGTTTTGGCGATATCGAACGAAATGTGCTGCGAGCCAACCGGTACGACCTCGACGCCAGCAAACCGGCCCTCGGCAAAGAGCGCGATCGAGGTCGTTCCGGCGCCGAAATCAATGCAAGTCACGCCAAGTTCGCGTTCCTCTTGGGTTGTAACCGCAAGCGCGCTAGCGTAGGGGCTGGCAACAAGACCGGCGCATGACAGGTAGCAGCGCTCGATGAGTAGCAGCAAATTTCGCAAAGGTGCTTCGTCGGCGGTGACTGAATGAAGATCGGCGGTGAGGTGACGCGCCGCCAATCCCAGCGGATCGACGACACCCGGCACGCCGTCGAGCCTAAACCCGAGTCGATTGAGATGTATCAGCGACCGGCCATCGCGTTCGGCAAAAGCGCGGCCGGCGTCCATCACGCGATCGATGTCTTCGTCCAGCACCATCCCGCCTTGAATTTCGGCGCTCGCT
>JANOKW010000240.1:0-2000 GCA_031419475.1 Hyphomicrobium sp. | reverse complement strand
CCCGGCAGATCGGGAAAAGGCTGTTGCCGATTATCGCAAAGGCTTCTCGATCAAACCGTTCGCCGGTTAATTCGACATATGATGGAGGCCGCGCACTGCGGCCTCCTTCTTCTTACCGCAATAGCGATCCGCAACAGCGATTCAAGTTTCGAGGCAAGTGAATGTCAGGGGCCGCAGTACACAAAGTTCGTCTTGAACCCGTCGGCATCGAGATGGATGTGGAAGAAGGAGAAACGGTGCTCGACGCCGCGTTCCGCCAAGGCATTGCTTTGATGCACGGGTGCAAGGAAGGGCAGTGCTCTGCCTGTAAGTGCAAGCTCATCGACGGCGATATCGAGTTACTGAAATATTCCACATTCGCATTGCCCGAATACGAGAGTGAGACGGGCCACATTCTTCTGTGCCGCACGCACGCCTTCAGCGATCTTTCGATCGAACTATTGAATTTTGACGAAGAGTTGCTGAGCCGGTCTATCCCCGTGAAATCATATGCGGGAAGCGTCACAAACGTGACGCCGCTGACCCACGATATTCGCCTGCTCGATATCGAGCTCGAAAACCCGATGAAATTCTGGGCAGGGCAGTATGTCGATCTGACCATTCCCGGCCACGGTGTGACGCGCGCCTATTCCATGGCCAACACGCCGAGCGAACCGCGCAAGTTCCAGTTCATTATCAAGAAATATGCCGATGGGGCATTCTCGGCCCTGCTCGATGGGGGGCTTCCAGCGGGAACACCGATTTCGGCGAAAGGCCCCTATGGCGGTTGCCTCAGGCGCGAAGGACGCTCGGGCTTGATGATCTTGGTTGGCGGCGGATCGGGGATGTCGCCGCTGTGGTCGATTTTGAATGACCATCTGCAAAGCGGCGAAGATCGCCCCATACGCTTCTTCTACGGGGCTCGCACAAGAGCGGATCTTTTCCACCTGAAGGAAATTGAGGCGGTGGGCGCCAAGCTCAAGGATTTCAAATTTATTCCTGCCCTGTCTGACGCGGCGCCCGGCGACGATTGGACCGGCGAAACCGGTTTCGTGCACGAGGTCGTTGCCAAGACGCTTCGCGCTGAAGGCCTGAATGGAGACATGGACGCTTATTCGTGCGGGCCACCACCCATGATCGATGCGGTGCTGCCCGTCCTGCAAGCCGCTGGCGTTGAGCCGTCGCACATTTACTTCGACAAATTCACGCAGCCCATAAAGTGACGAGCATGCAGCTAAAGTAACAAACGCAGACCAACAATCAAAAAACTAAGTACCCAGGAGGAAACAATGGCAGCAGAAACCTCGACCCCCGCAAAATCCGGCGCGGCCGGCTCCGCAACATTCCCCGGCTCGGACAGCAGAAAATACAACTATTACGATCCCAAGGGCCGAAAAGCGACGCACTATGAAGATATGACGGTTGACGTTCAGCCCGACCCCGAGCGCTACCTGCTGCAAGACTGGATCATTCACTTTCCGAACGGCGACCGGACCTACACCAAGGACTGGACCAAGTGCAAAAGCAGTAACTGGCATGCCTTCCGCGCTGTCGATCAGGAGTGGGAAAAAACCCATTATCAGCGCCAGTCGACCATTTGCGGCATGGTGCAGAGCGTCATAGAAAACGGCCGCCGATCAGGTGCTGTCGCCCGTTTCGATCCGGCTTGGGTAAAAGTTCTGCAAGATCATCTCGGTGCCTATAAGCATGCCGAATTCGGTCTTGGCACCTCGACTATGCAGGCGCAGCGCTACGGCTATACGCAGATGATCAACAACGCGATCCTGACGAACTCGTCTTACAAGCTGCGCTTCGCTCAAGACCTCACGCTCTACATCGGTGAAATTGCGCTCGACATTGCCAACCTCGATCCCCACGCTGGCAAGAAACACTGGATGGAAGATCCCATCTGGCAGGGCACGCGCCGGGCCATCGAAGAAATCATGGGCTCAACCGATTACGCCGAACAATACATGGCGACGAACCTGGCCTTCGAGCCGCTCGTCGGCGAATTGTTCCGC
>JANOKW010000239.1:0-18804 GCA_031419475.1 Hyphomicrobium sp. | reverse complement strand
GCCATTTGCCTGCGCGTTGCCCATGGCTCATCCTCGTCGAAGCGAAGCTGAAGTTCGACACCGTTGGACGTGGTGAACAGGACGAATCTATCACCTGTTTCGGCCTGCTCGACCAGATGAAGAGGCTCTACCTCGTTCGAGGAATCTGCGGCCATACGTGTGCTCCTTAGCTCCCAGACGACACAGGCTGCATTGATTTCTTCTTGTATTCTTTCGGACGCCCCGGCTTCGGCGCAACGGCATCCATAAATGCCACAATGTCTGCCATATCCCAAACCCTGTCTGCGAGGCCTGCCGGCATCGCCGTGGCCAGATTTCAAACTGAGACACGACCCACAATTGCTGCCAAGGCGCTGATCGGCCACCTTCACAGGCGCGCGCTGTGCGGCTAAAGCTCAAGCGATCCGCATCAATATTATTTGCGGGATTGAGGACGAGGCGGCGATGGCACAAAGCGGCGGACTGGGCAGCGGATTAGGCGGCGGACTGGTCACGATTTTCGGGGGCTCCGGCTTTGTCGGCCGGCACACGGTCTCGGCGCTGGCAAAACGGGGCTGGCGCATTCGCGCCGCTGTCCGGCGCCCGGATCTTGCGGGTCATCTGCAACCCATGGGCGGTGTCGGGCAGATCCACGCCGTTCAAGCAAACCTGCGCTATCCTCAGTCTGTCGCGCGCGCCGTCGAAGGGGCGACAGTCGTCGTCAATGCCGTTGGGATTCTAGCGCCTGCCGGGCGCCAGTCTTTTAATGCGGTTCATGCAGAAGGCGCCCGCGCCGTTGCACGCGCCGCCCGCGAAGCCGGCGTCAAACGCTTCGTCCACATCTCGGCCATCGGCGCGGACGCAGCGTCGGCTGCACGCTACGCGCAATCCAAAGCCGCGGGCGAAGCGGCCGTGCTCGAAGAATTCCCATCTGCCATTATTCTTCGGCCCTCAATCGTGTTTGGACCCGAAGACGAATTCTTTAATCGATTTGCAGCACTCGCGCGCATGAGCCCGTTTTTGCCGTCGATTGGCGGTGGCAAAACGAAATTTCAGCCGGTCTACGTTGGCGATGTCGCGGCGGCCATCACAAACTGCCTCGAGGGCGGAGGCAAGCCCGGTTCTGTCCCCGGTATTGTCTATGAACTCGGGGGGCCAGAAGTTTTCACATTCCGTCAGTTGCTTGATCTGACGCTGCAATATACCGGCCGTCGCCGTGCTTATCTTCCCATGCCATTCTGGCTCGCGAAACTTCAGGCGCTGTTGATGTCGCCGTTGCCCAACGCGTTGCGCCCGATGACGCTCGATCAGGTCAAGCTTTTGCAGAATGACAACGTCGTGTCAGCTGCGGCGGTAGCCGAGGGACGGACGCTGGCGGCACTCGGCGTGCCAACCCCGGCCGCCGTTTCAGCCATTGTTCCAGGTTATCTTGAGCGCTTTCGGCCCAAGGGCCAGTACTCGCATTATCGCACGTAACCGAATCTAGCGCTTAGAAGCGGCGCACAAACCCGACCTTCCAAATTTCCATTTCGGCATCAACCGCATCGCGTCCCGAGGGGAGCGATGAGAATGTGGTCGCGTCGAAATCGATCATGAGATATTCGGCTTTCAGTGACATCGAGTTATTCCAGGCTACTTCCACGCCGCCGCCGATCGCGAGACCCGTCAACGCTTGCGACGATGTGAGATCCGCCGTGCGGCTTTCGATTTCGAGGTCTGCGTAGGCCAAGCCTGCCGTGCCATAGAGGAGAAAACGGCCAACGCCGACGCCGGCGCGGCCACGCAGCAGGCCGAAATAGTTGAGACGTGTTTCAATATCGAAGGGATCGCTTCCGGCGCCCGTACCATCCATCCAGCTATAGGCGATGTTGGCGGATGCACCAACGACAAGCGGCCCCCATTCGAAGTCGCGGCCGATGTATCCGCCGGCATAATAGCCATCCGCATCCTTGAGTAGAGCCCCGCCCGCGCCTGAGAACGACATCGATTCAAAGCCGATATCGGGGTTGACGATCCATCCGGCCCAGCTCGTTGGCCCCGGGTCTGCAGATGGCAGAAAATCGAAATCCAGAGCGTGCGCCGGCGCGGATACCGCCACGGCATTCATTGCAGCGGCAACGACAGCAAAAAGTCTTGCGCGAATAGTGGATGACATCACGGACTTCGGCTCTCTCGTTAGACTTAGGCTATCGATGGGGGCCATCGATCGGCCAAGGCGTGCAAATGAAAACGAGAGGCGCGCCGGTGATGGCACGGATTCAATCAGCAAAAGATTAAAGAACTTTACGCATCCCGGGGTGTGTTACGGCCCTGACTATTTTCCATGAGCCAGCTGGCGGCACGCAGCAGTGCGCCGTCCTCGCCGCGCGCCGCAACCAGCTGAACGCCGAGCGGAAGGCCGCGGGCTTCGAGTAACGGCAGCGAGATACAGGGCATTCCGAGATACGTCCAAAGCGCGTTGAACATGGGGCTGCCGGTTGCGCCAAGACCTTTGAGCGCGGGTCCCGCAGCGGCGGGGGTGAGGATCGCGTCATAATCGACGAGAACAGGCCGCAATGCTTCATAAAGCGGCTCGCGTTCGGCTCGCGCCGCCGCGATGTCGGCCGGTTTGAATGTGCGGCCTTCGGCAATCGTGTCTTTGAGTTTTTGCGAGACTTTGTCTGGGTTCTTGTCAGCAATGGGCCCATAGTTCTTGGCGATATCGGCGAACTGAACGATCTGTTGCAGCCTGTGGCTGCCATCGAACTCGGCCGCAAGTGGAACCTCGACGACTTCGGCGCGTGCGCCAAAACTGCCGGCATATGTATCGAATGCAGACTGTGTCTCGGCATTTGCATTCGGCCACGCCGGAGACTTTATAAACGCAAAGCGCGGCGGGCGATTGAACTTCAGCGAAAGAGCGGCGGTGAGGGCAGCCTTCGGCACTGAGGACATATCGCGGTCGCGGGGATCGTAAGCGCTAAGAGCGTCGATGAGGAGCGCGATATCCTCAATCGAACGCGCATAGCCGCCAACGGTGTCAAGGGGTGGCGACTGGGGCAGGATTCCGGTGCGCGAAATGTATCCGAAGGTCGGCTTGAACCCGATCGTGCCGCAGAACGAAGCAGGCCTGATGATCGAGCCGGCCGTCTGCGTTCCAAGTGCCAGCGGAACCTGGAAATCGGCGACAGCGGCGGCGGATCCCGACGACGAGCCGCCGGGCGTATGCTCCCGATTGTGCGGGTTGCGTGTTTTTCCGGGTCCGAAGAAGGCGAGTTCCGTCGTGACGGTCTTGCCGAGAATGATGGCGCCGGCCCGCTTGAGTTCGCCGACGACTGTCGCGTCTGCAGTTGGGTAGTGTCCGCTGAAGACGGGCGAACCATATTCTGTCGGGTATTCGGCGGTATCGATCAGATCCTTGACCCCGATCGGAATGCCAGCGAGCGGGCGGGTCTGGCCGCCGCGCGCACGCGTTGCATCGGCTTCGCGCGCCTCGCGCAACACCTTGTCAGGTTCGATGTGAGCCCAGGCCTCGACCGCCGGGTCGCGCTCGGCGATGCGCGCAAGGCACGCGGAAACAAGTGCTTCAGAGGTTAGCCGTCCGCTGGCCATTTCGATGCGGGCTTCAGTAGCCGTCAGCGCCGTCAGCTCGAAATCGTTCATACTCATGACTCTCCCGTGTGGCCGTCGCGCCGCGACGAATTGGCATTTTTTCTGTGATGCGTCAGCTTGGAGCCCGATTCAAGCGAAAGTCGCATGCGTATTCGCCCGGCAATCGGGTGCGCGCATCTTGACGCCGCTCGGATTTCGTCCGTAAGAACACGGCACTTTGATGGGATAGCTTCACCACGCTCGGGTGCGGACGCGCTTTCTTTTGGCGGCGACTGTTGCCGTGCCTTTGTTGCTGCTGTCCCTGAGTCGATAGCCACCAGAGGACGCTTATGTCGAAAGAGCCCCGCCGCGCCGGCCGCCATTTCCTCCAGATCCCAGGGCCGACACCCATTCCCGAACGCATTCTGGCCGCCATGTCGCGCCAGATTCTCGATCATCGCGGCGTGGAGTTCCAAAAGCTCGGACATCGCGTGCTTTCGGGCGTGAAGTCGCTGTTTAAAACAAAGAACCACGTCATCATCTTTCCGGCATCCGGAACTGGCGCGTGGGAAGCCGCTCTGACGAATACACTTTCGCCCGGCGATAAAGTCCTGATGTGCGAGACCGGCCAGTTCGCCGTGCTTTGGGCTGTCATGGCGCAACGCCTGGGGCTCACCGCGGATGTCATCCCGACCGACTGGCGCATCGCTGCCGACGCGGCATTGATCCATGATCGCCTCAAGCAAGACAAGGCGCACGAGATCAAGGCCGTCTGCGTCGTGCATAACGAAACCTCGACCGGCTGCCGCTCGCGCATTGACGAAGTGCGCAAGGCTCTCGATGCCACAAAGCATCCGGCACTCCTCATGGTCGACACGATTTCATCGCTGGCTTGCACCGATTTGCGCCATGATGAGTGGGGCATCGACGTTACGATCTCTGGCTCTCAGAAGGGCATGATGCTGCCGCCGGGACTGTCGTTCACGGCCGTCAGCGACAAGGCGCTCGCCGCAACCAAAACGGCCAAGCTGCCGCGTTCCTATTTTTCGTGGGACGATATGCTGTCGAACAACGCCAACGGCTTCTTCCCTTACACACCTGCAACGGGTCTGCTCTATGGTCTCGCTGAAGCCATCGACATGATCAACGAGGAAGGCCTGGAAAACGTGTTCACGCGCCACGAACGCTTGGCTGAAGCCACGCGCCGCGCCGTCAAAGGCTGGGGTCTCGACATCCAGTGCCGCGATCCGAAGTACTATTCGCCGGCCGTCACGGCCGTTATCATGCCCGAAGGGCACAACGCCGACGCCTTCCGCAAGCTCGTACTCGATAGCTTCAACATGTCGCTCGGGACCGGCCTTAACAAGATTGCCGGCAAAGTCTTCCGCATCGGTCACCTCGGCGATACCAACGAGTTGACGGTGATGGGCGCGCTGACGGGCGTTGAGATGGGCCTCGAGATTGCAGGCGTTCCGCACAAGAAGGGCGGCGTTGCGGCGGCCATGAGTTATCTCGCAGAGTCTGTGAAGTCCGAGAGGATGGCGGCCGCCGAGTAAGAGGAGGGCTCCACCTTTGACGACGAGAGCAACGCCAGAATACTTCGTCTTCGATGCCTTTGGCACGCTTTTCGATGTGCACTCTGTCGCGCGCGAGAATGCGGCAGCGCTGGGTCCTAATTGGCAGCGCCTATCGGAGATCTGGCGCAACAAGCAGCTTGAGTACACATGGGTTCATGCCGGATTAAACGAGCATATTCCGTTTCGCGAAATAACCCGGCAAAGCCTCCACTATGCCCTACGCATGACAGGGCTCGACGAAGGTATCGCGCCACGCCTGCTTGAAAGCTACCAGCGGCTCGCGGCGTTCCCGGAAGTTCAATCCGTTCTGCGCGCCCTCAAAGCGCGCGGCGCTAAACTCGCAATCCTTTCGAACGGCGACATGGATATGCTCGACGACATTGTCGATAATGCAAATCTTGACGGCGTGTTCGATGCCGTGATTTCAGTCGGGGTGGCGGGCACTTTCAAGCCCGTCCCCAAGGTCTATGCGCTGGCGGCAGAAGTGTTCGAAGTGAAGCCAGAGGCTATCACTTTTCTGTCGTCGAACCGCTGGGACATCGCGGGCGCTGCGTCTTTTGGATTTCAGACCATATGGGTCAATCGCGCCGGTAACCCGGACGAGTACCCGCACTTGCCTGCAGGCAAGGTCGCGAGGGATCTTGCAACTTTGATTGAGGCGCGAAACTAAACAAAAACGCCGCCAGCTGCATTGCGGGCGGCGTGATAACGCGTAACACGTTTCGTGCTAATTTACGGCTTACGGCTTGAAACCCGCGAGCGCGAGTTGCACCTGGCAGCGGCGGCCAAGCTGCAAGAACTTCGACGCAACGCAGATCTTGACCTTGGAGATCGACGGATTTGTTCCGATGCACAAGCGGCGCACATCGGTTTCGCAAGCGGCCTTGATCTGGGGCGTCACCTCGGAGGGCAGCTGATAGTCTTCTGCGTGCGACGCGAGTGACAGCGTGCTCAATGCAACCGCCGCCAACACAAACTTTGCATACGTCAACATGACCCGTCTCCCAACACGTTCGACCCATTTTCGCTCGCCTTAGCAACACGGGGCAGTAGCTGAAAAAAGGCGACCAGCGGGCCCGCGACGGATAACCACGGGAAAACTCGAATTGCCCTCAGCGGAACTTAGCCCTAAAAAACGCAGGTCTGTCCATCCATTGCCATTCTTGGTTACCGTCCAGCTTGCGGATTGGACGTTAACTCAAGGCAATAATAGCTTTCAGGTTTTATTGAAGATGCGCTGCAGGGTTTCTGTCAGCCGGACGCTGTCCACATCGTCCTTGTGGATGACTTCGGTCGCACCTGCGGCAATGAGTACTGTGCGCCGTGTGCGCGTCACCTGACCGCTCACAACAACGATAGGTCCGTCGAACCCGGCGCGCCGCAAAAACGGTATGGTCTGCGAGGCGTCGTCGCTCGGCTTCAGGATGTCATCGAGGAAAACGATTTCAGGCTTACGCGCCATAACAAAATCCACGGCCGAGGCGAGCGTATTGGCGCGGCGGATCTCGAGATCGTATCCAAACATCACGCGCAACGTTGCAAACATACGGTCGGCGTCCATGCTCTCGTCTTCGACGACAAGCACGTCTTTCAAATCCGGAATACCTTCGCGGGCGCGCATCAACTCGCTTTTCTTGGCTAGAAAATCGCCGCCCGATCCAGTTGATGACGAAGCCATTCAATGTGTCCGCAATGCTAAGGTTCGTTTATCTGGTTCACATTATCAGGATACCAGACACATGATATCCATCACAACCGCATGTGCGTTCTACAATGCATGTAACGGTTAAGCCACGATATACTTGGGCCAGTAGAGTGTGAACGTTGCCCCGCGGCCTCCAGCGGGATCAGAGCGTAGTTTAATAGATCCGCCTACAGATTCAGCCATTTTCTTGACCATGGCAAGTCCGAGACCGGTCCCTGCGCTGGTGCCGATCGAACGAAACGGCAGGAATACCGCCTGATGATGTGCTGGATCGATTCCGGGCCCATCGTCGGCTATTGTGAACACATGAGCGGACGCATCATCTGAACAGCTCACACGTATGCGGCCTGTTGCCCTGTCGTGATGCTTTTGGGCATTCTGAATGAGGTTTCTCAGGATGAGGTCGAGCGGCGCGGCGAGCGTTGTCAGCACAGGCCAAGTTCCGTCGATCTGCACGTCGAAGCCTTTTTCCCGGATCGATTCCGTGATGCTTTCAAGCAGGGCTCGCGTGTCGGTTTGGGCCAGGCCCTCATACTTGCGGCCAAGGCTCGCATAGTCCAGCAGCTCTGACAGCATGTGCGACATGCGCCGCGACAGCTGTTGAATTTCTGAAAGCTTTTTGCCCAGGTTCTCATCGCCACGCTCCGCGCACTCGGCGATCACTTCGTCGGCAATGTAGCGCATGTGGCGCAACGGCCCTTTAAGATCGTGCGAGATGATAGCCGCGTAAGACTCCAGATCGGCGTTGGCGCGCGCGAGTTCTTTGGATTTCTCTGTCACCGCTTCTTCTGCCATGAGGCGTGCACGGATTTGTTTGCTCAGCTCTAGTTCGAGTTCGGTCTGGGAATTGCTGCGGTAGGCCAGCATCATCGCTTGCTGTTCGTCAGCTAGCCAAACGAATGTGAAGTTCATTCTCTTGGAGTTGCCGTCCGCTGTAGCCACTGCGACCGCGGGCAATTCGAGAATACGGCTGGGGTTTTGCCTTAATCCTTGGATCTCGTCCTCGAGCCCGATGAGCGGCAAGACGCTGTCGGTGATCGGCTTTCCGAGTTCTACGAAATCGACGAGTTTTCCGAAGCGGTTTTCGGCATTGAGATCGTTGTCCAGCCAAACGATACCATAAATACCATAGCCCGCGATGACCTTCCCGGCCTTCTCGATGATATGAGATAGGGAGCGCTGCATGGCGCTACGATCCGCGTCTGGCGATAGCGCCCGCCGCGTCATCGAATGCGCGTCCGACGTTGCTGCCGGTCTTGGCGCTGGTTCTGATGAACGAGGTGCCGGGCCGCGTCAGCATGGGTGGCAAGGGCGCCGCTTCGGCGTCGGGTACGAGATCAGTTTTGTTGACGATAAAGCCCGCGTGGCGCCCCGGAAACGCGTCCGCAAACCCTTCGGCCAATTTGATCATGGTGTCCAGCGTTGCCGGCCGGCTGAGGTCGCCTATAATCAGCGCGGCGGACGCTTCCTTCATATAGATGTGCCGGAAGATTGCGTCACCGAAATTGCCGTCAGTATCCCAGATAATGAGAGACATCTGCGCCCGGCCTGGGGCATCGGGAACGACATAGCGGTAAACATCCACGCCGATGGTCGGCTTGTAATCGAACTCGAATTTATCGAACACGAGCCGCCGCGCGAGGGAGGATTTGCCCACGCCGATTTCGCCCAGCAGCATGACTTTCTTTGCCGTCATGGCTGGAACTCGCCTTCGAATGCCAACTCGAACTCTACGCGGCGATTGGGGCTCAATGCGCCTTGCGCGGAACTCAAGTCCCGCGCATCGGCGCGGCCGACGGCATGCAGCAGACTAGCGCTCACGCCGCGTGAGATCAGGTCCTGGCGAACTTTCTCGGCGCGGTCCTGCGCCAGCGGCACATTGCGGGTCTGGCCGCCGGCTTCATCCGTGTATCCAATAATGCGGATCGTGTGCTGCGCGCCTTTTAAAAGCGGCACGAGCGCGTCCAGCGCTTTCGCGGCAGCTGAGGAATCTCGATAGTCGGTATCGATTGAGAAGAAAACCGCATGACTGCGCGTCCAGTTTTCGAGCCGTTCGCGCGGTGTGAGTTCGGGAGCTGCGGCCGGAACCGCAATTTGGCGCGGGCGCAAAGTCTGGGCGATCACGGCCGCCGATGCGATTGCCGCCAGCCGCTCTGCTTCCGCTGCCATCGCCTCCGCCGCCGATTCGATGTTTGCGTTACCGGCGATTGCGGCCGCTATGACGGGCTCGATTTGAGTCGCAGCGGCGCCGTCGCTCGAAAGAACCGCTGTAACTGCGGAACTCTCTGCGCTTATGCGCCGTCCCACTTGACCGAGTAATTCGACCGCCTTCGGCGTGTCGCCATCGGCTGGCCGGCGCGTCAAGGCGGCTCGGGAAGCCGTCGTGTCCTTCAGGAGAGCCGTGATGGCATCGGCGGACTTCGCAAGGCCACTCGACACCGCCGGCTCACGTTCTGCTTTGGCGGCTTTCCTGAGGTCTGCTTCGGCTTGGCGTAAGCGGTTTGTGGTGCGATCTGCCGCCCGTTCGAGCGCGCGCGATACCATCGCATCTTCGAGACCGGAGACCGTACGGCGGATGTTGGCGATCTCGGGCTCAGGGTTGGGAATATCGATATCGCTGCCAGGCACGACGGTGAGTTCGTCTCGGATCGCGGTCTTCGGCAGCACGACACCGATGCGATGGAGAACCTTAGACTTCACGTCAAGCGAGGGCACCAGTCCGGCAACCGTCAAAATGCGGCCGCGGTCGGCTGCGTGCAATTGCGGAATATAACCCTGCATTTCGGTAGTTTGCGCAATCACCAGCTCGGCCGCAGTTCGGGCTCTGTTGTTAGCAAAGTCTGTGTACCAGCTCCAGCCGAACCAGGCCAGAAGCGGCAACGCAATCGCCATCGCCAGCACTTTCAGCGGATTGCCGGCAGGGCGGGAAATATCGGCCTTCTGCTCGTCAATCCGCGCTTTGAGATCTGATCCCATCTGGCGCAGAAGCGCGTCTTGAGCGCCTTCGCCGCCAGCGCTGTCGTTCTGCTTTTCGATCGCGGCAAGAAACGTATCGTCGAGCACTTGTTCAACGCCTTTGGGCGCGGTGCCCGTGCACTTTGCTGCAACCAAATACAGGGGCGATCCGCGCAAATAGACGTTGGCGCCGCCGATGTCGATCTGGCGCATCGAGTTCTGGTCGGCTGCAAAGGCTTCGTTGGCAAATTCATTGACCGCCGCCAAAACGCCGCTCATGAGTTGTTCGCGCCCGTTCGCCCCCGAAGCGGACCAATGTGCGACGAGATCGCCCGTCGCCCGGCGGATGAGAAACAACTCTTCAAGCTCGAAATCCTGCGTTCCCGCGAGTGCGAGTTCCGCAACCGAGCGCCCCGTTGCCAAGCTCTGCAAGCGCAACATCAACGGGTTTTGTTCGAGGCGCCGGTTCATCTGATCATTCAGATCTTTCATGGCGCTCTCGATGTACGCTTTCACCAGACGTCCGGTAATCGGGTAAAGCGCCTCGACCATTTCGTCTTGACTGTTGCGCAGTTCAGTTTTGATCGTGCTCACAACCAGCGGTGCGAGGCTTCCCGCTAACTCGCGGTGCTTTGTAATTTCGGCGCGGCGCAGCGCTTCGTCCAAGGTTTGCGAGACGCTCTCCGTAAAGCTCTCCGGCGTGCCAACGCGCTCGAAAATTTCCGCGATGCTGCGTTTGATTTCGTCGCGGCTTTGAGCCTCTGCTTTTGCGACGGTATCGATCTTGGTTTTTATATCTTCCCGTGCGCGGCTGTCGGCTTGGGCAACGGAATCGATTTTGGCCGAAAGCTCGGCCAACGCCTGAGTTTCGCTATCGAACAGCAGTTGCTTGAGGCGGGTTACGCTTTCCGACATGGTTTGTGTATTGCCTCGTTTAATTCCTGCGTCGTGAGACTGTCCGGCTGGACCCTATATCTCTAAGCGCGCGAAATCCTGCGAATTTGTTCGCCAAGGTCGGCGACGCTTCGCGCGAGTGCTTCAAAAGTTGCGCGCCGGTCGCCTTCCGCGGCTCCAGCTAAGCCTTCGATCCGGGCTTCAAGTGCATCCAGCTGGCGGCCAATGCCGATCTCGACTTCGTTCAGCCGGCTTTCAAGAAACGCCAGCCGCGCTTCCATCTGGCGCAATGCATCGCCAAGGAGCAGTTCGCGCACCTGATCCATTTTTTCGTCGGCTAGGTCGCGTATGGCGGAGTTCCGCAGGTCTGACAATGAGGGCGCGTTCATGGTGCGGGACGAGTTCCAATTCGATGATCGACGGCATTTTATGTAGACTAGGGTCTGTCCGGTTTTGATTAAATCACGGACAGACCCTAGCACTTTGTCTTGTCGTGCTTCTTTTCGTAAAACCGGTTCCCGCTTTTCCGCAAGCACTCTAGCGAAAGTACCGGAGAAAGAGAAGTCTGTGCATTCTTTCATATGGTTATCAAAGGGGCCGCGCTGTGAACATGTTTCAGCAAAAAGGGCAGCTCTCTACCGCAATGCTCTGAGTGCATGAAACTTCGCCACGCCCCTAAGGACCGAGATTTCGACCTAGGCTCAATCTGAGGTCTTTGGCTAGACCATGGCGTGCTGAGGCCGGTTTGAGTCCCAGGGAGCATGCAGCGCCATATAGGCGCCATTTATGCGCCGAGAGAGGGCGTCGCGCGCTGCTATATCGGCAACAACCGCCTCTGCAACTCGCGCAATTTCTGTCTCTAGTGACGCGCTTGGCGCCAAAAACGAAATGCCGTGCGTTTCACCAAGCGCTTTGCGCAGCATGCGATTGTTGGCTCGAAGCTCAGATGTCTTGCACCGGCTGTAATCTGCTGCGAGACTAATAACGAGGGCCTGCGCATCGCCGTCGAGGCTATCCCATAATTCGCGTTTCAAAGACACAGCGAGCGTGCTTCCGCCACGATATAATCCTGGCATGATTGCGGCTACTGCGGTCCCGGCAACGCCCGTTTCGAGCGCCTCGATCATATCAGATACCTCAATGGCGTCAGCTTTCCCGCTGGCCATGGCAGCGCCTGCGGCGTTCATATCGATATCGGAAATCACTGCGCCCAATCCTTTGAGGACATCGCCGGCTATTCCTTGAGCGGCAATTCTCTTGCCCGAGAGAGCCGTTAAATCGCCTTTTGTCCACAGTCCGCCGCCCGTCGCGGTATGCGCGATCATAAGCGACTTCTTTCCAAACGGTGCCGAGCACGCGTCCCAGAGCGCTTGCCCGCCACCGCTTGTCAGCCAATCGCCAAACGTTTCGCTATCTAACCCGAGGCCTCCGGGCAGACCGGCGAAATAGCCGAATGCCGCGTGGTGCGGAACATTTTCGTGTTCGAATCCGATGTGGAGGTCAGCGCCGCCACGGCCAAGCGTGTCGATACTCCCGCCCGATCTTGTTTCTAGGTGGCACTTGATGCGCCCGTCAAACGCCTGCTCCAGGCGCCGCACGAAACCAAATGCCAAATCCGAGTACCCGCTCGCGCTTTGGGGCCACGGGCTTGCGACGATGAAGTCTCTGGTCTTCTTAAGCACTGCGGGCGCCGCGCGCGCCGGTCCGGCGGCACTTCCCACACCGAGTGCCGTTATTGCAAGCGCTGACGTTCGCAGGAAGTCGCGTCGACGCATGTGGTTTTGCTCCGGTCAAACTCGTTCCAAACACAGTGGAACCTATCAGAGCGGATTGGCTGCGTTAAGACAATTGGGTTGGCAAGCGCTGTTTCAGCCTCGGCGTGGTCACATGGCCTCAAGGCGCGCTGGAAATCAAATGATTGATGGAATGGAAGAAATACTCAGGCCCCATGTAGCCCGGAATGCGGCCAACTTCCTTATGGTCCTTGAGCACGACAAAGGTCGGGACGATATCTACGGGCGAGTCCAGGCCCAGTTGTTCCAGGCTCGCGTCATTGATATCGAGAAAGCGGATCGGCACATCTTTGGCACGTTCGGACGCCTGATAGGCAGGGAGTACGTCACGCCGGAAAATGTCGCAGTACGTGCACCCTGGGGCTTCCATGACGATCAGTTCGAGATTGCTGGCCGGCAGCGGGGCTTCGAAGTCGAGTCCGGCCTTGCTGACCGACACTGAGATGCCGACGAAAGCGGCGACGGCCAAAAAGAGCAGGTTATGACGCATGAACTTCGTTCCCTTGGAGGTCCAACTGAGGAGCCGGTTAGGAACTTAGCTGAGAGTGAGCGTGCCTTGTGCCAAGATCTGAAGAGCTGGTTAATACCTGTTTCAATTTAGGACATGGCTAGAAACGGGGTCGGCTCTACAAGGGACTGGGGTCCTTGAGGGACGCCATAAAGAACGCGGCGCCCAAGAGAAAGACAAGTGCCGCACCGGCAAACCCTGCGGCCGTGTGAATGCGTTGCGCCCAGAGACTGCCGTCGCCCGACATGCGTTCGGCGAAATCGCGCGAATAGACGGTGAGTGCTGCCAGAATAGACACGGTAATCGCAGTGCCAAGCGCCATGGCAAACGTGCCGAGTATTCCGGCCCAAAGAAGCCCCTGGCTCATGGCGAAGATGAGCAGAATAATTGCGCCCGTACAGGGTCTGATGCCGACCGATAAAGCGATCGGAAAGGCTTTGCGCCACGACCACGCGCCCTGCAAATCCTGTGGTGCGGGCATGTGGCTATGGCCGCAGTTACAGTTGGCGCCATGATCGTGGTGTCCATGATCGTGCTGTTCATGAATGTGGTGCGCGTGATCGCGATGATGTGCAGGCCCCGCTTCAACGAGTTTAACCGATGGCCAAGTTGCTTTGAACTGCCGGTACAGCATCCAAGAGCCGAGGGCCGCGACCAGACCCCAACTCAGGCTTTCGATCGTATTCTCGGCCTGGTCCATCACGGGCTTTGTCTGGTTGAAGAGAATAGCGAATATGCCGACAAAAAATATGGCCGACAGTGCCTGTATCAAAGCTGCAAGAAAAGACAGCGATATGCCCCGCCTGACAGTTTCCTCGTTTGCGAGGACATATGACGAAATAACCGCTTTTCCGTGCCCCGGTCCCGCCGCGTGAAGTACGCCATAAAGAAACGCAATTCCGGTGAGAACCAAAATGGCGCGAGCTGGCTCCCCGGTTTTTAGATTCTTTACAGCCGCAGAAAGCTCCCGATGGAATTTCGATTGCTGTGCCATGAGCCAGATACGCGCACGCTCAAACATGCCGGGCCCGCCAGCACTCAAAGACTGTTGCTGCGCGGCGCTATAGGCCGGTGCCGCCGGGACAGCAAAGTGCTGGCGTTTTTCCTGCGCAGCCGCCGAACCGAAAAGTGGAACGAGGATCGCGAGTGCGGCAACGATGAAGAAGGCTTGGATCGATTTCATGATTT
Source organism: Hyphomicrobium sp. (assembly GCA_031419475.1). Classification (GTDB taxonomy): domain Bacteria; phylum Pseudomonadota; class Alphaproteobacteria; order Rhizobiales; family Hyphomicrobiaceae; genus Hyphomicrobium_B. Next base: position 4,635 of record JANOKW010000239.1, on the reverse strand, counting down.
GGCGCATGTCACCGTCGCGGTTGTCGAGAATCCGGCGCCAATGTCCTGCGTCTGGCCGAGTTCTTGGGCAAAGGCATTGTCGAGAAGCTTTGCCTTGAGTTCTTCGCTTTCGGGACCGGATTTGACTTCGCCGAACGCAACTTTGCATCCCTCAGGCGCCCCTGCCGACAATTTCAAAGCGTCGGTTTTTTCCGGGTCGAAGGCGATAAAATACGACGGATCGTGAACGGAAAAATTGAAATTCTCGGCCTCGGCAAGCACAGGCTGTGATAGCGGGAGTTTGTAGTGCAGCCGCAGAATTCCGTTTGTGTGCTCAAGCCAGGGTTCTTGCGGGGCGGCGAGCGTCAAATCTGCCGCGCCGAGTTTCGCAAACGTGAAATAGTCGAAGTCCTTCAGCCCATCCATGTTGACCTGGGCCAATTCGGCAAGTTCGGCCTTGTCGTAGGTCCCGTCGTTATTCTTGTCCAAACCTTGAACGGCCATGGCGGTATACATGTCGTCGAAGGTCCAGACATGCTGAAACCCGGAAATCGCGCCTTTGTCGTAGACGACCGTGGTCTGGTACGTGACCCAAACGTGGGGATGCGCAACGGCCGGTGCCGCCCAGAATAGGGCGATCACGGCTAGACTGAAAAGGTTCGCGCGATACCTATGTCGTTCGTAATCAATTGCCATTTTCACTCGGGCCTCCATTTGCCCTGAACCCAATATAACCCGGGCCACAGGGGGCGGGGATGACTTCGGCATTTAAATATCCCGTTTACCATCCGCCCAAACGAGGCGTTAGTGCGGCGTGGCGGGCACTTGCGCGCTTTTTTGGCTCGTTGGACTGCGGCCCCGGCAGACACGGTTCTGCCAAGGTGGTAACCTTTATGCTATGCGCCTTCTTATGTGGCGGACGTTTTGCGCCAGTTTTTCGGTGCCAGTTTTTTCGGTGCCACATCTTCGGCCGCCCGCGTTGCGCCGGGTATCTGCTCCGGCCAGAAAAAAATGGCCAGAAAAATGGGGAGAAAACCAGATGCTGCGCCGCTGTCCGCTTTTAGCGGCTTTTTCCGTGTCCGCGGCCGGCTTTTTTGGCGCAGCCGCGATCGCCGCTGATGTGCCAAGGGTCGTTGTCACGCTGAAACCCGTGCACGCGCTCGTCGCAGGTGTCATGGCCGGCGTCACTGAGCCGACACTCGTTGTCGATGGCTCAGCGTCGCCGCACACCTTCACACTCAAACCTTCGGTTGCCCGCGCGATCAACAACGCAGACGTGTTCATCCGCGTTTCCGAACAGCTCGAACCTTTCACCCGCAAGATCGCGGAAGCTCTCCCCAAGTCCGTGTCGCTCATCACGCTTGTGGACAAGAAAACCGGTGTCAAACTTCTTGAGCAGCGCAATAGTGGCATATTTGAACATCACGGGCACGCGGAGGCTGGCGATCACGAGAGGCCCGGCGATCATTCCGCCGATCGATACGACGCCCATATCTGGCTGGACCCCGCAAACGCCAAGGCCATTGTCGAGACCGTGACGAAAACGCTCGCCGCCAAGTTTCCCGCGCACGCCGCCGCCTTCAACGCCAACGCCACGACGCTGCTCGCCAAAATCGATGCGCTCTCATCCGAGATTGAAAAAGACCTAGCCACGGTGAAGCACAAACCCTTCATCGTTTTCCACGACGCCTTCCAGTATTTCGAAAAGCGTTTTGGCCTTGCGGCGGCTGGTTCCGTCACGTTGAGCCCGGATCAGCAGCCGTCCGCGAAACGCTTGACGGCGGTGCGCAAGAAAATCGGCGAACTCGGCGCGGTTTGCCTGTTTGCCGAACCCGGATTTCAAACGAATCTCATCAAGGCTGTGACGGAAGGCACGAAGGCGCGCTCTGGCACGCTCGATCCGGAAGGCATCGCGCTGACGCCCGGCCCAGACCTCTATTTCGAGTTGATGCGTGGGCTGGCGAAGAATGCGGTTGATTGCTTGGCGCAGCCGTCATAGCCGTCATAGTAGGCGTGCCACTGCAAAAACTAAAACGGGCGGCTCTTTCGAACCGCCCGCTTGAAATTCAATTTGACAACCGCTCTCAGGAAGCGCGCCGCTCACTGCACCTCGGCCGCCTTCTGCGGAATCGAGCTTGAGCGATAGTACTTGCGCAGCACCTGCCGGTTTGCCGGGCGCTGATATTTGCGCTTTGGCTGGCCGTCGTCAGCGTAGCTGCCGGAACCGGAATCATTCGATGCAATGCCACCTGTCTGGAAGCGCTGCCATGTCACCGTGACGCGCGCGCCGACTGGAACGCGCGGATAAAGATCGAGCACGTCTTCGTTGGTCATGCGTACGCAGCCTTTGGAGACGGCCTGTCCTATCGTCCATGGCGCGTCGGTGCCGTGAATGCGGTAGGCGCTTGAGCCGAGGTACAAGGCGCGCACACCCAGCGGGTTCATCGGGTGGCCGCCCGGGACCCAGTTTGGCAGGCGCGGATTTTCGCGGCGCATTTCAGGTGTCGGCGTCCAAGATGGATTGATGCGCTTGTCGGAAACGAACGTGGTGCCCTGCCAGCGGCTTTGCGTGCGCGGCACGGCGATCGGATAGCTGATGGCCTGGCCCGGTTTGGTCACGAGATAAAGCCGGCGGTCGCCGAACGAGACGATGACTTGGCCCGGACGGTATTGCGAGCTGAATCCGACGCTCCGGCTTCCGCCGCCGAAGTCGTCGCCGCCGCCCCATAAGAAATCTATGCCCTGCGCGCTCGCCGTTTGCGGCGTTGCGAGGATGCTGGCTGCCATTGCAGCGGCAACAGCACACTTACTCATGAATTTGCGAAGGCTCATCGGGGGATGCTCCAGGTTCGGGTCGCCAAAAACAGTGGCGGGGATGGAAGCGCCATCCTTGCGCGACTATTATGAACACAGCGTATATACCAGTCCCATTTTTGCCGGCAGAGCAGGGAAGTCACACTCGTGTCACGTTTTTATAGCTGCCCGAGACGCTCAAGATTTTCCCAGAACCCAGATTGATGTTGCAGGCCATTGTGCCGGCTCCATGACGCTTATTTGAGCAGTGTGTGGCGCGTTCATTTTATGTTCTTTTTGCTTGACCGCGCTCTTGAATAAAATGTAGAACAAATAACGAATACGCAGAATGGGCCAAAGGCCTTTGACGCTGTCCGGTTGTCAACTCTTGTTGCGAGGCGTCCCCCGTGGATCAGGCGGCCCACTTCCCCCATCTGCCCCCGCCCCCGCGCGGCTCTCGCTTGGTCAGTCCCGATGTCGAGGCTGACCCGGCCGGAACGGCGAACCTCCCCTTCGCCGTTCCGGAGCCGGGGGAAAACTCAGAGCTGCCGCGCGCGGCCCCCCGTGATGCCTTGATTGGATCGTTGCGCGAGACCATCCGCAAATTAGAGCGCGCTGCGCCCTTGGCGTGCCGCCCGTCCGGTTCAAGCGCCAAATGGCAACTCGGCTGTCCACTCGAAGACCCGGCGGCCGACGCCCTTTTGCCGGAGGGTCTCGAAACGGACAGTCTGCACGAAGTGAAAGCAGCAGTGCCCGTATCTGGCGCGATCGCCGGAGCTTGGATGGCAAGCCTCGGCTTTGCGCTCCGCCTTGCGGTCAGGCGCGTTGAGCAAGTTTCGGATGATAGTGCTGAGCTTGGCGCGCCGTGGATCTTGTGGTGCTGGCCGCGCGTGCTGGCGGGTGAGCTTGGGCGGCCATCGGCTGCTGGGCTGATGCGCCTTGGCCTCGATCCCGCGCGTCTTCTGATTGTTGAGACGGCCCGCGCGGACGAAGCGCTTGTCGCGCTCGAAGATGGTTTGAAATCGCACAGCCTGGCGCTCGCAATTGGTGTTTTCAATGAGATCGATCTTACGCCCGCACGCCGTTTGAGTCTCGCGGCTGGTGAAGGACGCACACCTTGTCTCGCGATCACGCATCCTTCGTCCCAACCGGCGGGCGCCACGGCAACACGCTGGCGCATTGGATGGGGCCCAAGTGCCGCGCATCCTTTCGATGCCAAGGCCTCGGGAAATGCGCGCTTCCGTTTGCAGCTGGAGCGCGCGCGCGCCCGTCCGCAAAGCGTCAACCTCTTTCCCTTACTTCTGGAATGGTCTGATGAAACGCATCGTTTCGGTGTGGCTGCCAGCTTGGCCGATCGCGCGCCTCAAACGCGCGTTCCCCAGAGCCGTGCCTGCGGATAAGCCGTTCGCGCTTGTGACAAGCGGCGCGCATGGGCTGTTGATCTCGGCCGTCAATCCTTGCGCGGCGTCGGCTGGCGTTGCGGTTGGCGCGCGCCTGACGGATGCCCGCGCGGCGCTGCCATCGCTCATCTGCCGGGCGGCCGAACCGAGAGAAGATGATATCGCGCTTTTGCGTCTCGCGCGCTGGGCCGGCCGTTACGGCCCCAATCGCAACACCGATGGCAGCGACGGCCTGTGGATCGACATCACCGGCGTTGCGCATCTTTATGGCGGAGAAGAAAATCTGCTCGAAGATCTTGTTCAGCGCTTAACAAGCTTTGGTGTGCCGTCGCATGCCGCCCTTGCCGATACGTTTGGGGCCGCCCACGCGCTCGCCCGCTTCGGCATAGGGGACGCTGGCACATGGGCGCTCGCAGCAGCTGGCACGGAGCGCGCGGTGCTTGCCAGTTTTCCGGTCGAGAGT
>JANOKW010000238.1:0-16283 GCA_031419475.1 Hyphomicrobium sp. | reverse complement strand
AGGACGACACGCTGCCGCCGCGCCTCCTCAAGGAAGCAGCAACGACGGGCCCTGCCAAGGGTCTCGTCAGCGGCCTCGAAAAAATGTTGCCCGAGTACTATCAGCTTCGCGGCTGGACCAACGAGGGCGTGCCGACCAACGAAACGCTTTCGAAGCTCGCCCTCTAATCGAGCGCATGGGCTTTGATGCTTGAATCCAAGGGCCCACCTGAGTGAAAATTCGGGTGGGCTTTTCGTTGTCGGGATCGGAATAACCGGAGAAGAGTGATGCACCACGTCATCGTTGGATCGGGCCCTGCCGGGGTTACCGCCGCTGAAACTATCCGCAGCATCTGCAAGAATTCAAAAATCACCATGATCGGCGGCGAGGGCGAGCCGCCCTATTCGCGCATGGCCATTCCCTATCTCCTTCATGGAGACATCCAGGAGAAAGGCACGTATCTGCGCCAGTCCGATGGGCACTACGACGGTCTCGGCATCGACTACAAACAAGCGCGCATCGCTGGTATCGACGCCACGAAAAAGCAGCTGTGGACCTCAAACATCGAGCCGATCGCTTACGACAAACTTTTGCTCGCGACAGGCGCCACACCCATCATTCCGCGCATGGAAGGCGCGGATCTTCCGGGCGTTCACACGTGCTGGACCTTGTCGGACGCACGCGCCATCGCCAAGCTCGTCGGCAAGGGAACACCGGTCGTCCTCGTTGGTGCGGGCTTCATCGGCTCTATCGTACTCGAGGCCTTGCATAAGACCGGCGCGCAGCTGACGGTCGTTGAAATCGCCCCGCGTATGGTCGCGCGCATGATGGACGAAACGGCGGGCGGCATGCTCGGGCGCTGGTGCACCGAACATGGCGTGCGTGTTCTGACCAATACCAAGGTTGAAAGAATTTCGAATGGCAGTGGCGTTGGTGCTTCAAAGCTGACAGTCGGATTGTCGAACGGCGACACAATCCCCGCAACTCTTGTCGTGCTTGCAGCGGGCGTGCGCTCCAATACCGGCATCCTCGCTGGCACTGGCGCCAAGATCGGCGCCGGCATCGCCGTCAACCGATACCTTGAGACCACCGTGCGCGATATTTTTGCGGCGGGTGATTGCTGCGAGGGCGTCGATATCTCGACCGGCAAACCGGACATGCTCGCCATTCAACCTGTTGCCGTCGAACATGGACGCCTTGCAGGCCAAAACATGGCTGGGCAAATAACCGCGCACCGCGGCTCGCTCAACATGAACGTACTCGACACCATGGGCCTAATCTCGTCGTCGTTTGGCTTGTGGCAAGGTTCGCCCGAAGGCAAGACGTCGAGCATGACGGACCAGAAGAACTGGAAGTATCTCAAACTCAATTTCCTCGGCGACAAACTTATCGGCGCGCAATGCGTGGGCATGACCGATCACGTCGGCATGTTGCGCGGTCTCATCCAGACCGGCTTCCGGCTTGGCGTATGGCGTGACCGGCTCATGACCTCGCCGGAGCGCTTGCGGGAAGCTTACGTCGGCGTGTCGCAAGGCCATCCCGTTGGCGGCACAACGGGTCCGACCCCGAAACTTCCCTCGCACAGTCCCGTGCTTAATCCGGCGCATTGAGATTGGCGCAATGCAAGTCACGTTGAAACTCTATGCGTCTCTCGGCGTTTATCTTCCCGGCAGCGCCATGAAGAACGAGGTTAAGCTCGAGGTCGCGGATGGCACAACCATCCGCCAACTCCTCGTCGCGCACAACGTGCCTCCAGCGGCCTGCCACCTCGTGCTCGTGAATGGCCACTTCCAGGCGCCTGCCGTTCGCGGCGCGGTGCAGCTGAAACCCGGTGACGCGCTCGCTGTCTGGCCGCCGGTCGCGGGCGGATGACGAGTTCCCAGCCTTCGCCCTTCGCCGACCAGCGGCTCATGTCGATCTCAGTGTCCGAGTTCGCGATTTCGATCGGCACGCTGGGCTCGCATCGCGACGGGAGCGACGGCTCCAAGATTTTCGATCTCGCATCCGGCATCGTGGAAATAACCTTCGCGCCGTTGCCGGGTGTCACCCTCGGCGGATTGCTCGCACTTCCTCGCGCAAAAATCGAACTGAAATTTTCCGATACCGTCAGCCCCGCCGATCGCACAGCCTTCGTGCGTCTGTTCGATACGTCGTTCCAGCGCGGCGGCGGGTGAGTTCACTCCCTCTCCCCGTAAAGTGCAGGAACGGGGAGAGGGGAAACTCCATCACCCAACAAACGCCGCATACGAAATAAACCCCGCCATATCGCCGGGCTTCACGCCCGTTACGTCTTCCGGCAATTCGATCAAGCCGTCCGTCTCCGTCAACGAGCTGATGACGCCCGCGCCGTCCTGGCGGTATTTGCTGGCTTCGAAAACGCCATCCGCCGCGCGTACCAGCGACACGCGCACATACTCGCGCCGCCCGGTTTTCTTCTCGTAGGAAAACGCCGCGCGCACCGGATGCGCAATCAACGGTTCAGGCCGCGCGCCAGCCAAACGCAGGAACAACGGCCTGACCACCCGCGCGAACGTGACAAACGCGGCGACGGGATTTCCTGGCAACCCGGCAAAAGCGGCGTTGGCACCTGCGCCCCCGCGCAACACGCCCATCGCCACAGGCCGCCCTGGCTTGATAGCTGTCCGCCAAAACACCAGCGTGCCCGCTTGCTCGACGGCCTTGCGCACGTAATCCGCGTCGCCTGTTGATACGCCGCCGCTTGTCAGCACCAGATCGGCGTTGGCAGCAGCGCCCGCGAGCGCGCCTGCCAGAACATTTTCGTCGTCTTTCAATATGCCAAGATCCGTCACTTCGGCACCGAGGCCTTCTGCCATGGCGATCAGCAAAGCGCGGTTGGCGTCATAAACGGCGGCTATGGGGAGCGGCTTACCCGGCTCGACGATTTCATCGCCGGTCGAAAAAATCGCAACGCGCACGCGGCGGCGCACCTCGACGTCCGTCAAACCCACGGCCGCGACAATTGCGATGTGATGCGCCGCGAGCCGGGTTCCCGCCGCAAGCACAACCGCGCCGCTCTTCACGTCCTCGCCTGTGAGGCGGCGGTTGGCACCAACTTTCAAGCCCGCGGGTAGAATGACAGCATTACCTTCGACCCGGCAATCTTCCTGCATGAAAACGGTGTCCGCGCCCTCCGGCATCGGCGCGCCGGTGAAAATGCGCATCGCTTGCCCGGCCGCTAACACACCGCCTGCATGTCCCGCGAAGACCGGCGTCCCAATAACAAGGCGCGTCTCGCCGCCGCCTACGAGATCGCTATGGCGCACGGCGTAGCCATCGACGGCGGAATTATCGAAAGACGGCAAGCTGACAGGCGCCGCCACATCACTTGCCAAAACACGCCCGCGCGCCTGGCGCAGTGTCACGCGCTCCGTCTCAACAACCGGCGTGACGCGCTCCGCGATCAAGCGTTCGACGTCATCGACCGTCAGCAGCGGCCCGCCAAAGGCAAAGCAATCGTCGGTGAGTTGTGCCATCCGAAATGAAGAGCCTAAAGAGATGCGATACGGGTCGTTTGTAGCCTACAAGGTTGAGTGCGAGAATTCATTTTCTTTGCGCGGCGGCTTCAGGAGCTCACAGTTTAAAATTGTAATCGCTCGCGTGCTGTCTCACTTGCAGTTTGCATTTTCTCGCCCTACCAGTCCCCCCTGATCAAGCTCAGAGGATGCCGATGACCAGACTAATGGGAAAAATAGCGATCGTTACAGGCGCCGGCATCGGCATCGGCGCGGCCATTGCCGAACGCTTCGCCCGCGAAGGCGCCCACGTCATCGTCACCGACATCAACGGCGAGACGGCGGCCGGGACCGTCGCGCGCATTAAAGCCGCAGGCGGCAAGGCCGAAGCGATCCTGGTCGATGTTTGCAAGGGCCAAGACGTGAACGCGCTTGTCCGCCGCGTCGAGCAGGACCACGGCCGTGCTGACGTCCTCGTCAACAACGCCGGCATTCTCGTGCGCGGCGAAGTGCGCACGCTCACCGACGCCGAATGGACCAAACTCCGCGACGTCAACATCGACGGCGTGTTCCGTTTGTCGCGCGATAGCTTGCCCCTTTTGCGCAAGTCGAAGAGCGGATCGATCATCAATATCTCGTCCATCATGTCGAACCGTGGCCTGCGCCCGCTCGCGGCCTACACGATGACCAAGGGTGCCGTCACGGCATTGACGAAGGGTCTCGCGGTCGAATACGCGCCGTTCAATGTGCGCGTGAATGCGATCTCGCCCGGCTATGTCGAAACCGCGATCACCGACCGCATGCTGCGCTTGCCGCAAGCGCGCAAAATGCTGACCGACAAAACGCCCATGGGCCGCTTGGGCCGGCCTGACGACATGACGGGCGCTGCCGTCTTCTTCGCCTCCGACGACAGCCTCTACTGCACCGGCGCCGACCTCCTCGTCGACGGCGGCATGGCGGCGGGGTTGTGAAGGGGACGTAGCGCCCCCTCTCCCCGTTTCTGCAGGCTGAGCCCCCTTGCGATGCCCGACGCCACACGCGCTGGATCATGTAGGGGTTCACATACAATGGGGCTCACCCCGGCCGGTTCGTCGTGTTGCGCCCTACTCTCAGCTTCGTCATTCCGTCACCACTTTCTCGGGGACGTCATTCCCGCGCCGCTTGCGCATGCGCGAGCGGAACCACGGCGGGAACCCACGCAAGCGTCCGCATTGCGCGAGTGATCGCGGCCCCGCAGTCGTGCTGCATCTGACGCGCGAAGAACGGGGCGTGTTGGACAGTGGCGCAGAATTGGATCTTGCGGACACAGCGTGCTCTCTCACCGTCCTTTTCCCTGATGCTTGGCTGGGTCCCGCCTGCGCGGCGTAGGCCCGTCCTGCCGTGCGTTCCGCACGGTCGCTCACGCGACGCGGGATGACGTTTATGAGGGCGTGCACAGCGCCGGGGTTTCCCTAAAGGGAACTTCCACGTGGTCGCGCGAGAAAAATATCACCCCGGCGGCACTAACCCAAATCTCCCACCTGCCGCTTCCCCCAAAACAAAAACACCGGCTCGAAGGTTCGAACCGGCGTCACGCGCCATTTCCGGCACCATAGCAATACTACCCCAAAACAGCGTCACGCTCCACAACATTCAACGTTAAGATCGAGGATTTTTGGAACGTGAGCATAACATCATCGTAAACGTCAGTGAGTTGACGGAACCGGCACAGCCGCGCGCGCAGCTCTGGTTTTTGCCGTGCGCTCGCCCGTTGTCCATACCTGCGCCTTGTGGCACGCTGCACGCCAGCCGCCGGAGAGGGCGCATCAATCTGGGGAGGCATCGATGTCACTGAAATCAGCTTCGGACGCCGTGTTGAAGTCCGCCGTCGCCTCGGGCGTACCCGGAGTTGTCGCCGTTGCGACAGACCGCGCCGGCAACATCTACGAAGGCGCCGCTGGCACGCGCACGCTCGGTGGCAACGACACGATGACGCCCGACAGCGTGTTCGCGATTTTTTCGACCACCAAAGCCATCACCGGCACGGCCTGCCTTCAATTGGTCGAGGAAGGAAAGATCGACCTCGATGCGCCGGCAAAAAATTACGCTCCCGAGATCGGCAAGCTGCAAGTAATCGACGGCTTCGACGCAAGCGGAAATCCTATACTCCGCGCGCCGAAGCGCGATGTGACGACGCGCATGCTGTTGCTGCACACGGCCGGTTTCGGCTACGACTTTTTCAACGAAACCTATAACCGCCTCGCAACCAACCACGGCCAGCCGAGCGTCATCACGGCGTCGCACGCGTCGATCCGCACGCCGCTTCTGTTCGACCCAGGTGAAGCCTGGGAATACGGCAGCAACATCGATTGGGCGGGCCAGGTGGTCGAGGGCATCACCGGCAAACGGCTGGGCGACGTCATGAAGGCGCGCATCTTCGCTCCGCTCGGCATGGAGGATACGGCCTTCACGATGACGCCATCGATGCAAGCGCGCATGGTGACGATGCATCAGCGTGATGCGGCGGGCACGCTCACGGCCCTCGACGGTTTTAAGCTACCGCAAGATCCCGACGTGCACATGGGCGGGCACGGGCTTTATTCGACCGCGCTCGACTACGCCAAGTTCATCCGCATGTGGCTCAACGACGGCAACGGTCCCGGTGGCATAGTTTTGAAACCAGAAACCGTGCGCATGGCCGAACAGAACGGTCTTGGCGACTTGAAAATCAAGGGGCTGCCGGGCGTCATCCCGAACCTCTCGAACTACGCCGAGTTCTTCCCCGGCATGCCGAAGTCGTGGGCGTTGACCTTTATGATCAACGACCATGATGCGCCAACGGGCCGGCCGGCCGGCGCGCTCGCTTGGGCAGGCCTCGCCAATCTCTACTTCTGGATTGATCGCAAAAACGGCGCCGGCGGATTCTGGGCCACGCAGATCTTGCCGTTTGCGGACCCGCCGTCTGTCGGCGGTTACATTGACTTTGAAACCGCCGTCTATGCCACGGCTTTCAAGGCCGCGGCGTGAACAATTGTCCGCCCTGCAACCGGAGTGTGAGCCCTGGCGCGGGCCTTCTAATTCCCCTATAAGCCACGGCCAGATATGGGATAAACTGACGGGGACGGGTGCCGCGCCGCAGGCCGGGCTCCGTCCTTTGTGTTTACCCCGTCCTTTGTGTTTACGAGGAGTGCACGACGATGGCTGGTATGAAAGCAGCAGATAAATGGTCACCGAGCAGCTGGCGGCAATTGCCGGTCCTGCAGGTCCCGGATTATCCGGACGCCAAAGTGCTGGCCGACGTTGAAACAAAGCTCGCGACCTTTCCGCCGCTCGTGTTTGCCGGCGAAGCGCGCGACCTGAAAAAACAACTCGCGGCAATCGCGAACGGCGAAGGCTTCTTGCTGCAGGGCGGCGATTGCGCGGAAAGCTTCCTCGAACATCGCGCCGACAATATCCGCGACTTCTTCCGCGTCTTCCTGCAGATGTCGGTGGTGCTGACCTATGCCGGTGGACAACCCGTGGTGAAGGTCGGCCGCATTGCCGGGCAATTTGCCAAGCCGCGGTCATCGCCGATGGAAAAGAAAGACGGCGAAGAGCTGCCGAGCTATCGCGGCGATATCATCAACGGACCCGAGTTCACGTCTGAAGCGCGCATCCCTGATCCCAACCGCCAGATCGAAGCTTACCGCCAGTCGGCAGCAACGCTGAATCTGATCCGCGCTTTCGCAACCGGCGGCTATGCCGATCTCGAACGGGTGCATCAGTGGAACATGGGCTTCGTCAAGGATAGCCCGCAAGGCGGCCGCTACGAAGAACTCGCCGGGCGCATCGAAGAAACGCTCGGGTTCATGCGCGCCTGCGGCATCACATCTGAGAACACGCCGCAACTGCGCACGACGAGCTTCTACACGAGCCACGAAGCGCTGCTGCTTGGCTACGAACAGGCTTTGACGCGCAAAGATTCAACCAGCGGCGATTATTACGCAACGAGTGGCCACATGATCTGGATCGGCGATAGAACACGCCAGCCCGATCACGCGCATGTAGAGTTCGCGCGCGGCATCAAGAATCCGATTGGCTTGAAGTGCGGGCCGTCGCTCGACGCAGATGGCTTGTTGAAATTAATCGACACACTCAATCCGGCAAACGAGCCGGGCCGTCTGACGCTCATCTGCCGTTTCGGTCACGACAAGGTTGACGCGCATTTGCCGAAGCTCATCCGCGCCGTGAAGAAGGCTGGCCGTTCGGTTGTGTGGTCATGCGATCCCATGCACGGCAACACGATCTCTGCGGCGACCGGTTACAAGACGCGGCCCTTCGATCGCATCTTGCGCGAGAGCCTTGCCTTCTTCGAAGTGCATCGGGCGGAGGGCACGCACGCGGGCGGCATCCACATTGAGATGACCGGCCAGAATGTCACCGAGTGCACGGGCGGCGCCACGGCGATTTCGGATCAAGATTTGTCCGACCGTTATCACACGCACTGCGATCCGCGCCTCAATGCCGATCAGGCTTTGGAGCTCGCCTTCCTTGTCGCCGAGCAGCTGAAGAAAGAGCGCCTCGCAGACGGCAGGACCGAGCAGAGGACGTTAATTGCGTGAGCGTGCCTTAGGTGCGCGCGGTGTTCTCAGCATAACTGGGTGGTTAGCAGATTACGATTTTCGTGTTATATTCGGTCATAGCAAAGGAACGTTCTCGTGAACCCGCGACCCGAAACCCAGCTTCGCAAATACACCTTGTCCATCGAGGAGAAGGGCGGGATCGTCTTCGCGTCCAGCGCGGACTTTGAGGATATCTTCATAGCCGTGAAATCGCGCGATGACTTGCGCATGGCCATCGATACCTGCCTTCAGAATGCATTTGCCGTGAAGGGCGAAAAGGTCCGGGTCTACCTAAACTGCGAGTTTGCGGGGTCCACCGTCGATGCCGTGGTCGAGTCGATGAACTGATATCGCTCTTGAAATTTAGATCGATTAAATCTCTCTTGCGTGGCCTGTTCCGGGCCGAATGCGGAGGGGTAAATTGGGACTGAGTATCGACGAGTACAATGCCCGGTGGGAAAAACTGCTGCGGCGCTTGGGCGGGTCACTGGCAACCCCGAGCGGATGGGCGGAAAAGGGCAATTACCACAGTTGCGCGCGGCCGCAGATTTTTGTGCCTCATCCCGAAAAGCTCACCGCGGTCGAGCGCGAGATCATCATGCTGGCGGCCGAGCAAAAGTATGCCAATAGATAGTCTTGAAGTACCGAAGCCGCTGCCGGAAATCTTGAACGCTCATCCATGACATTCAATCTCAAAATCGCCCTAGCGCAGTTGAACCCCGTTGTCGGCGACCTCGCTGGCAACGCGGGTAAGGCTCTCGCCGCACACGCGAAGGCCAAGACACTTGGCGCCGATCTGGTCGTGCTGCCGGAATTGTTCCTGAACGGCTATCCGCCAGAAGATCTGGTTCTGAAACCCGCGTTCCAGAATGCAACGCACGCTGTACTCGAAAAATTGGCGCGCGACTGCAGCGATGGTCCCGCCATTCTCATCGGCACCATCTGGCGCGAGGAGGGGCACCTCTACAATGCGGTCGCGCTGCTCGATGGCGGAAAAATCGCGGCTGTGCGCTTGAAGCACGATTTGCCGAACTACGGCGTGTTCGATGAAAAGCGCGTGTTTGCGGCGGGGCCGATGCCAGGTCCGATCAACATCCGCGGTGTGCGCATCGGCGTTCCCATCTGCGAAGACATCTGGGGCGAAGAGGTTGTCGAGACGCTCACCGAGACGGGCGCCGAGATTTTAATTTCGCCGAACGGTTCGCCATTCGATTGGCCAAAGCCCGATAAGCGCATGAATGTCGCCGTCGCGCGCTTGACCGAAAGCAAATTGCCAATCGTCTATCTCAATCAGGTTGGCGGCCAAGATGAACTCGTGTTCGACGGCGCGTCGTTTGTGCTGAACAGTGACTGCAGTCTCGCCTGCCAGCTTCCGGCGTGGAAAGAAGCTCTCGTCATCACGGAATGGACGAAGAGCGCGAAAGGCTGGCACTGCGCGAAAAGCGACGTCGCGAAAAGCGACGAAGGCGAGGCGTCCGCCTATCAGGCCTGCATGCTGGGCTTGCGCGACTACGTGAACAAGAACGGATTTCCGGGGGTCGTCCTCGGCCTTTCGGGCGGCATCGATTCGGCGCTGGTCGCCGCACTGGCAGCGGACGCCCTCGGGCCTGACAAAGTTCACGCCGTCATGCTGCCATCAAAGTTCACCTCCGACGAGAGCTTGATGGACGCCGCCGCCTGCGCCAAATCCTTGGGCCTGCGCTACGATAAGATTTCGATTGAACCTGGCGTCGCGGGAATAACCTGGGGCTTAAGGGATGTGTTTGCCGGAACGGAACCCGGCATCACGGAAGAAAATCTGCAAAGCCGCGTGCGCGGCACGATACTCATGGCCATCTCGAACAAGTTCGGCGGCATGGTCGTGACGACCGGCAACAAGAGCGAGATGTCGGTCGGTTACGCGACGCTCTACGGCGATATGAATGGCGGCTTCAACCCAATCAAAGATCTCTACAAGATGGAGGTCTACCGCTTGTCGAAGTGGCGCAACGCGCATCATCCAGAAGGCGGACTCGCGCCCAAGGGCGTGGTCATCCCCGAACGCATTTTGACGAAGGCGCCGACGGCCGAATTGAAACCAAATCAAACCGACCAAGACAGTTTGCCGCCTTACGAGGAGCTCGACGACATTTTGCGCTGTCTCGTGGAACACGAGATGCCGCTTGCTGAAGTGGCGGCGCGCGGTCACGCGGCTGAGACGGTCAAGAAAATCGAACGGTTGCTCAACCTCGCCGAATACAAACGGCGGCAGGCGGCGCCGGGCGTCAAAATTTCATCGAAAAATTTCGGCCGCGACCGGCGCTACCCCATCACCAACAAATTCCGGGAGGAGCTGCAACCTGAAGCCGCGCCTGCGGCAAAGGCCAAGAAACTATTGGTCAAGCCATCCGCCGACGGTGGCGATGGGGCGTGAGACGTAGCCAAATGGCGCCGCGTTAGCTCTTTCCCAACCTCTTTTTGCCAGCGTGTGGTTTCAACACCGGCAAACGTCGTGAGCAAAAGACGATGGGCAAAGCAATCCTCGCAGCATCGCGTCCGCCTATGTGGCAGATCGAACGCGGGCCAACCGGCCAAGGCGAAGAAGCCGTGCGCTTCGGCCGCCACCGCATCGTGCTGTCGGATGTCGCAGGTGTTTCCCTCGAAGAAGTCCGCGACCGCAATATTCAGGGTTTGATTTTGGGCAGCGCGGCCTTTGTGATTTGCGCGACCGTTCTCGCCTACTTCGTCTATGAAACGGGTGCCATGACTCGCTTCCTGATCGGCTCCACTTTCCTCGCCGGACTCGGCATGGCAGGTCTCGCCGAGACTATAGTCCTGAAATCCGTCAGCCTATTCGAAATGACGATCACTCTGGCGAGTGGCGAGCGCGTCAAATTTACGAGCACCGACCGTGCCGATATCCAAGCCTTGGCGCTGCGCTTAATGAGCGGGCGCGGCAAACAGGACTAGTGGCGCTTCCCGGCTCTTGCCTTTGAGGGCGCGGACGCTAGGGTGCCGTGCAATCGCCACTGACCCTAGGATTTCAATGACACCGTTCGTTCGTTTCGCGCCAAGCCCCACGGGCCGCATTCACATCGGCAATGTGCGCACGGCCACCTTGAATTGGCTCTATGCCAAGAAGCATGGCGGCCGCTTCATGCTGCGCCTTGACGATACGGACACTGCGCGCTCCACGGACGAACTGGCGCAGGGCATTCGCGACGATTTGAATTGGCTCGGGTTGAGGTGGGACTGCGAAGAGCAGCAATCCAAGCGCACGGCGCAGTATGATGCGGCGGCGAACAAACTCAAAGCCGCCGGGCTGCTTTATCCATGTTATGAATCCGAAGACGAACTCGACCGCCGCCGCAAGCGCCAGCTCGCCATGCATCGTCCGCCAATTTACGATCGTACCGCGCTGAAACTTTCAGCAGACGAGCGTGCTAAACTTGAAGCCGAACGCAGCAAGCCGCATTGGCGCTTCCGTTTGCCCAATACCGCCGCTGGGCAGGGCCTTGTGCCCCAGCCGACGATCGTGTCGTGGCCCGATCTTATTCGGGGCGATCAGACCGTTGATCTCGGCTCGCTATCCGATCCTGTCATGATCCGCGCGGACGGTTCGTTTCTCTACACGTTCACAAGCGTCGTCGACGATATCGAGTTTGCCATCACGCATATCATTCGCGGTGAGGATCACGTCACCAACACGGGCGTGCAGGTTGCGTTGATGCAGGCGCTGGGCGGCACGCCGCCGGCGTTTGGGCATCACAGCCTGCTAATAGGCGCAGATGGTCAGGCGTTGTCGAAACGCTTGGGCGCACTCTCAGTGCAGAGTTTCCGCGACGCAGGCCTTGAGCCGATGGCAGTGTTGAGCCACGCCGCACTCGTTGGCACGTCGGATGCGATCGAGCCGCACCGCCGCAGCGAAGAACTGGCGGCGCTGCTCGATTTGAATAAAATTTCAACGGCGCCTGGGCGCTTTGACGTTGAAGACCTGAAGGGCTTGAACGCGAAGCTGTTGCACAAGTTACCCTACGAGGATGTTGCAGAGCGTCTCGCTGCGATGGGCATCGCGGGCGGCGCGCCGTTCTGGGAAGCCGTCAGAGGCAATCTCACCGTGCTTTCCGATGCCAAACACTGGTGGCAAGTCGTATCGGGCGGCATTGCTCCGGTGATTGAAGATGCCGCCTTCAACGCCGAGGCTGCAACAGTGCTGCCGCAAGAACCCTGGAACGGCGAGACGTGGAGTGCATGGACCAATGCCGTCAAGGCAGCGACGGGCGCCAAGGGCAAGGCGCTATTTCACCCCTTGCGTTTGGCGCTGACAGGGGAAGAAGCGGGGCCTGAATTGAAAGCGTTACTGCCGCTCATCGGCCGCGCGCGCACCCTGGCTCGGCTCGGCGGCAAGCCGGGTTAAATTCGCAATGTTTACCTTATTGCGGCGTGCACCTTATTGCGGCTGGGGCTCCTGCGGAGCCCAGTCCAGGGTTTCATCTTTCCCGGTCGAGCCCGTGGTCACATTGCCTGACGCGTCGGGCGCCGTCTCGGCGCGGCGCGCGGGTGCGGCGGAAGTGCGAGGAACCTTCGCGTTGCCGCCACCCTCAGCCTTCTGATCGGCGGTCGCCGCCGGCACGAATTCGGCTTCCTTGCACGAGCAGCCGTTGACGTATTCTTTGCGGTAGCGGAATGCGGACTTCAGTTTCGTGTAGGGTTCGTTCGATTGCAGCGCCACCGCTTGCTCCATCGCACCGCCGGGATTGGGGTGATAGTAGAGTTCGCTCGGCGCCGCGCACTTCGATGAGCACGCCTCGGCGTCTTGTGGAAAATGGCTCGGCAGCGTCGAAAAGCTGACCGGGAAATAGTAGCCGTCGCACAGGCGCACGCAAACGGTCTTGAATGTCGCGACACCCGAGTTGCCGTGTGGTGTCCAGGTATTGGACCCGAGTGCCTCTTCGTCGGCCCAGATGCCACCGTCGCGCCGGCGGGCTTGATCGACGTAATTGGCGCCGCAGTTATTGCGTGCGAGTTCGCGGACGATATCGTCCTGGTAGGATCGCCCGGCAGACCCCATCAAATCCTGACGCTGCGCTTCGAGTTCGGCCAAACGGCGCTTAGAGCCTTCGACCTGTCGCAACAGTTCTTTGCACTGTGTCGAAGACTTAAACGTCTTGGTGAAGAGAAACGTTTCGTAGCAGCTGCGGTCGAGCTGCGAGGCACCAACATTAAAGGCCCGGTCGACGCTGCGGATTTCGGCTTCGAGTTTTGGCAACTGGTCGCGCGATTGATTGCCCTTCTGGCCCTCTTGCAACAGACGCTGTTCAAGCTGAAGGCAGATCGGGTTCTTGGTTGACCAATTGGCGGCACCACCGGGCGCGGGCGATGGTTGGGGGATGGGTGCTGGAATGGGCGGCGGCTGGCGCATCGGTTCGCGCGGCACGGGCGGGCGGCGCGGCTCGTCGTTGCCGCCAAACGGCCACCAGCTTTGCGCCGAGGCCGGCGGCGAGGCGAGGGCTCCCAAAAGAATATAAAGCGCAATGGCCCCGATGATGGCGAGGCCAATGCTGCGCACCAGGCGCGAGCGCGCACGCAATTTCGCGTCGCTCAGCCTTTCGGCGTCCGGATGCCAGCGTGTACCGCCCAAACGTCACCCCTTCAAATTTCAACGGCGCGCCGGCTCGCGCGATTTGTGAGCCAGCGTCACAACCATATCGGCAAATGCGGCTCGGCACAGATCCCTGATCGAGATAAGCTGCCAGCGCCGGATTCGGGTGAACTTAAGCCCGCGTCATTAGGGGGTCAATGCGGAGCCATTGTGGCTATAACGGTTTTCCTAAGGTGTTCAGCGCCTTGACGCTTAGTGCCAGGGCGCCCATAACGGCCGCTTCCAGACCCCTCACGTGTTGTTTGTGGCTAATCCTCGCTCCCCTGCGCTGTGGCATGACGAGGGTGCCAGCCCCTGCTATGACCCAGTTGGCGGGCTAAACAGCGAACATTGGACGAGAAGAGGCTGAAGTGGTTTTGAGGCTCTACAACACGTTGACCCGCGAGAAGGCGGAATTCGCGCCGATCGACCACAAAAATGTTCGCATGTACGTGTGCGGGCCGACGGTTTACGATTTTGCCCACATTGGCAACGCGCGCCCCGTCATCGTGTTCGACGTGCTGTACCGGCTGCTGCGCCATATCTATGGCGACAAGCATGTTACCTACGTGCGCAACATCACGGACGTGGACGACAAGATCAACGCGCGCGCGCTGCGCGATTTTCCCGGTCTGCCGTTGAACGACGCGATTGCGCGGGTGACGGAAAAGACCACGAACCAGTTTCATGCCGACGTCGCAGCGCTCGGATGCCTGGAGCCGACGCATGAACCCCGCGCGACCGACAACATTGCTCAGATGATTGCCATCATCGTGCAACTCATTGCCAAGGGGCACGCCTACGTGGCGCGACCACTTGGAAGTTCGCTCGCGGGGGCGGGCGAAGTGCTGTTTGATACGGCGTCGATGCCGGACTATGGCCAGCTCTCGAACCGCAAGCTCGACGAGCAGCAGGCCGGCGCGCGCGTCGAAGTCGATGCGCACAAGAAGAACCCGGGCGACTTCGTGCTGTGGAAGCTGTCGTCCCCCGAGGAACCGGGCTGGGACAGCCCGTGGGGGCGTGGGCGTCCCGGCTGGCACATCGAATGCTCGGCCATGAGCGAACGGTATTTGGGACAAACGTTCGATATTCATGGCGGCGGCTTGGATTTGATCTTCCCGCACCACGAGAACGAAATTGCGCAATCGCGCTGCGCGCACGGCACGGCTGTCATGGCAAACGTGTGGATGCACAACGGCTTCCTGCAGGTTGAAGGCGAGAAGATGAGTAAGTCGTTGGGGAATTTCGTCACGATCAATGAGTTGTTGGAGACGACGAAGTTTGGAGGCCGCAAGTGGCCGGGCGAAGTGTTGCGGCTTGCGATGCTCATGACGCATTATCGAGAACCGATCGATTTTACAGTGAAGCGGCTTGAGGAAGCAGATGCTACGATCAATCGGTGGTCCGATATGGCTTTTGGAACCAATACAGCAGGTTTCTCGGCCACATTGCGCGACGGAAACCCGTTACGCGACGACTTAAACACTCCATTGTTTATCACTCAAATGCATGGACTTTATAAATTGGCAAAATCGGGTGACGACGCCGCGCGCAGAGATTTCAGACTTGGTCTTCAGCTTCTCGGTTTTGATAATATTGAACTAGGCGCCGCTACAAATGCTCTGATTCAACTCGATGTATCCAATGATCCGAAAGTTCAGGCTCTCATAGAGGCTCGAAAAGGCGCCCGCAAAGCCAAAGACTTCAAAGAAAGCGACCGCATCCGCGATGAACTCGCCGCGATGGGCATCGCGCTGAAGGACACAAAAAACAAAGAGACGGGTGAAATCGAAACGACTTGGGAAGTGCGTGCCTCCGGCTCGACAGAGGTCGCGCGATGACGATGGCGGCGCACACTCTCTCCACCCGCGTTCCCGGCCAAGCGCGGCCACGAAGGCAACGTAATGCGCGAGGCACAAATGTCCGCGCGCGAGCCGGGATCTTCACAAGCCCGCTTGGGGTGAAGACCCCGGATCTTCGGGCCTCGCTGCGCACGGCGCCTCGTCCGGGGACGCAGGTGGCGGGAGTAGCGATGAGAAGTCCGGCGCACGCTATCTCTCCTGGCGTCATCCCCGCGCTGATGCAGCGCACGCGCTGCATCAGGTCTCCGGCGGGGACCCGTCCAAGCCGCGATCATGGCGCATTGCCGAAGCTTAGCTGGGTCCCGCATGTGCGGCCGAAGCCGCTTCGCTCGGCCGCTCGCCCGGGAAAGCAAGTGGAGAGAGTGCTCCACGTCTCGGAGGCCGCAATATGAGCAACTATCCCCTCCGTCCCTTCCTCCCCGCCGACACGATGGCGTTGCGCGAAGTGTTTGCGCAGTCGATCGAGGAATTGACCCAAGACGACTACGGCGAAGACCAGCGCCTCGCTTGGATCGAGCAAGCCGAGGACGCGGAAGCATTCGCCAAGCGGCTTGGCGAAGCCACGACGCTGATTGTGCATGTGGAGGGGGAGCACGCGGGATTTGCCTCGCTCACCAAGGACAACAAAGTTCTCGACATGCTCTACGTGCATCCGCATCATGCGCGCCAGGGCGTCGGCGCGGCGCTGTGCGATGCGATGGAAAAAATCGCCGCCGCCCGGGGTGCCGAAGCGCTCTCAGTGGACGCCAGCGAAACGGCCGTGTTGTTT
>JANOKW010000237.1:0-6451 GCA_031419475.1 Hyphomicrobium sp. | reverse complement strand
GTTCCCATCCCCGCCTTCCCCGCAAGGGGACTTCCAAGCGGTCGCGCGCGGACAAGCTTTTTCCGGAAGCACTCTAGCGGCGGCGTGCCGCGGCAGAGGACGCGACGTTTGCAAGCCCTGCTAAGGCTAAGATCAGGCGTTCAGCGAGCGTATCTTCCAGTGCTGACGACAAGCGGGCTGCCTTCGCGGTGTCCGAAATGCGTTTCAACGCTTGGTCGAGGCCCGTCTTTGTCCAGCGGCGGCATTGGGCCGCGAAGGCATCGCGTTGTTTGAAATGTAGGGGCGGCCTCAACCCCCGGAGCGCATCGTCCAAGCTGCGCCCTTGATCGACCTCGCCGCGAATACGATGAAGTTTGAGGAAGTACCTTTGTGTAATCAGAATAATCGCCTGGGCGCTCTCGCCTGAAGCAATGGCACGGCCAAAATCGGTAATAGCCCGGGCCGAGTCTCCGGCTGCTGCTGCTTCAGAGATTTTCTCAAGCGCCAGGTCGGCGGCGTCACCGACAATCTGCTCGACGTCGTCGGCTGTTATGGTTTCGCGGCCGCTTGCGTAGATGGCCAGCTTCTCGATTTCGGCGCGGGATAGCGAGCGGTCGGCGCCAAGGCGCGATAAAAGCAATTCGCGGCCGTCGGGTGTAATGCGGACGTGGAAGGACGACAGGACCTCGTTGATCAGGCCTTCAATGGCCGCATCGTCATCCGGATAGCAGGCGACGGCTGCCGTATGGGCCGCGCCTTCAAACAACGAACGGAGCGCATCGTCAGCCTTGAGATTTCCGGCTTCAACAATCAGGAAGCCTTCGAGCGCACCTTGACCGAGCAATGGCTTCAAAAGGGCGGCGGACAAGCGCCGCCCGGCCGTGGCGCGCACTATCTTGCGGCCGGAAAACATGGGCCGGGTTTCGAGTTCAACAAGGAGCCGCCCGGAATCATCGTCGAGGTCGCCGTCGTCGAGCCGGAGGATTTCGCCTTCTGGATTTTCGCGCGACGCTAAAAGCCGCGCCAATTGGCCGGAGCGCTCGCTGACGAGTCCGGGATCGGTGCCGAAAAACAGAACCGCTATGAGCGAAGCAGGTGGCGATTTGAGGAACGATGCGGCCTGCCCGGCTTTTACAACGACCATTTGGGCACCTCAGGCGCGGGAATTATGTGTTGACTCACCGTCAACGTCACACGGGCTGAGCTAAATATGCAAGCAAGCGGGTGCGCATTTCTTCGCCCACTGTTTTGGCGGCGCGATTCTCCGCGTCTTCTCTGGCGCGCACGTTGGCAAAAATCGACGTCAAGCGTTCAAATCCGGCGCGACCGTAGCTGCGGCCCGTGAGAACCATTTTCTTGTCTGCGATGCGAATCAGCGAGAATTGAGCATCGAGATTGTAGATCTGACCGCGCGCGTTGCCATCGATTTTGACGAGCGTTGACGATACAGATTCGCGAACGGCGACTTCCAGCCGGTACTCGGGAGGTAGCGCTTCGCCGCCGCCGGTTGCCTGGAAGATGAATTCATTTCTGAGGCGCTGGCCAACCCGGCCAGGAATGGGCGCGATATCGACGGTCGCCAGTTTTTCTTGGACGCCGGCGCCGCCGAGTTCAGACGAGCCGTAGAGCGGGCGGAAACTTGATCCGCCGTCCGCGCAGCCGGCCAAAGCCAACGCGCCCGCGAGGCCAAGCAGAGCGCCAGCGGCCCGCAAGGTTTTCACCAACCGCGAAGCAGTGCCGATTTTCATTTCAGCCGACAACATTCACGATCCTTTGCGGCACCACGATAACCTTTTTGACCGGACGGCCTTCGAGCGCCTTGATCACCGGTTCAAGCTTCAATGCCGCAGCCTCCACGTCCGCATTGCCTGCGGACCGGGAAATCACGAGCTCGTCCCGGCGTTTGCCATTTACCTGTACGGCAATGGTCACTTGATCGTCAACGAGCAGAGCCGCCTCAGGGACGGGCCAGTGTTCGTTCGCGAGCAACGTGTTGTATCCAAGCCGCGCCCAGCATTCTTCAGCTAAATGCGGCATCATCGGGCCGATCATGCGAATAAGCAGTTCTCCGGCCTCCCGGGCGGCCCAATCGAGGCCATCTCCAGACTTGGATAACCCGGACTGGAGCACATTGGCGAACTCGTGGACTTGGGCGACCGCGACGTTAAATCGGAGCCCTTCAATCGTCTTGCCGGCTTGGTCAAGCGCCCGGTGGGCGGCTTTGCGCACCTCGAGTGCCTCAGGGCCGAAGGCTGCTGGTTTCGCCGCGAGCTTGGACGGATACTTCTCGGCAATCTCATCGACGATGCGCCAGACCCGCTGGATGAAGCGCCCAGCACCCGCAACACCAGCTTCAGTCCAAATGACGTCGCGCTCCGGCGGGCTGTCGGACAGCATAAACCAGCGGGCGCAATCGGCGCCGTAGTGAGCGATGATGTCGTCAGGATCGACGACGTTTTTCTTGTTCTTCGACATTTTGATAATGTCGCCGATGGTGACGGGTCGGCCGTCTGCAATCTCGACAGCGCGACGCGACGCGCCTTCGCCTTCAAATTTGACTTCGCTCGGAAGCAGCCAGTAGCCATCTTGCGATTTGTAGGTTTCGTGGGTCACCATGCCTTGCGTGAAGAGCGCCGCAAACGGTTCGCGCGTGTTGCCTTGGAACGCGAGGTGTCCTGTGTCGCACATGGCCCGGGCGAAAAAGCGCGAATAGAGCAAATGCAAAATTGCGTGCTCGATGCCGCCGATATACTGATCGACCGGGAGCCAATATTGCGCGGCTTTTTTGTCAACCGGGGTGTCCGACTGCGGCGCGGTAAAGCGCACGTAGTACCAGGAGCTATCGACGAAGGTATCCATCGTGTCGGTTTCGCGTGTCGCGGGTTGTTTGCATTTCGGACACGCGCAATTTTTCCATGTCGGATGGCGGTCGAGCGGATTGCCAGGCTTGTCGAACGTCGCGTCTTCAGGGAGTTTGATCGGCAGATCTTTTTCACGAACCGGAACAACGCCGCAATCCTTGCAATGCACGATCGGGATGGGGCAGCCCCAATAGCGCTGACGCGAAATGCCCCAGTCGCGCAGGCGGAAATTGACCTTGCGCTGGCCCTGGGGCTTGCCACCGAGCTTTTGTTTTTCAAGACGGGAAGCGGCGTCCTCGAACGCATCGTTGGTCGATTGGCCATCGAGGAAACGCGAATTGATCATCACGCCATCATCGACATAAGCCTTGTTCGTCAGCTCAAATGTCTTCGCGTCTTCGCCGGGTGGCAGGATCACGGGCACCACGGGGAGATCGTAGCGGCGCGCGAAATCCATGTCGCGTTGATCGCCCGCCGGGCAGCCGAAAATGGCACCGGTGCCGTAGTCCATCAGCACGAAATTGGCGACGTAGATCGGCACTTGCCAATCCTTGTCGAAGGGATGAACGGCGCGCAGCCCTGTGTCGAAACCGAGTTTTTCGGCGGCTTCTATGTCGGCGACTGACGTGCCCATGCGCCGGCATTCATCGCAGAACGCGGCGAGTTCGGGGTTTTTTTCTGACGCTGCTTTGGCGATCGGATGATCGGCAGCAACCGCGACGAATGATGCGCCAAAGAGTGTATCGGGCCGGGTCGTGTAGACTTCAACTTCGCTCATGCCATTGGGTGCAGTTTTCGCGTCAAGCGCCCAGCGGATCAACATGCCTTCCGAGCGGCCGATCCAGTTCGCTTGCATGAGGCGCACTTTTTCCGGCCAGTTGTTGAGCGTTTCGAGATCGTCAAGCAGCTCCTGGGCGTAGTCGGTGATCTTGAAGAACCATTGCGTCAACTCGCGCTGTTCGACAAGCGCACCTGAACGCCAGCCGCGCCCGTCGATGACCTGCTCGTTGGCGAGCACCGTATGATCGACTGGGTCCCAATTCACTTTTGACGACTTGCGGTAGGCGATGCCCTTCTTGAGGAAATCAAGAAACAGCTTTTGCTGATGCTGATAGTAGTCGGGCGAGCAGGTCGCGATCTCGCGTGACCAATCGAGCGATAGGCCCATAGATTTGAGCTGTCCGCGCATCGTGTCGATGTTCTGATAAGTCCATTTGCCCGGGTGAACGTTGCGCTCCATGGCGGCGTTTTCGGCAGGCATTCCGAACGCGTCCCAGCCCATGGGGTGGAGTACGTTGAAACCCTTCATGCGCTTGTAGCGGGCGAACACGTCGCCCATGGCATAGTTGCGCACGTGCCCCATGTGGATGCGTCCCGATGGGTACGGAAACATCTCAAGGACGTAGCACTTGGGGCCTTTTTCGTTCGCCCCGGCGCGGAAAATCTCCGCGTTATCCCAGGCTTGCTGCCAATGTTTCTCGCGTGCGGGAGCGTTGTAGCGTTCGGATGCCATGGGAGTTCAGGGTCTTTCGGTGGAATATGGCGTTTGCCGGTAAAGAGCCTGAAAGTTGAGAGGGGTCAAGGCGGGTTTGACCATCGTTGTCAAGCACAAAAATTATACTATTTTGATTATGACGCCGGTATCATGCGCAGACCACGAACAAGAGTCGCCTATCATGATCGAAAATCAACAAAAAATGAATATGATCAAATGAAGCAGCCAAAATCACAGCAGTCGGCAAAGCCGACGACGGAGCGAACTGGGAGATCGAAGCCAGTACGGCTTGGGAAATAGAACAACAGCCTCGGGGCACCTCAAAAAGCTTGTAGCGATCTGTATGCTGAATGAGGAAAAAGTTTGGCGCGACAAGGTGTTCATCAATCGAAAATACCTCGTTCTGTTATCGAGCGAGGGCCACGATTTCGAGCACTATGGTGATGCGCCTATGCAGTTTCGAGTTGCCATCGAGTAATGGCTATGCATCCGGAAAGCTAAAACAAAGGGCGGGCAAAGACATGATGCCCCGCCCGCCGCTGTGTGGCCGCAGATGGTTTTAACTTAACACGTGTGCGCGGCGGCCCCCGCTTCAGCGACCTCGTGATCCTGTGCGCCACCGCCGCCCGAGACGCCGATTGCGCCGATGACGGAGCCCGACTTATCCTTCAGCGGAATGCCACCAGCGAAGATCATGACGCGGTCGTGGTTCGAGGCGTGGATACCGAAAAACTGGTCTCCCGGCTGGCTGTTTTCCGCCAGTTCTTTGGTCGAGATATTGAACGCGCGCGAGGTGAACGCCTTATTGATCGAAATGTCGATCGAGCCGATCCAGGCGTTGTCCATACGAATGTGCGAAATCAGATTGGCACCCTCATCGACGATGGCGATGTTCATGGGCTGGCCGATCTCGGCAGCCTTCTTTTCAGCAGCTGCAATGATGCGGCGGGCGTCGGCAAGTTTCAGCATCGAGGGGAACTCCTTTTCGTTTTCCGCGTCGTCAGAACTTCGGGACAATATGTAGGCCATCGCATCCTACCCAGACTTGCGACACTTGTTCGCTGGCACGGTTCGGTCTCTAACTGAACTGTTCCACAAGGTTAAAAGGCAATTACAGAAACGGCGGCATCTTGAATACGCATTTACACGAGAGAATAGCAGGAGTTCGCGGCCGCGTTGCAGATGCCGAGCGTCACGCTCGTCGCAACGCCGGCTCGGCTCAGCTCATCGCGGTATCTAAAACGTTCGGTGCCGGCGAGGTGCGGCCCGTGCTGGAGGCCGGCCAGCGCGTGTTCGGCGAAAACCGTGTGCAGGAGGCGCAGGGAAAATGGCCGGCGCTTAAAGCTGAGTTCCCGGATGTCAAATTGCACCTCATTGGGCCGCTGCAATCCAACAAAGCCAAAGAGGGTGTGGCGTTGTTTGACGCGATCCATTCCATAGATCGAGAGAAGATTGCGCGGGCGATTGCCGACGAAATGTTGAGGCAAAGCCGCAAGTTACAGCTCTTCATTCAAGTGAACACGGGCGAAGAACCGCAGAAGGCGGGCGTCATGCCGCGCGAGGCCAAAGCCTTCGTCGCGATGTGCCGGGCTGAATTGAAACTCGAAATTGCAGGTCTCATGTGCATTCCGCCGGTCGAAGAAGAGCCGGCCGTACATTTCGCATTCCTGCAGAAACTTGCCCGGGAATGCGGCCTTTCGGGCCTCAGCATGGGCATGAGCAGCGACTTTGAAACCGCAATCGAGTTCGGCGCAACACACGTGCGCGTGGGCTCAGCGATTTTTGGAGAGCGGTGAATAGATTCCCTCTCCCCGTCGACCACCTTTCGCCGATTGGCGTGAAGAGTCTATCCATCGGGTCGGCAATGTGTGTGGCATCAGTGACGATCTTGAGGGCAATGCCAACTTAATGGTCAAAGTGTTGCGGCTATTCCTATTCTTCGGTCTTTAGAGCGATAGACCATACAAGCACTTTACTTCCGGAAACCTGATTACGCACCATAGTCAGCCCACTTGAGGTCATAGTAGGTGACCGGGGGTGTTCTGACGGCGGCGAGTGTCAGCACGGATATCATGGCGGCAAGATCGTAGCGATGGTTGAAGCGCCATTCGAACTC
>JANOKW010000236.1:0-2546 GCA_031419475.1 Hyphomicrobium sp. | reverse complement strand
TTGACGCCTGTGATGTTGGCGACCGCGTCTTCAACTTCCTTCGTGATCTGGCTTTCGAGTTCGGCCGGTGCGGCGCCGCTTTGCGTCATCGTCACCGAGATAACCGGCACGTCGATGTTGGGAAACTTCGTGACCGGCAGTCTCATGAAACTCATGATGCCGAGAACGCATAACACGGAGAACAGCAAAATCGGCGGGACAGGATTGCGAATGGCCCATGCGGAGAAGTTGATGCGCACTATTTTGCCCCCGCCGCAGAAGCACTGATCTTGTCGTCAAGCAGGATCGGGCGGATGACGTCGCCGTCGCGCAGGAAAGTGCCGGCACGTGCGACAATTGTGTCGCCCTCTTTCAGCCCTTCGGTGATTTCAATGAGGTCGCCTGAAACAAGCCCGGTTTTGACGAGGCGGCGGTGCACTCTATCCCCGTCGATGAGCTGAACATAGGCTCCGGCTGGATCGAACATGACTGCTGCGGTTGGCGCGCCCAATCCGCGGCTTGACGCCGTTTGGATCGTTCCGCGTGCGAATGCGCCGATGCGCAGTCCCGGCTTGGCGCCGAGGAAGATCTTGGCACGGCCCATGCGCGTGGTGCGGTCTATTTCGGGCGAAACCAAACGCACAACGCCGTCGACTTCGGCGCCGCCTGGAACTAAAACGCGCGCCTTCTGGCCATCTTTAATCTTGGCGAGTTCAGTCTCAACGACTTCGGCATCGAGCTCAATTTCGCCTTTGGAAATGATGCGGAACATGGGTTCGCCCGCAGCCGATGCGACCGCGCCCATCCGCGCGTTGCGCCGGCTGACAACTCCATCTTCGGGAGATTTGACTTCCGTATTGCCCCGGCGCCAATTGAGTTCGCGCAACTGCGCTTCGACTTGCGCTTTTTCTGCTTCGGCCGAGGCGAGGCCATCGCGGGCGGCGGCAACCTGCGCTTCGCTTGTGCGTGCAGCACCTTCCCGCTGGTCAAAGACGGAGCCCGAAAGGTAGCCTGATTTCTTCAACGGCACGGCGCGTTCCAACTGCGCGTCCGCTTCGCTCTTGCGCGCCTCTGCTTCGGTAATCCGGCTTTTGGCTTGGGCGATGGCGGCGTTGGCACGGGCTGTATTGGCTTCGTTTTGGGCCACCTGAGCGTCGAGCTGCTCGGCGACCAGACGTGCCAAAACCTGCCCCTTTTTCACCGAGCTGCCTTCGTCGGCGAAAAGTTCGACAACGCGAAATCCTTCGATCTCGGGAGAGACAAGAATTTCCTCGCGTGCAATGAGCGAGCCGGTGACCAGCGCATTTTCAACGAATTCTGACGTCTTCAACCGGGTGACGGAAATGGCGGGCGCTTTCGGCGCCTCGTCTTTCCGTGACGCAGCGGCTTGTTCCGTCTGTTTTGCGAAATCGGCATTATGGCTTTGCCAATATAAATATCCGCCACCGGCTGCGGCCATGATCGCAAGCGCGGCGAGTATGCCTATCTTACTCATAGCGCTGCCCTTCCGTCGCGGAAATGTTCGATGTACTATGCGGATCTACGGGATTGACGAGGGCGCCGATCATTGCTGTTAGCACTGGCAGCACCTCACGCACGTCGTAATTGGGCACAACGGCCCGGCGCCAGAACAGGCCGTCGCCGATAACGTGGAAGACCTTGGCGAGTGTGGCGATGTCGATCGATGGGGCGATGCGGCCCGAGTCCTTCAAGCGCTGGAACAAGGCTTCGAAACTGTCGTGACAAAACTTGTCGGCACTCAGGAAGATTTCGGCAACGCGCGGGTTACGGGTGGCCTCCAGCCCCATCTCAACGGCGACGCGCTGTTTCGAAGCGGGATCGTCGATAAAGTAGTTTTCGCCAATCGAGACGAGAGCCGCCAGAAAGTCCGGCGCTTCTGCCATTTTCTCCAAGCGTTCCGCGAGTTCGGCGCGGTCGCGCTCGCACAGGCCTGCGATTAGGTCTTCCTTGCTGCCAAAATAGACGTAGAGCGCACCCGGAGAAACGGCGGCTTCTTTGCAGATGTCCTGCATGGTGGTGGCGTGAAAGCCGCCGCGATTGAAACAGCTCTCGGCGGCATCCAGAATGTGCTGGCGGCGAAGATTTTCGGTTTCTGGTTTGAGTTTAGGCATGGACGAACCGGCTCCAAAGAGATGGCGCGCCGCTCACCTCTGGTTTCCACCGAGGCTGCGCCCACCATGAGCTAAAACGAATGCTCGTTTTGTTTGGATCACAAATTTGGCGAAGTCAAGACGAATGATCGTTCGTTTTGTCGCAATAGGTGTAAGTGGGTGCTGCAACTCGTTATTCCACACAGCCCAGCAAAATAGCCGACCCCTAGAAGAGCTTCCAGGTCGAGGCGTAGCGAAATCAGGCCAGTCCGTCGCTGGCGTCGAGGGTCAAATCGGCTTCAGAACGGGCGCCAATCGATCCTGGTCTATGTTTGTTACGCCGGATCCCGCGTTTCGCATTATGCAGCCACGGGTGGCCTGCATGCCCTAGAGGGCATTTGGCGATTTGATATGCTTCCTTCCAGAACACAAAATACGGGAAGAAATGTTCTCGCG
>JANOKW010000235.1:0-11261 GCA_031419475.1 Hyphomicrobium sp. | reverse complement strand
GCGTCGAGATTGAGCCATTCGATGACGCGCTTTTCTTGATTGTAAGCGTGCATCGTCTCAAGCATAGGCTTGGGTACGGTTTGACCTTTCACAAAAGCGCTGAAAACTTGCGTCCTTAGTTCATCCTTGCGGCGCAGTCTTAGGAAGCTCTGCTCGGAGAGGCCGATCTGGCGCAAAATGCCCGCGAAATTTTCCTTGGAAAACTTGCCCGTCGCATCTTTGAAATCGGGATCGTTGGCGATCATCTCGGCGAGCGTCTTGTCGGAAAGCGCAAGACCGAGGCTGGTTGCATGCTGTTCGACAGCCGCTCCGCCAATGAGTTGACCAAGCACACGGCGGTCAAGACCGATGGCGCGGCCCTGTTCGGCCGTGAGGCGATTGCCGGCCTGGCGCGAGAATTTCTCAAGTTCGTTTTGGAAGGCACGGCTGTATTCTTCGGCTGTAATGCCCGTGTCGCCTACCTTGGCAATGGAACCGCGGCCGAAGCCCGTGAACACGTCGGCGACGCCCCAGATAGCGAATGAGAAAACAAGTATACCGAAAAGAATCTTAGCCACCCAAGTTTGGGCGCCACGTCTCAAAGACTCGAGCATGGAGGATCGTTTCCCGTGGTTCCGGGCGTGTCCCAACGGCCCGCGAAGGGCGGCGGGGTGCGCCTGCAAGTGAAAAAGGTCAGCGGCCCGCAGGTGACGGGCCTTGCTGGCGTGATATGAAGCGCAGCCCGGTTCCGATTGCAAGGGCGGGGTGAGGGCGGGTATGCAGGGCATCGGGCCAGGATTGGGTCTGGATGACGAGAATTGGTTTCCATGCCGCGGTGTTTGGCATCCGGCGAGCGGCTTACAGGAGACATAAACCATATGGCCGGATCGAATGCGGGCCCAAAGCCGCTGGTGGCGGGCAATTGGAAGATGAATGGCCTCAAATCGGCCATCCAAGAGGCGCTGGCCGTCCGCGACGCGGTCTCTGGACCTTTGGCCGCGCTCCCCGTGGAGGTCATGCTAGCCCCGCCAGCGACCCTTCTCATGGCTATGGCTGAAGCAGCCCAAGGTGGCGCGCTAACGTTTGCCGGGCAAGATTGTCACGCTAAGGTAAACGGCGCGCATACTGGGGACGTCGCCTCGGAAATGCTGAAGGACGCCGGAGCGTCGGCCGTCATTGTTGGACATTCGGAGCGGCGCGCCGATCACGGAGAGACCAGCGACATTGTGCGACTCAAAGCATCAGCTGCGCACCGGGCCGGGCTGACGTCGATTATTTGTATTGGTGAAACGCAGGGCGAACGCCAGGAGGGCCTGACACTCGCTGTGGTGGCGCGGCAACTCAAAGGCTCGCTGCCGGATGACTCAAATTCGGCCAATACCGTCGTCGCCTATGAGCCGGTCTGGGCCATCGGCACGGGGTTGACGCCAACGATCGCGGATGTCGCGGAAGTGCATGCCGCAATCCGGCGGGATCTCTTGGGGCGCTTTGGGGCGGAAGGCTCCAAAATGCGAATCCTTTACGGCGGCTCGGTCAAACCCGATAATGCCAAGGCCTTGTTGTCTGTTGAAAATGTCAACGGGGCGCTGGTCGGCGGGGCAAGCCTCAAGGCTAGTGATTTTATTGCCATCATTCGTGCGTATGAAAGTTGAGTATGTCTCAGGTTGGCAAAATTGCTGCTGTCGCGTGTGCGTTCGTCTTTGTTGCGCTTCCCGTCTGGGCTGCGCCGAAGCTCGATAAGGAAACGTGCGTGCAGCTCAAGAGCGAGCAGGCAACATTTATACAATCGGGCATTCTGGCTGATGTTCAGCGTGGACCGGCCTGGGCGAAGTCTAATCTCGCGGCGGAACGCATTCGGGAAATCGAACTTTTCATTACGCTCGATGAGCAGATTAAATTCGGTTGCCGCGAAGTGACGCTGACGGGCGACGCTATCCGCGCGGGCGAAGCGGCGCAACGCCTGGAGCTCAATCCCAATGCTGACCCGACCGCGCCGCCACCCGCCCCGGCGAATGACGGTGAAGAAGGTGGCGCGCCTGCTAATACCGATGTGGGCGACGCGGCACCCGCTACAGCGGCAGCACCCGCAGCCAAGTCCGGATCCAAGCCGAAGGCTGAGCGGCGGTCACAACCGGCTACTGCAAAGCCCCCCGCTGCAAATACAAAGGCAAATGACGCATATACGCCCCCAACGGGTAGCGACAGTACTTTTGAAGTGCCCGCCGCGCCTGCCAATTCGGGCGAAACTTCGGGCGACACTGGGGGCGACACTGCAGCGCCGTAGTCATTGTGAGTCATTGTGGCTAATCCGGGCGGCCAATCCAGGAACCAATCCGGGCGGCAAATGCAACGGCTGCGATACTCTTTGCGCCATAGCGGTTTCTACTTCGCCAATTCTTCTTTCACTTTCTCGGCCAACTGCGGCAGCGAGAATGGCTTTGGCAGGAACGCGAAGTCGTCGGTGCCGAGGCTTTCGCGGAAGGCTTCGTTCGGGTAGCCAGAGACCAAAATCACTTTGATGGACGGATTGTCCTTGCGCAGTTCCTTGAACAACGTCGGTCCGTCCATCTCCGGCATGATAACGTCTGAGACGACGATATCGACTTTGCCCGGATTGGCGCGCATCATTTCAAGCGCCTCAACGCCGTCGGCGGCCTCAAACACTTCGTAGCCTTGGCGTTTGAGCGCACGTACTGCAAACTGACGAACTTCGACTTCGTCTTCGACCAGCAGCACGCGCCCTGTGCCGGTCAGATCGGCGTTGCGCGCGTCCTTTTTGGCGGCGGCCTTCACTTGGGCGGCGGCTTCGACGTCTTCATCCGCTTCGATGATGTAGCGCGGCAGGAAGACCTTGAACGTCGTGCCCTTGCCAATGTCGCTCAATGGCTGAATATAGCCGCCCGACTGTTTGACGATGCCGTAGACAGACGCCAGTCCAATGCCTGTGCCCTTGCCAATGCCTTTTGTGGTGAAGAACGGCTCGAAGATTTTCTCCATGACATCCTGGCTCATGCCGGTGCCGGTGTCTTCGACTTCGATCAAAACATATTCGCCGGTTGTGAATCCGACCACAGGTCCCATCTTCTGGCTGTCGCGCTCGGAAATGTTTTTGGTGCGGATCGAGAGCTTGCCGCCGGACGGCATGGCATCGCGGGCGTTTTTGCAAAGATTGAGGATGACGTTATCGATCTGGGTTTTGTCGGCCTTGACGTACCAGAGATCGCGGTCGGACTGGAACTTCAGTTCAATTTTTTCGCCAGCCAATGTTCTGAGCATCGGAGTGAGATCGGTTGTCAGTTCTCCAAGGTTCAGGACCGAAATTTGCTGCGTTTGCTTGCGCGCGAAACCAAGCAAATTGGCGACCAGGCCTGCCGCGCGATATGCGGCCGATTGGATGTTCTTGATGTCCTTATAAGCAGGATCGCTCGGGCGCTGGGTCTGGAGCAGCAAGTCCGAGAAGCCGATGATGGCCGTCAAAACGTTGTTGAAGTCGTGAGCGACGCCGCCGGCGAGGTTGCCGACAGTCTCCATTTTCTGAGCCTGCGCATAGCGAGCTTCCAGCGCCCGCTGTTCGGTCGTGTCGATGAGATAGAGGGCTGCCGCTTCCGCGCCCGCACTCGCTGCGAGCGGGCTCATATAAACGCGGCGGTAGGCTTGTCTCGATTCCCCGTCTGTAATGTCGATCGGTGCCACGTTGCCGCGACCCGAGAGGACTGCAGAGAGCCCAGATTCAAGCTGTTCGCGTTCATGAACTTCGGCGTAGCGGCCGAGGGCGTCGCGGGCCAGATCGCCAAGCGGGGCGCGGCCATCTGTCATCATGCGAACGAAGGCGGCGTTTGCGCTGGCGATGCGACCGTCGCCGTTGATCGTTGCTATGCCGAATGGCGCCGACTGGAAGAAGTGCGACAGGCGGATTTCGCTCGTGGAGCCGCCGCCCGAAAGGCCGCGATGCGTGCGGTTCAAGGCTGTGATGGTGAAGCCGTCGCCAGCGGGTTCGGCGTAAAGCGTCAAGGGCACGATGCGGCCGTCTTCGCGCGGCAAATCGAGATCGATCGACCGGCGTTCGGCGTCGGCCTCGGAGGCGAGTTGTTCCAAGACCTTGGCGCCGTCGCCGCCGGCAAGATCCATCAACATTGCCGCGCGGGTTCTGAGCGCGCCTGGCTCGTATCCGAGCCAAGACTCAAACGTGATGTTGACATGGGACACCGATCCGCTTGCGGAAATAGACATAAAGCCAACGGGCATGCTGTCAAAACCGGAGAGCGCCATTTCGAGTCCGCCGATGCGCTGAACCTCACGTGTGCGTTCGTCCGTGATGTCGTTGATGGTCCACACAACTAGAGTTTCGCGGCGCGTCGTGTCGGCAGGGTCGCGCACGGGCGATGGGAACGGGCGAACCGAAAGTCGCAACCATGCGGACTGGTTCGGCCCGAATGCATTTGCCTTGAGGCGAACTTCTTCGCGCCGGGCCTCTCCGCGCTCGGCCGAACGCATCAAACGGAAATAGGCCTGCGAAGATTCTGGGTCGCCCGCAAATGCGGCCCCGATTGCAGCTAAGGGGCCGCCTTCGGAGCGGCCGAAAATGTTCTCGTGCGCGGGGTTCCAGTAGAGAACGTTGCCGGAGGCCGATGCAATCAGCGTTGTCTCGTCGCTCGCATCAAATGCCGCCTTGAGTACGTCGCCAGCCGGCAGGCGCGCGCCGATGCGCACATGGCCGGCCGCAATGCCCAAAAGCATGAAGGTGCCGAGCATTGCCAGCACGGCAAGAATAGTTAACAGCAGGGGCTCGCCCGAGCCCGACGTCAACAAGCCGAAAACTATGGCGCCGGCCGCGGCTACGACGAATATTGTTGATAAAAAGCCGCCGATCCCGCCCGCTGCGGTGAGCGGATCAAGGGCTGCGGCCTCAATCTTCAACGCCTCGCGATTGTTCATAGCTGCGCACGTTATCTGATTCTCAAGGCGCAGGGCTTGGGCGAGGTGCATGGATCAACTCAAACGCAACAATGGGCGCAACAACTGGTGTACCGGTTCAGGGCGGCTGTTTTATTCCCTGCAACACTTCGATCATTAGGGTTAAAATGGCGTGAATTGCGGGTTATAGTTTGAGACGCACAGAATCGCGGAGTTGAGCGCGGTACGAATCGGTGAGCCGGCGGCTTCACCCGCTTATTTTTTTGCAGGGCGGCTCGGACGAGCCGGGGAGGGGCTTTATGTGGGATCTTATTTATTGGGTCGTCATGCTCAGCGTATTGGCGGCCGTTGCAGTAGCGGCCGTTGTTGGCGTGCGCGCATATATGAGCGGCACGTCGCCCGGCGAACTGTTTTTCAAGCCGCGTCCCGAACCGAGATTGGCGGTCATTGAACACGCAAATCTCGACGGCAAGCGCAAACTCGTGCTCATCCGCCGCGACGGCGTCGAGCATCTCATCATGACGGGCGGTCCGGTGGATGTTGTTGTTGAAACGGGTATTGGCGAAAGGCGCCGCCCAATTGCGGAGCCGGTGACGCAGGCTGCGACTGTGTTTACGCGGCCAGCGCGTGCACTTGGACAATCGTCTGGACAATCGTCCGGCGGGAGCGGGGAACTTCCTTAGACGCCATATGCGCTTGGGTTGCACAGCGGCGGTGGAAAGCGTTTTTCAGCGCTCTGCAGGTTCGACATCGCCGAAGTCGGCAATCGTAATTTTTCCGAGGTCGAGCGTTCCGGTGACGACGACCACAGCTTTAGGCGGCGCTGGTTGCGCTTGGGCGGCGGCACTCTTGTTTTCCCGTGATTGAGGCGGCCTGCTTTCGCCGTGACCGGCAAGCGCAAGTAGACCTGTGGTTGGCAGGACAAGAGCATAAACGGCGGCGGCAAAGCCGGAGCTCCACGGGGATCGGGACTGGGATCGGAACTGGGAACGAAACACGGGCGCTACATCCTTTCGCGACGCAAGGGCGGTAAGTGCTCGAATGATGCACGTCAAGCCGTTAAGGCCGCGTGAAGACGCGACCCAATCCGGCACAAGCGCGGCAGTGACGCGGTGTAAAAGCCCGCAGGGGCTCATTCTTCCCGGTATACCTTCTCGCGCCGTTCGTGGCGCTCCTGGGCTTCGACCGAAAGCGTTGCGATGGGCCGGGCATCGAGTCGCTTCAGGCCGATCGGCTCCCCCGTATCTTCGCAAAAGCCGTAAGTGCCGTCTTCGATGCGCGACAGGGCCGCGTCGATTTTAGAGATCAACTTCCTCTGCCGGTCGCGCGTGCGCAGCTCCGTGGCGCGGTCCGTTTCGGAAGTCGCCCTGTCAGCAAGGTCGGCGTGCTGGGTTGAA
This sequence comes from Hyphomicrobium sp., assembly GCA_031419475.1. GTDB lineage: Bacteria > Pseudomonadota > Alphaproteobacteria > Rhizobiales > Hyphomicrobiaceae > Hyphomicrobium_B. The sequence goes on along the minus strand of JANOKW010000235.1, from coordinate 4,971 downwards.
TCCTCATGCAAGATGGCTAGCGTTTCCCGCGTCTGTCGCAGGATATCGTCCTTCCATTCGATGAGCCGCTTGCGAAAGTATGCGCGATGCATCCCGTTCATGAATGATTCGTCCTCGGAAGGACGGTAATTGAGCGGGAGAACGATTTCTGAAACCTTGGCACGCGCCGCCATCTTTTTCGGAATCCCTTGAATGGACTTCTTGCCGGGTTCAGGCTTGGCAACGGCTATCGTGCGCGCGGGCGGCGGCTTTGGTGTGGCAGGCTGCTTTGCCGGCGCGATCTTTGCGGGGGCAGTTTTAGTTAGGGCCGCTTTAGCGAGCACAACGGCTTTCTTCGCGGGCGGTTTTACGCTCGCGGCGGGTTTCGCTGGCTTTGCCGCCGCCATTTTCTGGGGGGCGGCTTTCTTTTCCGGCTTTTCCGGCGTTTTGCTCCTGCCGGGCTTTCCGCTTATCTTTTTGCTCATCGTCTGCCTCCCGTGAGGCCGCGTCCGCACTGTACCGAAGGCCCTGCCTCGACGCCCTCTCCTTCGATCCAAGGTCTTTGGACGCCGCGGGGACGCCGCTGCGGACGCTCCTGAATACGCGGCCCGACTCAACGCTCTATCCGGGCCGCCCCGTATTTAGTCGGGGCAGCTGCCAAGTCAAGCATTGGTGTGAGGACAACCTCCAGGCGGGGTCAATTTTTGCTGATTAGAGAGCGGTTTAAGCAGCCACTGACGGAATGGACTAGGCTTGGAGGTGTCCTATTGGGCCTTTGCCCGAAAATAATTTGCCCAGGCACCGCGACCTTAAGCTGACATTAACCAGAATACTGCAATCTATAATTGCATTGAAATTGCCAGTGCAGCCGCCGGTGGTTGGACAAGGCCGGGAAGTCACTCTCTCCTTCCAAGTCAAGTTCAACCACATCACTTCGTCGCAAATGAAAAAGAGCAACGAACTTTTTGAAACTCGAGTGAAAGGGCCAAGCCTCCCTCCTGACATGTTGCGACCCAAGCGGCCCCGCTCCCACGGCACCCTCCGCGCAAGGAACAATTGCAACACCAGTGGCCCTAACTCGTGAAGGCGTGCATTTGAATTGCCGCCGGCGCCGCACCTCGCCCCACACGAGGTGCGGCGCTTTTTTTGTGATTTGTTATAGTCGGTCTTATGCCGAACTATCGCCGAGTTTTCATTTCTGGCGGATCGTATTTTTTCACCGTCAACCTGCTTGAGCGGCGCGCATCGCTGCTCACCACGCACGCGCGTGAACTTCAGACCGCCATCCGCTGGACCAAACGCCGCCAGCCATTCCGCATCGATGCCTTGGTGATACTGCCCGATCATTTGCATGCTGTTCTCACGCTGCCCGAGGGTGACGCGAATTTCCCGCTTCGATGGCGTTTGATCAAGGGCCGCTTCTCGCGATTCCTTGAGCGAACAGAGTGGCGGAGCGGAGTTCGCGTGCGCCGCCGCGAGCGCGGCATCTGGCAACGGCGATTTTGGGAGCATTTGATCCGCGACGATCAGGATTTTTACAATCACGTCGCCTATTGCTATTCCAATCCGGTGAAGCATGGCCTCGTGAGCGAAGCAAAGGATTGGCCGCATTCGACGTACCGGCGCGATCTCCGTGCCGGCATTTTCGAGTTTGATTTGGCGATGCCGAATACGTCGACCGTTTATCGTTTTGAGCGGTGATGCGCCGTGTGGCAACGAACGCAGTTGCATGAGGAGCGAAAACGTAGGGCGTACTAGATTTGGCGCCTGCACTTCGCCAAAGCGTAGTACGCCGCATGGATGCAGAGGCCGGTGTGTGAATATTCGTGGGTGAGGCTTGGTGCATGTGGCGCGTCTCGTGCGTGAGGCTTGGTGTATTACGGCTCGCGAGTGCAGAGCGCGACCCTAATACACCCTTGTTCTAAAAAATCCGGTTATCTTTGATCGGTCCCGCAAGGGAGGCCCTGCTACGTTTCTTCGCTTTGCTCGTGCGGGCTACGCGAGCTGACCTTCGACAGATGGCGCGAAGCCTACCAGATGTACTTTTGTTTTAAACTCGCTCAGGGAAGGCATGGCGTCACTCCTTGGCAGAAGGTGTAAGTCCGCTTTCGATCACGTCAGCCAACGCAGCCGACGCCAATTTCGATGTTCGACTACCAGATGACTGAGTTTCGGCTATCAAATTGAGATCTCGATCAAGAAGGTCAGAAATATTCTGACTCGTCTCAAAAAGATGCCAAAGATAAAAGTAGGCTGCGTATTCGCAGAAGCGCCAATCATGTTTTTTAGTGGCTTCGAATACGGAAGCAGACAAATCGACCTCATCGTCCGATACCCATCCTTGGGATGAACGGTATAGCGACTTGAACGCCTGTATAGCTTGATGGATTTCCCAACCAAGGCACGTAGGCCCCGCATAGATGGGCAAACCAATGTTTTGTGGGCAGAATCGAGTCAGAGAATGCAATCTTACGTGCAAACCCCGAACATGCCTCTCGACCGAGTAGCGTAACGAGAAGCGCAGCTAAGACGTATGCGATCTCTCGCAGGTATCGAATTTCTTCGATCCAGGAAGGATATATTTGAGCCACGAAATCTGGACGTTTGCGAGCCTCTATTGCGTCCACACGCGGGGGCAAAGGTATCCGCGGGTGGTTTGTCGCAGAGACCCAGAAGTCACGATCTTCAGGTTGCCTGGCAATGAGAGATTCTGGAAACTTTCTGGGTTCGACAATAATTTTTCGAGGATCTTCAAGTTTCTGTTCTACTTCAATCCGTTGATTTCCAGAACGTGACAGTTTGATCGCTTGACATTCTTGGACAAAAATTCGGCTGGAGTAGCAGAGAAAAATCACTGCCCCGATGAACTCATCGCCGGTCGAATAGAGTTTGACAACAGCAAAAGGTGTCGAAACTAGTTCTTCTTCTATCTGCTCACCAAACTCCCGTCGCTTGACTACTATTTCGGGAGCAAGAGAACAAATTTGTTCGCTACCGGGCATCCCAACGCCAACATCAACAAAAACTATATTCGCCTCTGAAACGTTCTTGGGTTCCTCAAATTTGAGCGAAGATCGAAACTGTCGAGTCGTCCCGAACGGGGACCTCAAGACTGTCAAGAGAAGACCAGACATCAACTGCACTGGAAACTGTAGTTGTCGAAGTCTTTCGACATCGGGATCTTCGGCTGGACGCGATATATTTCGAATGTCGCTCGGGCTTCGGACGCCAGTCTCAAACAGTTTTGTAGATGATGAGTTGTAATCGAAGTCTGTAAACTAGCGACCTGCTCTAGAATAGCCGCTTTTTCCCAGAAGTCGTACCGTCCTAAACCAAATCGTGATAGGACGCTTCCATTGCTTTTCCTGTCGCATCAGTGGCGCCCCCGGCGATGCCCTGATTCCACCGCGTCGGCCGCGCTCCACGCCAAGGTGGCGGCTTGAGACCGCGTGTCAATCAGATCAGAACAAATTTTTCTATTGGAATAGCTAACGGCGAGCACTGTGGAGAAACGGGCTGATCGCGCCATTGTATCGAAACCACCTGAGCGCCTCTTCGGTGCGCCGATAGCACTCTTGGAAAATTCCGGCGCGCCGGTTGGTTCCGCCGCTGCGCTTGTACCCTGTTCGCCCACTCGCCCCTGCCCAGTTCGACTTTTTATAATTTGAACCAACTTAGGTCATGGCGCGCAGTGGCTGCAAGCTATAATTCAGTAGCCGTTGTTTTTGGTTTAGTCCCACATATCAGAAAGATGAGGTCGCGATCGCGCGCGTCATGGCCTACCCGGTTGTTGCGGGCGGCACACTAAACTTTTGCGCCCGGGCGAGCAGAAAAGCGTGAGCTGAGTTGCGCAGACCCGGGATCACGTCCGGCGAATGTCTGGGAGGACGCGATCCCGGATAGCCGCATTGTCTCGCTGACACTCGACGCGACTTCCGGGAATGCAAGCGGCGCGGTTCGTGCGTGAGGCTTGGTGTGTTACGGCTCGCCGCGTAGGCGGCAAATGAGTAAGCGTGCAGGGCGGGGCTAATACGCCCTACGTTTCTTCGTTTTGCTATACTGCGCGGCGTGATAACAGGGTCACATAGACCAATGGAACTCAACCAATGGAACAGGGCGCATCTGCACTCATGCAATTCCAAGGCACGAAAAATTACGTCGCGACGGACGATTTGAAAATCGCCGTCAACGCCGCGATCACGCTGCAGCGGCCGTTGCTCATCAAAGGCGAGCCGGGCACGGGGAAGTCCGTGCTCGCGGCGGAAGTGGCGCGCGCGCTCGGTGTGCCGTTGATCGAATGGCATATTAAGTCGACCACCAAAGCGCAACAGGGCTTGTACGAATACGACGCGGTCTCGCGCCTGCGCGACGGTCAGCTCGGCGACGCGCGCGTCAAGGACATTTCCAATTACATCCGGCGCGGCAAACTGTGGGACGCGTTCACGCTCGGCAAAAGCGCCGTGCTCTTGATCGACGAAATCGACAAGGCCGATATCGAGTTCCCGAACGACTTGCTGCAGGAACTCGATCGCATGGAGTTCTTCGTCTACGAGACGGGCGAGACTATTAAAGCCACGACGCGCCCTATTGTCATGATCACCTCGAACAACGAAAAAGAATTGCCGGACGCGTTCCTGCGCCGCTGCTTTTTCCATTTCATCAAATTCCCCGATGCCGAGACCATGCGCCAAATCGTCGAGGTGCATTTTCCCGGGTTAAAGGGGCGGCTCGTCAATGAAGCCTTGCGCGTGTTCTATGAGCTGCGCGAGGTGCCGGGCTTGAAGAAGAAGCCGTCGACGTCGGAACTGCTCGACTGGCTGAAGCTCTTATTGAATGAAGACATCGATCCGGCGCTGTTGCGCGAGTCCGATCCGCGCAAGCTGATCCCGCCGCTGGCCGGCGCGCTCATCAAGAACGAGCAGGACGCGCATTTGCTCGAGCGGCTGGCGTTTATGACGCGGAGGCGGGGGGAGTGAAGAAAGTAGGCAATAG
>JANOKW010000234.1:0-4989 GCA_031419475.1 Hyphomicrobium sp. | reverse complement strand
GCCTCTTTGCATTGACCAAGAGGCGCAAGGAACTCTCGTGCGACGAACTCGCCCACGGCAAGCGCGAGGCCGACGCTGGCCCTGTGGCTTTACGGGGCCAGTCTGGCGGCCGGCTGACCCCGGCGCAGGTCTCGCGCGGCGTTATGCTGGCCGGCGAGGTTGCCCGCGATCTCGGCCGCGAATTCGACAAACGCTGCAAAAAGACTTGATCCGCGCTATGAGTTGCTTATCTGCCGCTGGGGGGAACTGGGGGGAACTGGCGTCAGGACCCGCGAGTAATACGCGTGTGAAGCACTTAGAGCGCTGCAACGCGCTGTGCCGGGCCCTCCCGTACAACCGAAAGCTTGCCCATGAAAAGTTGCCCGTGAAAGCTGGACCATGAAAGCGCACCCATGAAAACTTGCCCATGAAAGCTCACCCATGACCATTCAATCCGTCGTCGAACTCATCGTGTCATTCGTGCGCGAGAATCAAGCTTGGGCAGCGCCCATGGCCTTCATCATCGCCTTCATGGAAAGCTTTTGCTTCCTGTCGATCCTGTGGCCAGGCACAGCAATGCTCGTCGGCATTTCGGCCCTTCTCGCTGCAGGCGGCGTCGAGATCAATGCCCTCTGGCCGGCGATCCTGGCGGCAGGGGCCGGCGGCACACTCGGCTACGCTCTGTCGTATTGGATAGGCCGCTATTTTAAAGACCGGCTGTTAAACATCTGGCCCTTCAGCAGACACCCCGAGACGCTGACGCAAGGCAAAGACTTTTTTGAGAAGTACGGCGCTGCAAGCGTGTTCCTTGGTCACTTCTTTGGACCCGTGCGCGCAGTAATTCCGGTCGTCGCCGGCATGTATGCCATGCCCCAGCTCCCTTTTCAGATGGCCAATATATTAAGCGCGTTTATCTGGGCTGCAGGCGTCATCGCACCCGGCTTCTTTTTAGTCGCGTTCAAGGCGCAAATCTTCGACTTCATCGGCGCACATCAATACATGGCGGCAACGGGCATGTTCGCACTTGCCATGCTGCACACGTTGCCGATCCCAATTCTGTTCTGGCCAACGCTGGCGCTGCTCTTTGGCGGTTCCCTGCTTTATCTCTACGCTGGCGGAGACCTCCCGCTGCTCTTCGTTGCTGGCGTCTTTGGCACGTTGCTCGGCGATCTTTATGCGTACTGGTCTGGTCAAGAAAACAGACAAGCTCCGCGTCAAGCCTGGCTGCACAGCTGGTACTCGGACAGCATTCCGGGAGCCCGGGCCTTTCTCGCTCGTTGGGGCGCAGTGGCAGTCGTCTTCAGCAAGTTCATGGGACTGCGCCGCGCGCATGTTCCGATTGTCGCAGGCATGGACCAGATGCCGGAGATCAAATTCGTGCCCGCCAGTATCCTTTCGGCCATACTTTTAACAGCCGTGATCCTTGCGCCGCATTGGCTGCTCACGGCATTTGGTACGCAACCCACCTTGCCTTAAGGCCGCCAATCGCCTAGACGAAATCGAATTCGATGCGGCGCGAGCAATCGAACGCCGCGCGGACTTGCAATCTATCGACCCCATCCATATGACCGGTGACCCATGCCCAAGACATCCTTGAAGAACATCCAGAAGCAGAAGAAGAAGGCGAAGCGCAAAATTCCGCGTAGCCCCGTCACGCGCAATCAGGGCAGCACGATTGCCGTGCGCAAGCGTTTGAAGAAGATGGCTGGAAAAGCCCGCGCAGCCAAAGCCGCCTAAACATTCAGCACGCGTCGCTGGTCTGAATTTTGAGCCGGCTCGTGTTCCTGATCTTGCCGCTTTGGATATGCTACCATCGCCGCCATGCAAGATCGCGTCACCCAGCAAGCTGGCCATCGAGATGACCAACAGTTTGGCCAACAGGATGGCCAACAGAATGGATTGTACCCGCCGACGGTCAAGCCGTCGGCGCGGGCTTTGCCGTTGCTGCCTTTCATCGCGCGCTTCGTGCGCAATCCCTTGCGCTCGCTGCCGCGTGCCGTCTACGACGAACCCATCGTCACCTACGGCAAGAAACAGAATAGACCGCTCGTCGCCTGGATCACCGATCCCGCCCTCCTCGAGACGGTGCTGCTGAAAGAAGCGCATCGCTTCCCGAAAACCCGGCTCGACAAACGCGTCCTGAAACCCGTGGTCGGTGAAGGACTGCTGACAGCCGACGGCGATCATTGGCGCTGGCAGCGCAAACTCGCAAGCCCCCTCTTCCGTCACAGCGAAATCATCGGCTTTGTGCCGAGCATGGTTGCGGCAACGCTGGAGCAGGTGTCGCGCTGGCGGGCGGCTGGTCCAAAACTCACCTCCGACGTCCTTGTCGACATGACCGAAACAACGTTTGCCGTGATCGCCCGCACCATTCTCGCTGGCATCAACGAAGCCGAAGGCGACGAAATCAAGCGCGCCGGTCACGCCTATCTCGAACCGATAACGTGGGAGGTCGCGGCGGCACTGCTGCTCTTGCCCGAAACCCTGTGGCACCCAGGACGCCGCCAGATGCGCCAAGCTGCGATCGATATCCGCGCAACGGTTCAACGGCTCCTCGATCACCGGCGCGCATTGGGAACGGAGGGCAACGACCTGGTGGCGCGGATGCTGACCGCGATCAATCCCAACACGGGCGCGCCGATGACCGACGCAGAGCTCGTCGATAATCTCGCGACGTTTCTCTTGGCCGGACACGACACGACGGCAAAGGCCTTGACGTGGACGCTCTATCTACTTGCCCGTGCGCCTGAGTGGCAGGAGCGCGTGCGTTCCGAGATCAACGATGTCACCGGAGGCGCAGCAATCGCGCCTGAACACATCGCTCGCCTCGAAGTGACCCTGCGCGTCTTGAAGGAATCGATGCGGCTCTACCCGCCGGTTCCTGTGATGACGCGCGTGTCCGCAGAAGATACAGAGATTGGCGGCAAGTTGCTCCCCAAGCCGACTCTGGTCGTCATTCCCATCTATGCCGTGCATCGCCATCGCGCGATCTGGGACGACCCCGACCGCTTCGATCCAGACCGGTTCCTGCCTGACGCCGAAGCCAAGATGGCGCGCACGCAGTTTATGCCGTTCGGCTTTGGCCCGCGCGTCTGTATCGGATCGGCATTTGCGATGATCGAGGCAACAACTATTCTGGCGACACTGCTTCAAAACGCGCGCTTTGACTGGGATGGCCGGCATCTGCCGGAGCCCATCAGCCGCGTCACACTGCGCCCGAAGGGCGGCATGCCGCTAAAAATCTCGATGCTTCAATGACGGCCGGCGAACGTGGTTAGAAATGCGTTAAATTGAACGCTCCACCATTCGCGTGCCTCTGAGGCTGCCCTAAAACTTCCTCGTGTACAGTTTGTCGCAGGATGGAGAAGTGGCCCTGTGGGAGGGGTTTATGACAACGACAAAGATTGCCTACATAATTGCGGTGCTAGTTCCTTTTGGATTCATCGTGCTGGCTGCTGCGTTTTTGGTGCACTCGGCGTGGGTGCGGCACAGGGCAAGCCAAGAACAGCCACGTTTCAACTGAGTAACGCGTAGGCCGGACTGTGCGAAGCCGCGAAGCGACGAAGTGATGTCCGACGACTTCGGCTGCGGCCATCATGCCAGGCTTCGCAAGAGGGCGCAGTCCGACCTACGAACTCGCCTCTAAATCCCCAACTTCTTCTTCAAAATATCATTGACCGCCGCTGGGTTTGCCTTGCCGCCGGTCGATTTCATCACCTGGCCAACGAACCAGCCAAGCATCGAGGGCTTGGCTTTCGCTTGCTCCACCTTGTCCGGATTGGCAGCGATGATCTCGTCCACGGCCTTTTCGATCGCGCCAGTATCCGTCACCTGCTTCATACCGCGTTTGTCGACAATCTCAGCCGGGTCGCCGCCCTCGGTCCAAACGATTTCGAACAGATCCTTGGCGATCTTGCCCGAAATGGCATTCGAGGCGATGAGATCGACAATACCCGCGATTTGCTTGGCCGTGACCTTGCTGTCAGCAATGTCATGACCTTCTTTATTCAAGCGGCCAAGCAGCTCATTGATGACCCAGTTGGCAGATAACTTGCCATCACGCTTGCCGTCCGTGATGAGCCCGAGAACCGTTTCAAAATAATCCGCTCGCTCGCGTTCGGCGACCAGAACGTTGGCGTCATAAACCGAGAGCCCAAAGTCGTTGATGAATCGGGCGCGCTTTTCATCCGGCAACTCGGGCAAGAGCTTTTTGAGGCTCGCCACGTAGTCATCCGTGAATTCAAGCGGCAAGAGATCAGGATCGGGGAAATAGCGATAATCGTGCGCCTCTTCCTTCGAGCGCATCGAGCGCGTTTCGCCCTTGACGGCATCGAACAACCGCGTTTCTTGAGCGATTTTTCCGCCGTCTTCCAGAATATCGATCTGGCGCCGCGCTTCGACCTCGATCGACTGGCCGATGAAGCGGATGGAGTTGACGTTCTTTATTTCGCAGCGCGTGCCAAGCTTATCGCCGGGTTTGCGAACCGAGACGTTGACGTCGGCGCGCAGGTTGCCCTTTTCCATGTCGCCGTCGCAGGTGCCGAGATAGCGCAGAATGGTGCGCAGTTTTGTGACGTAAGCCTGCGCTTCCTTGGACGAGCGCATGTCGGGTTTCGAGACGATTTCCATCAATGCGACGCCCGAGCGATTGAGATCGACGTAGGAATAATCGGGATGCTGGTCGTGCAGCGATTTGCCGGCGTCCTGCTCCAAATGCAGACGTTCGATGCCAACGCGTTTTGATTCGCCATCGACGTCGATCTCGACTTCGCCCTCGCCAACGATCGGCTGCTTGTATTGCGAGATCTGATAACCCTGCGGCAGATCGGGATAGAAATAATTCTTCCGGTCGAAGACGGAGCGCGTGTTGATTTCAGCCTTGAGGCCGAGGCCCGTGCGGATGGCTTGCGCCACGCACTCTTCGTTGATGACCGGCAGCATGCCCGGCATGGCCGCATCGACCAGCGACACATGGCTGTTGGGTTCGGCTCCAAATGCCGTCGAGGAGCC
>JANOKW010000233.1:0-4472 GCA_031419475.1 Hyphomicrobium sp. | reverse complement strand
GTGCGCCGCAAACACGTCTCCCGATATCTCGCCGAGTTCGAATGGCGCTTCAACCATCGCTACGATCTTGCCGCCATGATATCCGTGCTGACACTCGCCGCCGTCAGAACACCCCCGGTCACCTACTATGACCTCAAGTGTGCTGACTATGGTGCGTAATCAGGTTGCGAAATGCGCGACGGCCTGACAAAAGACCGGCCCGCATTTCTGACGAACTTCGCTAAGAAATTTTTTGGCTTTGGCGTGCTGACGTCGCCCATTAGCGACGCGATGCTTGCGGCCACCTGCGAAGACGCCATGCGCGCGTCGCCGATCGCCACTCTCGAATGCGTGCGGTCGTTCTCAGAGACGGATTTTCGTGCTGACTTGGCGCATTTCAAAGTTCCGAACTTAATCATTCATGGCGACAACGATCAGACTGTCCCACTTGATGTCAGCGGGCGAGAAACCAAGCGCCTGATACCAGGCTCTGAAATGCACGTATATTCGGGTGCACCCCATGGGCTTTTCGTAACGGAAAGAAACAGATTGAACGCCGATCTTTCAACATTCGTCCTCGGCGGCCGCGCAAGAGTGGCCGCGTAACACAGCGGCAAGAGGACGTGAAAAAAAAGTGATGCCATGTCTCAGTTCGACATGGCATCGCTCCTAGACTTAGATTTAGATATAGCGTCTAGCGGACGTTAACGACTTTTTTGGTCGCCTCTATGTTCAGCTTGCTTTCAGCAATTTCCGTTAACTTGGCATCCGCAGCGTGCTCCTCCTCCAGCGTCTCGGAAAGTATTGCTGCTGCGTTGTTTTTTTTCAAAAGTTTGGCCCATGAAACCAACGTTCCATAGCGTGTGATCTCGTAATGCTCCACCGCCTGCGCTGCAGAAATCATTGCAGCGTCACGCGTGTCAGCGTCTTGAATACCCGACATCAACTCTTCTGCTTCCTCGAGTATCCCTTCGATAGCTGGGCATTCCTCCCCTTTAGCATTTTTTCCCAAAATTTTGAAAACGCTTTCCAGTCGCTCGACGTGAGTTTTAGTCTCCTTCAAATGTCCGTCGAACACTTTTGCGAGATCCTTAGACTCCGCAGCCTTCACCATTTTTGGCAGCGCTTTCAGGATCGCGTTTTCCGCGAAATATATGTCCTGCAACGTATGCAAGAAAAGATCCTCAAGGTTTTCTATTTTCATGCGTAGCTCCTAAATGAAAAGTAGCGTGAATGTTCAACGTCTTCGATGTCACAACGTTCCCCGCGAGCATACCGCCAGTATGTCGGATCGCGCTCTTCGACGTTAAGCTGCAATTGGAGCTGTTGCTTCGCAAAAAAGTGAACCCCGCCATACCGATGGCGGGGTTCAAGGTCTCTAGGATTGACAACGATCAACCGTATTTTCTGCGTGCTCGTTCGACTTCTGATTCATCGGGCCGATACGCAGGCGCTTCGGGGTCGAACCCGCTCCATCCGCTTTTTTCATACTCCGTGCGGCGCGTGTTCGGATCGATAGGGCGATAGCCATCCAACACGGCATCGATCTTATCCGACTGAAGTTCCGTTCTGACGGTCACAAGGGTCCCGCCGCGACGAACGGCCTCTGAATATACGTGCGCATCACCTTCACTCGTACCTCCGTCTACAAGTGCGCCGATGATCCCACCTGTCACTGAGCCCGCTGCGGCTCCAACAAGCGTCGATGCCAGCCACCCAACGGCGACCACGGGACCAAGTCCCGGAATAGCCATAAGACCGAGGCCGGCAAGAAGGCCCGCACCACCACCAAGTGTTGCACCGATACCAGCGCCGTAGCTCGCAGCCGAAACGTCGTCAACGTCGGCGTAGTCCTCGCTCACATACTTGTTAGCGACGAGACTAATGTCTGACCCGGGGATGCCAATCTTCTCCAAATCGCCGACAGCTCGTTGCGCCTGATCATAATTATCGTAGGCTCGCGTGTAAGTTTTCATAGTAATCACTCCGTAAAGGTATTAGTTAGCGACCACATTGCCTTTGAAATCGACAGCGATATTCACGACTTTGGTCCCGTCGTTGGCGGTGCCACGCCAAATGCCATCATCGTCCTTTTTGAGAGCAGAAACGCTTGTCATGCCGGCCGCAATGATACGATCCTTCGCTTGGCCTTCAGTGAAACTGTTGGACCCTTTCATCGGCGTACCCGGTTGAAGGTTGGCCTTAATGAACGCGCCGGTCTTGCAGTTCTGAAGGAACAGCGTTTGATCCATCTTGCCCTCTGCAACGGGGGTATTTGCCACCCTGAGCGTTGCATAATAACGTGAGCCCTCAGTTTCCGATACGAATCCGTCAGCGTTCACGTCTGCCTTTTTCCACTCGGCCGCACACTCGGCGTCTGTCACCGTTGCAGCAAGCGCTGGAGATAACGACAAGATCGTGCATACACCTGCAAACGCGATAAGCTTATGCATGGAAGTTTCCCTTAGTTAGCGTTGTTAAATAACCGAGTCTCGGTTGAACGCAGCAGGTGGAATTATGTTCCGCCTGAAAACGCAAACATCATGCCGACGACCGCGTTCGCGAAAGGCTCTATTTCAACTGAGATTTAACTTTGTCGCGAGCCTGGATTGCGAGCGCAGCGGCCTGTTCGATGAGCGGCTGAAAAAAGCGCGATACGTCGCTCGATCCCAGCATTTTTCCCAGATTTTCTACTCTGCCGCTGACACCGGAATCGCGCAGCTCGTCACGCACAGTACGTTGAATGTTTTTCGCATACTTTTTCAAGTCCCGCTGCAACCTCTGGGTCGGTTGCTGCGATCCGTTTCGCTTTGGCAAAACGGCGAGCGCTATAAACGCTCCCAATGTTGTCATAGCGGCAACGGCTAAAACCGGATTTCTTTTGACAGCCGCATTCAACATCGACGTCAGGCTACTCGAGTCGCTAAAATCGCCTTCGCCGTTTGCCACTGCGGCATTTTCATGATTCTGATCGACAGGCATCGATTGCACGTTAGATCTCTTCATGGCGCGCCTCAATCCGGGGTTAATTCGGCTAACTACAACGTTCAGACTGAGGTTTTGTTCCCGACTGCGAATTAACTGATCGTGAAGGAACGACTAACACCAAACCGCGTTTTACAACTGGGGTCGTTGCTGCGGAATCTCATCGCGGATGGTTAAGCTAGGGGTTTCGAAAAGATGCACTTTTCGCTTCAACAACGGAGTATCGACGAGTGCCTCTCGTGTGCTCAAACGTGTTTGCGAGAAGCGATGGTCCATTGCCTCGATGCCGGCGGCGGTCTGGTCGATCCCTCGCATCTGCGTGTTATGCTCGCGAGCTCCGAGATATGTCGCGCGACGGCAACTATTCTGCAGATGAACTACGAGCACCACTCACCGGTTTGCGAAGCGTGTGCAACAGTCTGTGAGTCGTGCGCTGCAAGTTGTGATCGTTTCGCCGATATGCGCGAATGTGCTCAGATGTGCAGGCAGTGTGCGGCCGCTTGTCGAGAAACAAGCAAGATGGTTTCTGCCGTCCCCGCTTAGCCGATTGAGATGCTTATAACGTCACTTTAGAATGCTGGTCTGAATTGGAAATCGGCTTTACTCCGCTCGCAACCGCCTTGATACTTTCCAACAAATACGAAATGCCTTGCAAGCCACTTTGATCCCATAGCTCCCCGCGCTCTGGCTCGACCGCAATGAGGCACAGGTCCGGATCGTCCTTGCCGCCCGGGAACCAAACGCGCCATGTTTCAGACCATTGGCGATCTATCAAGGTTCGCTCCTGCGTAGTGGTCGCCCGGCCGGTCAGAGTCGCAAACTGTGAAGAGTTCTGAAAAATGATCACGACATTCGAGTCGCGCGAGATTTCTTCGACCTTCGGCGACTGTAAACTGGTAGCGAAATAGACCGTTGAATCTGGCTTAATCTCCGCGACACTCATAGGCCGGGCGTGAAATTCTCCCTCCTTGCTCATGGTCGTTAACATCGCAAAACGAAATTCTTTGACGACATCATTAAACTTCGTTCGATCACTCTCCACGGTCATTTTTTTTCTCCCGTGCCGCTGCTGGAAATTGAGGAGCGTGCGGCGAGACGATCTTCCTGCTGCTGGGCGTCTAACACTTCCTCTGCGCCAGCGGTATCTCCCTGGACAACCGTTTTAGTTTTTGTTTCTGTCGCTCGCTTACCGGGTTGCGGCGCCGCCGCTACGGACGATTTGGTCACTTTGTGCAACGTCCCAACTCCCATTGTCCAAGATTATGAAGCTCTCACCAAAATTTGTGCAATTTGCTCTTTCCCTCTTTTTCGCGAAGGTAGAACCAGAGAAGCACGCCAAGACTGCTTACTGTAGTTAGGAATAGAACTGGACCTCCCCGGATTTAGTGGAGAGCGATTTTCTCCGTCTGGCCGTTTGTCTTGAAGGCTGTCTCGAACGCGGCGGGGCTCTTGTAGCCGAGGCTCGAATGCCGCCGCTGCGGGTTATAGAAGCCTTCGATGTAAAGGCC
>JANOKW010000232.1:0-11229 GCA_031419475.1 Hyphomicrobium sp. | reverse complement strand
CCACACTCGTAGCCTTAGCGTGCTTTGCGCCAGTGGCCGCTGCAGAGAAAGCGCCCGCTGCGGATCCGTCGGCGAAAGCTGCGCCGCCAGCCAAGCCGGTCCCCGCGTCAAAAACCGCAGCCCGAACCTCATCGACCGGTGGCGAGCAATCCATTGTCGCTCTCGTCAACGATGAACCCGTCACAGGGTTTGAAGTTCGCCAGCGCGTTGAAATGCTGGCGGGTGGCGCTGTGGGCGAATACGTGAAGGCGAACGCTGAATCACGCTGGAAGAAGATAATCAGCTCGAAAAATATCCAGCAAGAGTTCCAGGAATTTGCCGAGAAACGGCAACGCAAGAGCAAGGAAGACAATCAGAGACTCCAGAAGGAATTCGTAACCAGAAAGCGAAACGCCATGGTGGCAGCACTCCAGTCGGAGGCTCTCCAGCAGTCAAGCAAGAAGACGAGAAAAGCCGCGCTTGAGGAACTCATCGATGAGAAGCTCAAGATGCAGGAAGCGAAGCGCCTCGGCGCCATCGTGCCGGACGACGAAATCGACAAAGTTGTCAAAGGCATTGCCGAGCGCAACAAGATGACCGAAGCGCAGCTTGCCCAGCAATTGGGCGGATCGCTCGATCCGATGAAGTTTCGCGTTCGCTCGACTTTGTCGTGGAACGAAGTTATTCGCCGCAAATTCGGCCACCAGATTTCAATCGGCACCAAAGACGTCGATAAATTTGTCGCAACAGCAGCAACAGGCGGCGAGGATCAGGTCGAATTGGTCGTGCAGCGCATTGTCATCACCATGCCCGCCAAATTGGATCAAGCTGGCGTTGCCCAGCGCGTTTCTCAAGCGGAAGCCATCCGCGCCAAATTCACGGATTGTAAGTCGGCCGGTCAGATCGCAACCGGAGTGGCTGGCGCCAAGTTCGACGAACTTGGCAAACGCAAACCATCCGCCTTCCCTGAGCCGACACGCACGCTCTTGCTTAACGCCAAAGACGGTGAAATGTTGCCCCCCGCTGTCGGCGAAAATGGTATCGAGCTTTTCGCCGTTTGCGGCCGCGACGTCATCAATGTCGAAGAGCAAAAACGCAATCAGGCCGAAGGCGAATTGAAGCAGAAAGAGTTCGAGCTGCTCGGCAAACGGCACTTAAAGGACCTGCGCCAAGACGCGGCGATCGAGTATCGCTGACCATGGAATCTGGCTATGGAATCTGATCGTGGGGGACAGGCACACGCTCCTTATGATCATCCGCTCGCGCTGACTCCCCTCGCACTAACGATGGGCGACCCAGCGGGGATCGGCCCGGAGATTACCTTGTGTGCTTGGAGCAGCCGATCCGCCCATCAATTGGCGCCGTTCGTTGTTTACGGCGACCCGCACATGCTTGAACAACGCGCCCGCGCACTTGGCGTCGACGTGCCGGTCTCGAGTGTCGGATCATTCGATGACATTGCAACAGTGTTCGAGACGGCGCTTCCCGTCGTGCCCGTTAAAATCGCGGTACCTGTTATTGCCGGCAAACCTGACGGCGCCAATTCAGCGGCGATCATCATGGCCATCGAACAGGCTGTTACCGACATAGCCTCTGGCAAAGCACGCGCCGTTGTCACCAATCCCATCGCCAAAAGCGTTCTCTACGAAGCAGGCTTTGCTTATCCCGGTCACACAGAATTTCTCTCAGCACTTGCAGCTAAACACTGGCCGGGCTTAAGGCATCGTCCCGTTATGATGCTTGCATCAGAAAGTTTGCGTGTTGTACCCCTCACGATTCACGTTCCCCTCAAAGACGTGCCGCCACTGATTACGCGCGATCTGATCGCCGAGACGGTGCGCATATTGTCGGCCGCGTTGACGAGCGATTTCGGAATTGGCGCGCCTCGAATTGCAATCTGTGGCCTCAATCCGCATGCGGGTGAAGGCGGCGCCTTGGGGCGGGAGGAAGTCGACATCATCGCGCCTGCTATCCGAGATTTGCAGAACGAGGGTTTTGCGCTCACGGGGCCCCACTCTGCCGATACGCTGTTTCGTGAGGCCGCGCGCCGTACATATGATTGCGTTATTGCCATGTACCACGATCAAGCACTCATACCCTTGAAGACCCTCGCCTTCGATCAGGGTGTCAATATCACGCTCGGTCTGCCGTTCGTGCGCACATCACCCGACCACGGCACGGCGTTTAATATTGCGGCTGAAGGCCGGGCCTCCGCGCTAAGCCTGATCAATGCGCTTAAAGTTGCAGATCAAATGTCCGTACGGCGTGCGGCGGCATTGTCATGAGCGGCAAACCGCACGACGAATTCATCGACAACCGCTCGAGCGTCAGTCCCGATGGTTTGCCGCCATTGCGCGACGTCATTCGCGTACACGAACTTCGCGCCAAAAAGGCGATGGGACAAAACTTCATTCTCGACCTCAACATCACGCGCAAGATTGCGCGGGCTGCGGGCCCGTTGCGGGGACGTACCATTGTCGAGATCGGCCCAGGTCCAGGCGGCCTCACGCGCGCGCTGCTTATGGAAGGCGCGGATCATGTTATCGCCGTCGAGCGCGACGAACGCTGCCGCCCGATACTCGAAGAGATATCCGCTCACTACCCTGGCCGCTTGACCGCGCACTTCGGCGACGCACTGGAAGCTGATTGGACAGCGCTTCTCGTTGCCGCAACGGGGCCCGTTTCGATCGCCGCCAACCTTCCTTACGGATTGGCATCGCTGCTGCTTGCCGGCTGGCTTGAAACAGAGCCGTGGCCACCGTGGTACGCTTCGATGGTCTTGATGTTCCAGCGCGAGGTCGCGGAACGCATCGTCGCGGAGCCTGGCTGCAAAGCCTATGGCCGCCTCTCTGTCCTCGCGCAATACCGCAGTGAAGCACGCATTGTCATGAACCTGCCGCCGGAAACTTTCACGCCGCCTCCGAAGGTATCGTCTGCGGTTGTTGAGTTCATACCGCGCCCCTCCCCTCACCCCGCGTGTTCCATCGCGGCATTGGGGCGGATCACGCAGGCCGCTTTCGGGCAGCGCCGCAAGATGCTGCGGGTGAGCCTCAAACAACTAACGCCCATGCCGGAACTGTTGCTCGGAGAAGCGGACATCGATCCGCAAAAGCGCGCCGAACAATTGACGGTGCAAGAATTCGCGCGCCTCGCCGCCATTTACGATCGCGGCAAGGCCGATTAGGCGCCGGAACTCTTTTGAACGAAAACACCTGCGGAAGTGATCCCGCAGGCGCATTTTCTAGGAACCGTACTGCTTACGCGATCTTGTCACCCATCGGCATCTTGCGGATGCGCTTTTTGGAAGCCGCGAAGATAGCGTTTGCCAACGCCGCATGGAACGGAGGCATGCCCGGTTCGCCGATGCCTGAAGGGCGTGACGGCTTGCCATCAATGATATGCACGTTCACTTTTTGCGGATAGTTCGACATGCGCGCGATGTTGTAATCGGAGTAGTTCGACTGTTCGACGGCCCCGTTCTTGAACGTGATGCCGCTGTAAAGCGTCGTCGACATTCCCTGTACGGCGCCGCCCTCGATCTGTGCGCGGATACGTTCCGGGTTGACGGCGAAGCCGCAGTCGATCGCCGTATGTACCTCCGGAACGCGGATCGTGCCGTCCTTGTCGATCTTCACATGCACAATCGTTGCGACATAAGACTGCCACGCGATGTGCGCGGCAATGCCGAGACCTTCGCCTTCAGGCAATTTCTTGCCCCAGCCGGCCTTTTCCGCCACGTGATTGATAGCGTTCTTGAACCGTGCGGTTTCCATCGGGAACTCTTCAATTGGATCGCCGTAGTGCCAGAAGTCCTCGGGAAAGCCGAGTTCCTTCGGGTTGAGCGTGCGATCCGATCCAACGAGTTCAAGCAAGAAATCCTTCGGATCCTTGCCGATCATATGGGCAGCTTCGCAAACGGCAGAGCCGGTCGCAAATACACGCGGAATGTTCGACACAGAGCGGAACCAGCCGATACGGGTATGGGCCATGGCTTTACCGTCTTCGCAGCTGACGTTCGCTATCTCATAGGGCATGTTGACGTGACCCATGCCGTTCTCGATGAAGAACTTGTACCCGCTGTCGGCAACGAACGTCGAAATGATCGACGGCGCAACCGAGCGATGGCGCCAGCCGGTCACCTTGTTCTTGTCGTCGAAGGCGATTTCGACACGTTCCACCGAGACCGTATGGTAGAAGCTGTGGCGCATGTCGTCTTCGCGAGTCCACTGCAGCAGGATCGGCGTGCCGCCCATCTTCTGGGAGACAAGTGCAGCTTCCTGGATGTAGTCAGACTTTGATTTGCGGCCAAAGCCGCCGCCGAGAAGCGTCATATGAAGTGTGACATCTTCCGGTTTGATCTTGAGTGCGCCGGCTACATCGTTCTTGGCGCCGAACGGGCTTTGTGCGGGCGCCCAGACCTCCGCCTTGCCGTCCTTGACCTGGGCGACGGCAACCAGCGGCTCCATCGATGCTTGATTCAAGTGTGCGGCGTGATAGTCGCCGGTGAACACCTGCTTGGCATTTTTGAAAGCCGCGTCCGGGTCGCCCTGTTTGCGGATAACTTTGCCCGGCTGAGCCGCCGTTTCGGTCATTGCTTTGTCGTAGGCGACAGAGTCGTAACTGGCGTTCTCACCGTGATCCCACTCGATGACGAGCGCGTCACGTCCCTTGATGGCGGCGTAGGTGCTCTTTGCAACCACTGCGATACCGCCAAGAATACCGAACTTGCGCGGCACGTCGTAGACGCCGGCAATCTCGTGCACGGCTTCGACGCCGGGTACTTTCAGTGCCGCCGCGCCATCCCATTTCTTGATCTTGCCGCCGAGGACGGGCGGACGCGCCATCACGGCATACTTCATACCGGGCAGACGCACGTCCGCGCCATAAATGGCTTTGCCCGTTGTGATGTTGCGGTGATCGTGAGCTTTGATTTCGCCCTTGCCCATATAGTTGAACTCGTTCGGGCTTTTGAGACGAAGCGTATCAACGGCAGGAACGGCCAACGCCATAGCAGCTTCGGCGAGTTCTCCAAACCCGAGCGACTTGCCCTGTTCCCTGCCCTTATCGTCTATGAGGACAACCTTGTGGTCCTTGGCACTGCAGAGCGCAGCATCAACGCCCCATTTCGTAGCAGCCGCCGATTCAAGCATCTGTCGCATGGCCGCGCCACATTGGCGCATCGCCTGAATGAAGTGCCGCATACTGCGCGAACCGTCAGTGTCCTGGTTGCCGAACTTTGGCTCGTCACCGTCGGTCGTAACGATTTTCACTTTCGACCAATCGGCTTCCATTTCGTCGGCAACGACCATGGGCAAGCTTGTCGAGATGCCCGTTCCCATTTCGGCGCGATGAGACATGATCGTGACCGTGCCATCCTTGTCGATGGCAATAAACACCTTCGGATTGTTAACGGTCTTGTTTGGCATGCCGTCGCCGCCGGTCGGATATGGCTTGACGACCTCGCGCGCCGATGCCGGAGAGAAATCGATTGCGAGAACCAGCCCCGTGGTCGTTAGCAAGCCTCCCAGCACGCCGCGGCGGCTGACGTTTTCGATTGTGGCGCGCAACGCGTTTCCGCGCTGGTTGCGAAGTTCCTGTTCGAGATAATGCAACATGATTATACTCCTCCCGCGGCAAGACGAACGGCTTCATGGATGCGCTGATAGCAGCCGCAGCGGCAAAGATTGCCCTCCATCTCCTCTACGATCTGAGCGTCGGTTGGTGCGCGGTTCTTGGTGAGCAATGAAGCGGCCTGCATGATCTGGCCGGCCTGGCAGAAGCCGCATTGCGGAACGCTGACTTGGCGCCATGCCTTCTGCACGGGGTGTTCGCCATCGGGGCTCAAGCCTTCGATCGTGGTAACTTTCTTTCCGGCCGCCTCTGCAGCCGTCATAATGCAAGAACGGACAGCCGCTCCATCGACATGAACTGTGCAAGCGCCGCATACGCCCGAGCCGCAACCATACTTCGTTCCCGTCAGATTGAGTTCGTCTCGCAAGTACCAGAGGAGCGGTATCGTTGGGTCGCTGACGTCCTTGTCGGCACCATTCACGTTGATGGTAGGCATCGCTGAACTCTCCCTTTTTATTCTGGCGGCAACTGCGCCATTTCTTGTAAATTTAAAACCGCAGCACGGCTGTCATGCCCGTCCGCTATCGCGCGCGGTGATGATGTTGGCCCGAACAGGCCATTATGACGTTTGGCGAAAGCG
This sequence comes from Hyphomicrobium sp., assembly GCA_031419475.1. Lineage (GTDB taxonomy): Bacteria > Pseudomonadota > Alphaproteobacteria > Rhizobiales > Hyphomicrobiaceae > Hyphomicrobium_B. The sequence continues at coordinate 5,039 of JANOKW010000232.1, read as the reverse complement.
GCGGGCAAAGGTGGAAAACATATGTGCTAGTGGCCTGCTGAAGCCTGTCACTCAACGGGCCAGAATATCGCGACCAAATGCACATGCAAACCTCTCGTGACCAAATCACCAAAACGGTCACGTCCACTTACACTACAGATACCGCAATCGGACCAATCGGTCAAACGAGGTTAGCATAAAGTTGTAGGGAGCCTGTACGACCGGCCGGGTTCACAAACCCGTTTGCATCTCACGTACAAAAGCAGAAAGACCCAATTGCCGTGCCCTTTTTTGCCGCTCGGCGATGAGGATCGAAGTCACGCTGCGCAAACTTTCCTCGATGGCCGAGTTCACAATAACATAATCATATTCAGGCCAATGCGATATCTCGGCCGACGCCGCCGCCATGCGGCGCGCCACGACGTCCGGCGGATCCTGAGCCCGTGACGTCAGGCGCTCCTCTAGCGCACGTCCCGAAGGCGGGAGAACGAACACGCGCACAACATCTCCCGGCAATTTTTCCGACAACTGCTGCGCGCCCTGCCAATCGATATCGAACAGCACATCCTTTCCGCTTTCAATCGCGCTTGCGACAGCCGCTTTCGGCGTGCCGTAGTAGTTGTCAAAAACCCGGGCCCACTCCAGCAACTCCCCGTTATCGCGCATTGCTTCGAAATGCTGATGATCGACGAAGAAATAATCCTTGCCATCGATCTCGCCAGAGCGGGCTTTGCGCGTTGTGACGGACACCGACATGCGAATGCCGGGATCGGCCGCGATCAACCGGCGCGCCAGCGTGGTCTTGCCGGCACCCGACGGCGACGACAGGATATAGAGCAGGCCACGGCGCGCGATTGGCCCACTAGAGCCGGCGTCACTTTGTGATAATGTGTCACTCAACGTTTTGTACCTGCTCGCGGAGTTGATCGATGACGCTCTTCAACCCAAGGCCGATACGCGTTACATCGACGGCATTGGCCTTGGAGCACAGCGTATTGGCTTCCCTGTTAAATTCCTGGGCTAGAAAATCGAGCTTGCGCCCCACGGCACTCTTTTCGTCAAGAATTTCGCGGGCGGCTGCGACATGGGCCGTCAAGCGTGCGAGTTCCTCTTCGACGTCGGCACGGGTTGCGGCAAGTACCGCTTCCTGATGCAACCGGTCCTTGTCGAAGGTGCCACTGGCTTCAAGCAGCCGCGAAACGAGGTCCTGCATCCGCAATCGAATGGTTTCTGGCGTGCGCGATGGAGACGCCCTCACCTCGCCCGTCATACGCTCGATCTCGACCAATTGGGCGGAGATGATCTGCCCAAGCCGCGCGCCCTCCGAGCGGCGCGAAGCAACGAGCTTGTCCGCCGTTTCTTCAAAACTCTTAATCAAGAGGCGCTCACGCACGGCGCGCTGTTCTGGATCGTCTAATCCGTTGTCGCCAATCTCTAGAACGCCCTTCATGGTGAGCAGTGCCGCCGTATCGGGACGCGCGCCACCCGACATTTCTGCGACGCGATCTGATGCTTTCAAGATGTCTTGCAATACGCCTTCGTTCAAGCGCACAGTACCGGTACCATTTTGCCGTTCGGTCGTTAGATTGATTGTCACGTTGCCGCGCGAGATGCGCTTGGTCACGGTTTCGCGGACAGCGGCATCGATGGCATCAAACCCAGGTGGCAAGCGCAGGCGAATATCCAAACCGCGCCCGTTGACACTGCGCGCCTCCCACGCCCAGGCCAGTCCCTCGCCGGACCCGTCCTGGCGGGCGAACCCCGTCATACTTGAAATGCTCATGAACCTGCGCGCCAAGCCCCGGCGCCCTGTGTGATCGCTGGCCCAAGAGTGATTCTCAGACCTTAGCGGCGGGCAACTTAGCGGCTCAATGCACGCGCGCCAACCGGAGAGATCGGTTGTTTGAGGCGATGCGGCGTCTTATTTAAGCAAACTATTGCTTTTTCGGCTTGCGGACTGGGAGCGGGATAGCGCTGTTATCCGCAGAAGCGGCGGCCGCCGGAGCCTTTGAAACAGTCTTGGTAACTGCCGGCTGCCCGGTCGCGACACCGGCTGTGACATCATCGTCGCGCGCTGGAATTGGAGCGACATCGGGATCGGGTTCGATCGCCTTAGTTGTCGCCGTTTTGTTGGCGTCCGGCACGCCATCCACTTTGACTTTTACCTGACGTTCCACCTCGCGCCACTTCTGGACGGCGGCGTTATGTTCTTTCAGCGTTTCAGAGAACGCGTGCCCGCCGCTGCCGTCCGCAACGAAATAGATATCGTTTGTCGCCGCGGGGTTAAGTGCGGCTTCGATCGATGCCCGGCCCGGGTTGCAGATGGCGCCCGGCGGCAGGCCGTTGATCTGGTAGGTGTTAAAGGGCGTCTTGCTCTCGATGTCGGGCTTTGTGATGGCGCGGCCGAGTGTACCTTGTCCCCCCACTAATCCATAAACGATTGTCGGGTCCGATTGCAGGCGCATGCCTTTTTTCAGGCGATTATGAAAAACAGCCGAAACGCGGTCGCGCTCATCAGGTTCACCCGTCTCCTTCTCAACGATAGAAGCAAAGACGATGGCTTCTTCCGGTGTGCGAAGAGGCAGTTCGGCGCGGCGTTTTTCCCAGATCGGCGCCAGGAACTCCTTCATTTGCGACCGCATACGATCAATCAATTCCTGACGGCCGATGCCCTTTGAGATGAGGTAGGTATCGGGAAGCAATGTGCCTTCAGCCGGAATACTTGTGATCTCGCCACTTAGGTTGGAGTCAGCTTTCAAACGATCCACGATTTGCTGGCTGGTCAAACCTTCAGGCACCGCCACCTTGTATTGGATCGATTTGCCGTCTGTCAGAGTCTCCAGCACTTGACGCATCGAGGCGTGCTCTTTGACCTCGTATTCGCCGGCCTTCAGATCCAGATTCTTTTTCGGTCCAAAGGTCGATTGAAACAGATGCCCGGCAACAAAGGTCCAACGATTGCCGATGATGCCTTCGGTTTCAAGATATTCGGCGATTTGGATCCGTCCCTTACCTTTGGGGACGACTACAGTGCGCGCGGCCTCCAACGGACCCGGGCGCTCATACTGGCTGTAGAGAATGACGCCACTGCCGCCAATCGCCAGCATGGCCACGAGCGCAACGGTGAATAGGCCGCTGACGACACGTACCAAGCCAGTAAGGAGACGCGACGGCTCCCGATCTTGCAGTCCACGTGGCCTGGACGGAGCGCGGCCGGGCTCAAGCCGCTCATTGGGGCTGCGCGCGCCAGACGTTCGCGTGCGCGCTGTGCCATCCGATCGCTTTTTGCGGCTGCTCATAACGCCTCGACAGAAAAGATCCCTAGCCGTCAACGCTCAACGGAAATTGTGGCAAAAGCACGATTTTTGGAGCGCTTACGTGACGCGCCGGAGCACAACCGACGCGTTGGTTCCGCCGAAGCCGAACGAATTCGATAGTGCGACGTTGATCTCGCGCTTTTTGGCTGTGTGCGGCACAAGGTCAATCGCGGTTTCAACCGAAGGGTTGTCCAGATTGAGGGTCGGGGGCGCGATGTTGTCCCTTATCGCAAGGACCGAGAAAACGGCTTCTACAGCGCCTGCGGCACCAAGGAGATGGCCGATCGCCGACTTCGTAGAGCTCATCGCCAGTTTGCCGGCGCTATTGCCGAACAAACGTTCTACTGCCCCAAGTTCAATTTCGTCACCCATCGGGGTCGATGTCCCGTGCGCGTTGACGTAGTCGATCTCGCTTGGTGAGATTCCAGCGCGCTTAAGTGCAGCTTTCATACAGCGGTATGCACCATCACCCGTCTCCGAGGGAGCCGTGATGTGATATGCGTCCCCCGACATGCCGTAGCCAATCACTTCGGCGTAAATCTTGGCGCCGCGAGCTTTCGCGCGCTCTAGAGTTTCAAGCACCACAATTCCTGCGCCCTCGCCCATGACGAAGCCATCACGGTCTTTGTCGTAGGGCCTAGAGGCCTTGGATGGATTATCGTTGAAGCCGGTTGAAAGCGCGCGGCACGCGGCAAAGCCCGCGAGCGCGATGCGGCAGATCGGGCTTTCGCTACCGCCCGCGACCATCACTTCGGCATCTCCCAGCGCCACGAGACGGGCCGCATCGCCGATGGCGTGCGTGCCAGTCGAGCAGGCTGTGACCACTGCGTGGTTTGGTCCCTTGAGCTGATGTTTGATCGAAACGTGCCCGGCCGCGAGATTGATCAGGCGACCTGGAATGAAGAAAGGAGAGACGCGGCGCGGGCCCTTTTCCTTAAGCAGCAGCGCCGTATCGGCGATACCAGAAAGGCCACCAATTCCGGAGCCGATCAGAACACCGGCCTCTTCCTGTTTTTCCGCCGTATCGAATTTCAAGCCCGAATCGGCGATCGCCTGATCGGCCGCCGCAACAGCGTAGATGATAAAGTCATCGACCTTGCGCTGTTCCTTCGGCTCCATCCAGTCATCGGGATTAAACTTGCCCTCGGCCTTTGGGCCGCGCGGAATGAAATTGGCGATTTGGCAAGTAATGTCCGAAACGTCGAACTCTTCCACACGGCGCGCGCCGTTTTGGCCAGCAAGCAGCGCCGCCCATGCGGGCTCAACTCCGCACCCAACGGGCGTCACAAGTCCCAGTCCTGTGATGACGACGCGGCGCATCTTAGTCTACTCGCCGAAGCCTGGGCCGAAGCCTGATATGAGACACAAACTCGTATGACATGAACCGGGGGCCGGTGAAACCAGCCCCCTGAAAACGCGGCGCTCCCATCGACGCGTGCTGGCCGTTGGCAGCCTCACGCGCGCAGGCAGCACGCTTAAGCGGCGCTGGCATTCTTTTCCAGGAACTTGACGGCATCGCCGACAGTCAGGATATGCTCAGCGGCATCATCGGGAATTTCGCAGCCGAATTCTTCTTCGAACGCCATCACGAGTTCGACCGTATCCAAGCTATCTGCGCCCAGGTCGTCGATAAAGCTGGCGTTCTCGGTCACCTTGTCGACTTCGACGCCCAGATGCTCAACGACAATCTTCTTCACGCGGTCAGCGACATCGCTCATCTTGGTTCTCTCGTGTCCTAAATTA
>JANOKW010000231.1:0-9673 GCA_031419475.1 Hyphomicrobium sp. | reverse complement strand
GTATTGCCGTTCGCCGCCAGCGCCTCAAGGGCGTTACGGTCCTTGCGCGAAAGCGCGATTTCGTGTGTCGTGCGTGCCATGCAAACGTTGAATCATATTCGCGGCATGCGCAGATTCAAATGTTTGTGACATAACACTAGGGAGGGGGATTGCACGGGCGACCCTGACACCATCACCGCTGTTGCCACCGACCCCCCTCTCCGCCTACGCTGGCGTTGAGAGGACGTGATCGTGGCGCGGGGTCGGACCCCACACATCGCGGTTCGCGGCGTACACTGTTTCTCTTGTGAGGGGTCTGACCCCTTTTTGGCGAGGACGTTATTCACTCCATGAGCCCGCTGTCGTCCTTTATGACCCTGATGGCCGGAGGACTGGCGCCTTGGCTCGGGTTCGCGTTTGGTCTCGGGTACTTCTTGGGATCAATCCCATTTGGATTGTTGCTGACGCGCGCGGCGGGCTTGGGCGACGTGCGCACCATCGGCTCGGGCAATATCGGCGCTACCAATGTGCTGCGCACGGGCAGCAAGAAACTGGCGGCGGCGACGCTGCTGCTCGACGGCCTCAAGGGAACGCTCGCGGTTTTGCTGGCACGCCACTGGTGGGGTGAAGCGCCCGCGTTGCTCGCAGGGTTCGGCGCATTCCTCGGGCATCTCTATCCTATTTGGCTTAAGTTCAAAGGCGGCAAAGGCGTCGCCACTTACATCGGCGTGTTCGCCGGATTGTTCTGGCAAGCGGCATTGGCCTTCTGCGCTGTCTGGCTCGCAGTCGCCTACCTCTCGCGCTACTCGTCGCTTGCGGCACTCGCTGCCAGCGCCGCCACACCTCTCGCTTTGTTGTTTTTGATGGGACAGCCGGAACAGGCGGCACTCGGCGCGCTGATGACGCTGCTGCTGCTCTGGAAACATCGCGCCAATATCGGCCGCCTCAGATCTGGAGAGGAGACGAAAATCGGTGCCAAAGCGTGAGCAGCCAAATTTGTTCACGCCCGCGCCGCTGCCAACAGCGAAGCTAGGTGACGCCGAGCAACTCGCGTGTTTGCGTCTCATCCGGTCTGAAAATGTCGGCCCGGTCACGTTTCGCCAATTGATCAACACATTCGGCGGCGCGGCCAAGGCGCTTGACGCCTTGCCGGAATTATCGCGGCGCGGCGGCGGGCGGCGCGCAATCCGAATTTGCCCGAAGGGTGACGCGGAAGATGAGTTGTCGCGCGCCAAGAAAATCGGCGCGGAGCCCGTGTTCACAATCGAACCTGGATATCCGGGTGCACTCGCCGCACTCGATACACCCCCGCCGCTGCTCTACATCAAAGGCCGCCAAGAACTATTGAACCGGCCGGCACTCGCCATCGTCGGCTCGCGCGAGAGTTCGGCCGCCGGCGCCAAACTCGCCCGGCATTTTGCCCATGCGATTGGTGAGGCCGGATATGTCATCGTGTCGGGGCTCGCACGCGGCATCGACGGCGCGGCGCACGAAGCAGCGCTGAAATTCGGCACCGTTGCCGTGCTTGCGGGCGGCCTCGACAATATCTACCCGCCGGAACACGAAAAATTGCAGGCGCGCATTGCCAGCGAAGGCTGCTTGGTAAGCGAGCAGCCGCCTGGGTTCACACCGAGGGGTCAAGATTTCCCGCGCCGCAATCGCATCGTGTCGGGTATGTCGCTCGGCGTTGTGATTGTCGAAGCGGCGGCGCGCTCCGGCACACTCGTCACCGCGCGCTTTGCCAGCGAACAGGGACGCGAAGTTTTTGCCGTGCCGGGTCACCCGCTTGACCCCAGAGCTGAAGGTACGAACCGGTTGATCAAGACAGGCGCAACATTGGTGACAGAGCCGGCCGATATTCTGGATGCGCTAAGGCCGCTCTCGGGCTTGAGCGAAATTGCGGCGCCAATTTCGCGGCCGCCAGACATAAGCGCTGCCAGCGAGGGGTCGATGCCAGACGTTGGCGACAGCGAGCGGAGACAAATTCTAGCAGCCCTCGGCCCGGCCCCGATTGACCTCGACGCCATCATCCGGGCAACGGGACTTACGGTCCGCGCCGTGCAGATCGGCCTGATGGAACTCGAACTCGCAGGACGCCTCAACCGCCCGGGACCAGGACTGATCGCCTTGCAGATGGATTGAGAGCCGTTCGCTTCAGTCCGCAGCCGCCATGGCTAAGCGGCGGGCCTCGGCCTGCGAAAGCGCCAGCAATCCTTCCAATGTCGCGTGACTATCCGCCTGAACCAAAGCCTGAAGCTCGCTCAGCAGATCGGCGACGTACAAGAGCCGGTCGCTTTGTGGCGCTGCGATGAGGCTCCCCGCTTCGGTATCCCCCAAAATCTCCCTATCACTTCGCATAAAGCGCCTCCTGCAATCTTGAATTCCCGCAAAACGTGTAAATGCTAGGAATTAGCTACCCTCTTAGGTTGTGTCATGGGTAGTCTTCATTTTGGCATAGGTCTTTTGCCGACCGCTTTGCCGCAGGTTTGACAGGGCGGCGTTCATCAACCATGTTCCCGCGCCCATACCCCAGCGCTTCGAGGCCAGGGCCCGGAAACGCGGCGGCTGGCGAACCGCTGGCCTATTTCCCGGCCCCTCTGCGAAAGTTCAAAATGAACGTCGTTATCGTCGAATCGGCTGCTAAGGCCAAGACAATCAACAAATATTTGGGGTCAGACTACAAAGTCATCGCCTCCTATGGCCACGTGCGCGACTTGCCGGCGAAGGACGGATCGGTGGAGCCGGACAACGATTTTGCAATGCATTGGGACATCGATGCGCGCTCGCAAAAGATCGTGCGCGAGATCGCAGAGGCCGTAAAAGGCGCCGACAAGCTCATTCTCGCGACCGACCCTGATCGCGAAGGCGAAGCCATTTCCTGGCACATCCTCGAAATTCTGATTCAGAAGAAGGCCATCAAGAAGGGGCTGGAGATCGAGCGCGTGGCCTTCAACGCCATCACCAAGCAGGCGATCCTGGCGGCGATGAAAGAACCGCGCCAGATCGATCAGCCGCTGGTCTCGGCCTATTTCGCCCGGCGAGCGCTCGACTATCTCGTCGGCTTCACGTTGTCGCCGGTGCTGTGGCGCAAGCTGCCGGGCTCGCGATCGGCGGGGCGCGTGCAATCGGTGGTGCTGCGCATCGTGTGCGACCGGGAAGCGGAAATCGAAGCTTTCAAGACGGATGAATACTGGACCATCGAAGCGATGCTGGCGACGCCCAAAGGCGAAGATTTCAAGGCGCGCCTTACGGCAATCGCCGGCACGACACTGAAGAAGCTCGACATCAAAGACGAAGCAACTGCCCACGCCATCAAAGCGGCGATTGAAAAGGGCGATTTCCGGATTGCCAGCGTCGATAAAAAAGCGGCCAAGCGCAACCCCTATGCGCCGTTCACGACATCGACGTTGCAAATGGACGCCTCGCGCAAACTCGGCTTCTCGGCCAAGCAGACGATGAACGTCGCCCAGCGCTTATACGAGGGCGTCGATATCGGCGGCGAGACGGTTGGTCTCATCACTTATATGCAGACCGACGGCGTGCAGATTGTGCCCGAAGCCGTCAGCCAAATCCGCGATGTGATCTCGTCCGAGTTCGGCCGCAACTACACGCCCTTCGCGCGCGAATACAAATCCAAGGCTAAGAACGCGCAAGAAGCGCATGAAGCCATCCGCCCGACCGATCCCAAGCGCAAGCCCGATTCCGTGCGCAAGTTCATGGAAAAAGATCAGGCCGCACTTTACGAACTTATTTGGAAGCGCACGATTGCGAGCCAAATGGCGTCCGCCGACATCGAGCAGACGGCCGCCGAAATTGAGGTCAAAGGGCGCGATAACAAAGCCTACGGCCTGCGCGCAAACGGCTCGGTCATTACCTTCGACGGCTTCCTGAAAGTCTATGAAGAAGGCCGCGACGACAAATACCGCGTCATCGAAAAGGGCAAGGACGATCCCGAGAGCGATGACGACAGCCGCCGCCTGCCGCCGCTCAGCCAAGGTGATGTGCTGAAGGACAAGGCTATCGACGCCGACCAGCATTTCACGCAGCCGCCACCGCGCTTTTCGGAAGCGACGCTGGTCAAGCGCATGGAAGAACTCGGCATCGGCCGGCCCGCGACCTACGCGTCCACAATCGCCGTGCTGATCGACCGCGATTATTGCCGGATCGACAAGAAGCGCCTGATCCCGGAAGACAAAGGCCGCCTTGTCATCGCGTTCCTGGAAAAATTCTTCGCGCACTACGTCGAATATGATTTCACGGCCGACCTCGAACTCAAACTCGACCTCATCTCAAACGACGAATTGAAGTGGAAAGACGTCTTGAAGGATTTCTGGCGCGACTTCACTGGTGCTGTGGAAGAGATCAAGGATCTGCGCGTCGGCGAAGTCCTGGACGCACTGAACGACATGCTGGGGCCGCACATCTTCCCCGAGCGCGAAGACGGCGCTGATCCACGCACCTGTCCAAAATGCGCCAAAGGCCGCATGAGTCTCAAGATTTCGGGAAAATACGGAGCCTTCATTGGCTGCGAAAATTATCCCGAGTGTAATTTCACGCGCCAGCTGACGAACAAAGCCGGCGACACGGGCGGCGACCGCGAACTTGGTTTCGATCCCGATACAGGATTGGCCATTGCTGTGAAATCAGGGCGCTTTGGCGCCTATCTGCAGCTCGGAGACCAGAAGGACTACGAGGAGGGCGAGAAGCCAAAGCGCTCGTCATTGCCCAAGGGCGTCGATGCCGCGACAGTTGATCTGGAAAAAGCTGTGCAGCTTTTGTCGTTGCCGCGCGAAGTCGGAATGCATCCGGAAACCAACACGGCGATCACAGCGGGGCTTGGCCGCTACGGCCCGTTCATTCTGCACGACGGCACGTATGCGAATGTCGAGAACATCGAAGAAGTGTTTGCGATCGGCATCAACCGCGCCGTGACGCTTCTCGCTGAAAAGCGTGCGGGCGGGGGCAAGAGCCGCTTTCAGCGCCAGGCAGCAACCGTGTTGAAGGACTTGGGCGAACACCCAACCGAAGGCGGCAAGATTCAGGTTTTGGACGGCCGCTACGGCGCCTACGTCAGCCACAACAAAGTCAACGCCACGGTGCCGAAGTCGAAGGCGCCCGCTGACCTGACCGTTGCGGAAGCGGTCGCGCTGCTGCAGGAACGCGTCGAAAAAGGCGGCGGAAAAAAGCCAGCGCGCAAGGGCGGGTTCAAGAAGGCGGCCAAAACCAAACCGGCAAGCGACGCGCCGGCAGCTGGCAAAAAAGCACCGTCTGCTGCAAAGGAAGCGGCTGCAAAACCGGCGGCTAAAAAGACTCCAGCCGCGAAGAAAGCGCCAGCCGCCAAGGCGGTGGCTGCGAAGAAGGCACCGGCCAAATCGAAGGCTTAGTAACCGGTTTTTCTGCCATTTACCCTAACGGCCTGGGCGGATCGATTCCGGCCGGCCCGTTTTTGCGTGCAAAAACAGGGGGCTGAAAAAAAGAGCTCGGAGACTTTTCCCCGCCCCCTCCCGCGCGCGCATAATGGCGTGGGAGGCCATGCACGGCAATCCTTGACAATCGGACACTCGAATGGCCGGATCGGCGCTCAACACAGAGGCAAACACGTTGGCAAAAAAAAAGCTAGATACGCGCCCACCCGATAAAAAGACCAAGGCCGCGCGCCATCAACCGGCCGATCGCGGTTTGCCGAGCCGCGCGCAAATCCTTGAATTTTTGAGTACCGCCGAAGCAAAAGCGGGAAAGCGCGAAATCGCGCGCGCGTTCGGCATCACGGGCGGCGCCAGAATCGCGCTGAAACGTATCTTGGGCGAAATGGCGGCAGAGGGCACGCTCTCTGGAACGCGCAAAGACCTGCGCGAAAAGGGCAAGCTGCCGCCCGTCACGACGCTCGAAATCACGGGTCGCGACCGCGACGGCGATCTGCTAGCGAAGCCTTTACATTGGGAAGAAGACGACGGTAAACGCCCGCTCGTGCGGCTCCTGCCAACGGAAAAAGCCTTCGATGGCGATATCGGCAGTGGCGACCGCGTTCTGGCACGCCTGACTAAACTTCCCCATACGAGCGGCGATGGCGCCAGCTACGAAGCAACGCCGATCAAAAAGTTGGCGCGCGAGACGAGCCGTTTGCTCGGCATCTACCGGCAAGCGAAACGCGGCGGCGGCACGATTGAGCCGATCAACCGCAAGGAACTGAAAAGCTGGCCGATCTTAGACGGGGATGACGCCAAATCCGGCGACGGCGATCTCGTGCGTTTTGAACTTGTGCGGCGCGGCCGCTTCGCGACGCCACGCGCGGTCGTTCTCGAAAGTCTCGGTAACCCGAGCGATCAACGCCAAATTTCGCTGATCGCCATACATGCACACGGCATTCCTGAAGATTTCCCCGAGAGCGTCATTGCCGAATGCGAGGCGCTTGAACCGCCCGCCATGAAGGGCCGCACGGATCTGCGCTCGACGCCACTGCTGACAATCGATCCCCTCGACGCGCGCGATCACGACGACGCTGTGTATGCCGAACCCGATACGAGTTCTGGAAATTCCGGCGGGTGGGTCGTCATCGTGGCGATTGCCGACGTTGCGCACTACATCCGCCCCGGCACGAAGCTCGACCGCGAGGCGCTGCTGCGCGGTAATTCGGTTTATTTCCCCGATCGCGTCGTACCGATGCTGCCCGAAAAAATCTCCAACGATTTGTGTTCGTTGCGCGAAGGCGAAGAGTGCGCCTGCTTGGCTGTGCGCATGGTGTTCGACAAGCGCGGCGAAAAACGCGGGCATTCCTTCATGCGCGCGATGATGAAATCGGCGGCCAAGCTGTCGTATCAGGAAGCCCAAGCCGCGATCGACGGCACTGTGTCAGAGAAATGCGCGCCGCTGATGGAGCGGGCGTTGAAGCCCTTGTGGGCGGCTTATGCGGCTGTCAGCGAAGCGCGCGACAAGCGCGGGCCGCTCGATCTCGATTTGCCCGAGCGCAAAATCGTGTTGGACGAGAAGGGCCGCGTGGCGCGTGTCGTGACGCCGGAGCGATTAACCGCACACCGCCTGATTGAAGAGTTCATGATCCAGGCGAACGTGGCGGCAGCCGAAACGCTGGAAGAAAATCGTTCCCCCCTCGTCTACCGGGTGCACGATCAGCCAAGCCAAGAAAAGCTGAAAGCGCTCAAGGATTTTCTCGAAACGCTGGATATGAAAATTCCGCACGCCGGACAGCTGAAGCCCGAAGCGTTCAATGTCATTCTGGCAAAAGCCAAAGACATGCCCGTGCCGGAACTCGTCAATGAAATTATCCTGCGCTCGCAGTCACAAGCCGAATACGCGCCGCGCAACATCGGCCATTTCGGATTGAACCTGGCGCGCTATGCGCATTTCACCTCGCCCATCCGCCGTTACGCGGACTTGCTGGTGCACCGCGCGCTGGTCAAAGCTCTTGGCCTTGGACCTGACGGTTTAAGTGACGAGGAAATCCCGAGGCTGACCGCGATCGCGAAAGCGATATCGGACACCGAGCGGCGCGCCATGTCGGCTGAACGCGAGACGATGGATCGCTTGATCGCGACACACTTGGCGGATCGCATCGGCGCGAGCTTCACGGCACGCATCTCGGGCGTGACGCGCTCTGGTTTGTTCGTGCGCCTGAAGGATACAGGCGCGGACGGCTACATTCCGATCTCGAGTTTGGGCAACGAATATTTCACGCACGTTGAAGCCGCGCACGCGCTTGTCGGATCACGCAGTGGCGAAGGCTATCGCTTGGGCGACGCGGTTGAGGTGAAGCTCTTGGAAGCGATCCCGTCGGCCGGCGCATTGCGTTTTGAGATGATGACGCCCGGCACCAAGGGTCACTTCGCGAGTTTCAAAGCGGGTGGCGGCAAACTTCCGCAGCAAAAGCGCGGGCCCCGCGGCGGCGGGTTTAAGGGGAAGAGAAGGTAGGGGCGGCGGCACCGTCTGTGTCAGCTTGCCGATGGTCCGAAGACAAGACGCTTCGACGTTCAAGCAGGCGATGGCATTGGTTTTTTGTCAATTGCTTCGTGTTGGCTTTAGCAAATTAGTCAACGGGGTCACAAGTTTCCAGCTAAGTCCTTGGGCGTGGTAGTCGAGAACCACGCTTCCGTTGACGGCAGCTTCCGCCATGCGCACCATCACGACGTTCCCAAAACCAAGACGGCTCGGGGGCTCGACCATGGGGCCGCCCTCTTCAGTCCATTGGATTGTGAAATCTGGCACTGCCGCTTGAGTAACATCCCAGATTAGTCGCACACGGCCGGTATCGTTCGAAAGTGCTCCGTACTTGGCGGCATTGGTCGCCAACTCGTGCAGGGCCATGCTGATCGCCTGGGCAGCAGCGGGATCCAAGTGAACAGCCGGGCCATGAACGATTATGCGGGTACCGATCAACTCCTTAAAATGGGCAAGCTGCCCTTGCACCAGATCTGAGATTTCAACGCGAGACCAATTGTCTTTCACGAGGAGATCATGGCTCGCGGCCAATCCTTGGATCCGGTCTGTTAGCCGTTCCAAAAAAGCAGCTGGATCGCCATGATACCCGGTTTGCCTGGCGACAACTTGCACAACTCCGAGCAGGTTCTTTGAGCGGTGGGCGATTTCCGCCATTAACAGACGGATCTTCGCTTCCGCTTCCTTTTGCTCGGTGATATCCGTGTGGACTCCGACCCATTCGCGGATTGTCCCATCGTCGCTTAGAATGGGCACCGCTCGAATTGAACACAATCGCCATTCTCCGTCGCGGCGGCGCACGCGATGTTCAAATTCGAACAGTGATTTGTTTGCTACTGCCACTTCCCACGCAGCGATCGTCGGCAGCGAATCTTCGGGATGTACGGCGTTGGCCCAACCGTAGTCTTGATAGTCTGCCTCTGATTGGCCGGTAAAGTTTCCCCAGCTACTTTGCAGGCCTCTCATCTTGCCTTCAGCGTCGTTCGTCCAGATGATGCTACTGACAATTCCCACGGCAGCGCGAAAGCGCTCTTCGCTTTCACGTAGAGCTTGTTCGTGTTGCTTTCTCTGCGTGATATCGCGGGAGGACGCGACAATACGAATGCAACGCCCCTGCAAATCAAGCGCAGGATTGACGGCGACGTCCCACCGCTTTGGAGTGCCTTTCAATGTCGGGCAAAAGGCCTCAAAGTGGCTCGATGCTCCGGATCGCGCCGAATTAACGGCATCTACTATCTGGTCGTGTGATTGGGCTGGCCAAAATTCCGACCATTCCCGCCCTTGCAACTTCCGCAAATCATCGATTTCCAACAATTCGCAGCCATTGGTGTTGATGTATTCAATCCTGCCTTTGGTATCCATTACTTTTAGGCAGTCGGGGCTGGATTCGACAATGCTCCGATTGAAGGCTTCACTGTCTTGTAAAGCTGCTACGGCGGTCTTCCGGTCCGAAATGTCGCGAATGACGGCAATAGAATGAATTGGCATGCCGTTAGCATCTTTGACGATGCGCGCAGTGATTGATACCCAGCAGACCCCGCCGTCCTTGCGCACGTAGCGCTTTTCGTTTTCGTAGACAGCGTCGCCGCCTTGGCTGAAGTAGGCTTGAACAAGTCGTGCATCGCGATCCCGGTCGTCCGAATGCGTAAGATCAGCGACCGCCATTCCAATCAATTCATCCGCTGCATAGCCAGTGAGCGTGCAGAGGCTCTCGTTCACTTTGATGAATCGAGCGTCGAGCCCGACG
>JANOKW010000230.1:0-2436 GCA_031419475.1 Hyphomicrobium sp. | reverse complement strand
CCCTTTCTCGGGAAAGCGTTGCAGGATTCAGGCAGATAAACGCAGCCGCCATTTGTTTGAATCCGGAAAGCCGCTGGAAAATTGGATTTGATGGCGATCTAACGACCTATGATATCAGCCGTACGTTGACCCACGAAATTGGCCATGCGCTGGGTCTCGATCACCCTGGCGCCAGGGGTCATGTGATGTCGTTTCGATACGGTGAAGCTGAAAAGGACTTGACTGAAGGTGACGTGCAAGGCGCCCGTCACATTTACGGCCCCAAGGAACTTACGTCACTAACGTCGCGAGCCGGCGATCATCGTCGAAAAAATGCTTCAGAAGCGTTGCCATTTCGACAATCGGGATCGTTCTAAAGCAATATCCGATCAGACAGGATCGCCTAAGCGATCAACTGATCGGATGAAATTGCTCTTACAACATGATTCTAGAGCATCTTTATCGGCCCGGTGAATCGCATCAGCGATTCCGTCCGGTCCGATGATGCTCTAGCTCGCAGCGCGCACGTAGAAATCAAATGGTCCATTGTCGCGGTCCGCGTTCCAAACGGAACCAACGGGACCTCACGGCAGTTCTTCCAGCAGCCGCCACAAAACGTGGCAGTCCCTTGTTTTTGGAGGAATGAAAATGATCAAATTGGTTTCAGCTCTTGCAGCCTCGACGTTTGTCTTGGCCGGCAGTGTTGTTGCGCAGGAGAGCCCTGGCACACCACCGGCGCCGGCGGAACGGATTGAGGTGCCGTCTGCTACGCCGAGTGCATCGCCAAATACATCGCCAAGTGCTTCCCCGTCGGCTGCAGCTGCGGCTACGTCCGATGGTGTAATTATGACTGAGGCTGAGGCAAAAAACTGGGTTAACAAAGTCGTGTACAGTAGCGACAATAAGAATCTCGGAGAAATCGCAGCGGTCGCACGGGATAATTCGGGTAAAGTATCCGAAATCCACCTCGACATTGGTGGCTTTCTTGGGATTGGCGAAACTCGCGTCCGGGCAATGCCATCGGAATTCAAATTCCTAGCCGACCGCGTCATGTTGAATATTACGGCAGAACAGGCAAAAGAGCTGCCGCGTCTAGCAAAATAACCACTTAGAAAAGTCTTGAACGTTGAGCTCCGGATGTTTCATCCGGAGCTTTCTTGCTGTGGAGTTGTGCCCGTGCCGAGCGCCCATCTGCTACCAGGTTGGACGACATCATCTTAGGGCTTCATTGGTCCGATATTCGTCGGGACCGAGAGTTGGCGCATCGCAAAAAAGAAAATGGGAACCGTCGGCTGTGTATTGCGTTGTTCGAAGGCCCAAGGGCGAATGCCTCCTTCCCTCGAGGCAAAACTGGCGACCCGCGACTTCCCCCCAGTCGCTCGTCGCTGTCTTGAAGCGACTCGCAGTTTATTTCTGCGAGTCGCTTTTTTTTTCGAAATTGCGCTCTGGGAACGAGGTGCGCGGTCGGAGTGTCAAATGGTAGCTCATGAGGCTCGTTTCTAGTTAGTTGCGTGAGAAAAGGCCGCCGATCTGATGGCAATTTTAAAGACAAACGCCATGGACCTTCGTGGCGGCCAGAGCGTTTGGGCGCGGACTGGCCAGCAAATCCGGGTGAAGTCCCGGGGATCAGATGAGACGTGTGATGTCGCGATCGTTGGATGTGGGGTCAGCGGCGCGTTAATCGGTCTGCGTTTAGCTCTACTCGGTTTGGACGTGGTTTTGGTCGATAAGCGCTGCCCCGCGCGCGGCAGCACCATTGCTAGTACGGCGATGATACAGTTTGAAATCGATACGCCGCTGATCGAGCTTGCCGATAGGCTTGGAGCTAGAAAGGCCGAGCGCGCTTACCTGAGGTCTGCTAAGGCGGTGGCTGATCTGGGATCAATGATTCGCAAGCACCAAATTGTTTGCGGCTGGAAAAACCGGTCCGCGCTTTTGCTAACGGGCACGTCAATAGGACATCGAGGCCTGCGAAAGGAAGCCAAATACCGCCGCAGAATTGGTCTTCCGTCAGAATTCATTGGTGCGTCAGAGTTGGAAGCGTCTTACGGCTTCAAGCGCACCGGCGCGATCAGCTCAAATCTTGCCGCCGAGCTCAATCCACTTGCACTTACACTCAACGCACTCAGGGCTGTAAAGCGGTCTGGCGCGCGGATCTACAGTCCGCACTGCATTACGGAAATCGAATGCGCATCGCGCGGCGTCACACTTCATGCTCGACAGACCAGTATGAAGATTGTCGCAAAGAAGGCCATCTTCGCCACAGGGTACGAAACAATCGCGCAAATTCCGAGCAAAGAATACAACATAATTTCGTCGTGGGCGATAGCGACACAGCCGCTGAATATCGATCAATTTTGGCCAACTCAGTGTCTCGTGTGGGAAGCGTCCGATCCTTATCTATACATGCGAGCGACATCGGATCAACGCATTCTCGTAGGCGGGGAGGATGCGAAG
>JANOKW010000229.1:0-2083 GCA_031419475.1 Hyphomicrobium sp. | reverse complement strand
CCCGGACAATATCCAAGTCTACGTGGTGAACAACGCAGGCAACACGGTCAGTGTAATCAACGTGGCGCTCGACATGGTCGTCGGGAGCCCGATAACCGTGGGTAGCGGGCCGGAAAGCATCGCCATCAGTCCGGACGGGGCCCGCGCATACGTGACGAATGCCGTAAGTGGCACTGTCACCGAACTCGGCGGACCGGTGACCCTGACAATTGCTAAGGCCGGCAATGGCATCGGCACGGTGACGTCCGTGCCATCGGGTATCTTATGCGGCGCCTCCTGCCAGGCACGATTCTCGGCGAATACCTTGGTAACGTTGTCAGCGATCGCCGGAAGGGATTCGATATTCTCGGGATGGAGCGGGGACGCAGACTGCATGGATGGCAGCGTGACGATGAGCGCCAGCCGGTCCTGTACCGTGACCTTTACTGCGACGGTGGCTCCGGGTGGGGGTGGCAGCAGTGGCGGCAGTGGCAACAGTGGTGGTGGCGGCGACTGCTTCATCGCCACGGCTGCTTACGGCAGTTCCATGGCCGAAGAAGTCGTTACATTGCGCCGCTTCCGCGACGATCAACTCACTCAGAATCGAGCGGGACGCGAATTCGTTCGCATGTACTACCTGTATTCGCCCGTTGTCGCGGAGTACATCCGCGAGCGCGATTCGATGCGCGCGGCGGCAAGAATTGGTCTGAGGCCGGTGCTGTTTGTCATCAAGCAACCCTGGCCCGCCACCATCGCATTTGTCATATTGGCTTTCGTGACCTTTCGGACAACGAAGGAACGCCTGAAGAACCACAAAAAGCATACAAGACTTGGATGATCACAAAAGGTTCGCGCACTGCCAATCCGCTTCCCCGATCTGCTGCGCGCTTTATGTATAAACGCGAGTTGGACTTGCGGAATTTAGGCCATCGCGCTGACGGGTTTGTGAGTCGCGAATTGATGAACCGAAGCAAGTTGCATAGGCGCCCACCGCAACGGCTCGGTCATGTCGATAACGTCCCCCCGCGCGTAATAAAGCATTAACCCTGCAAATGACTTCTCAAGCGGGTCGGTCGCAGCCGCCCACTTTGCTTGCAGCGAGGCCTCCGGCACAAGTTCCACCGAGAAGCGGCGCCCAGACACGCTCTCGAACTCTTTAACGACCTGAAGCGGCGTCAAAGCTTCCGGTCCGCCGAGTTTGATGACCGCATTACGCGCAGCGGGGGCCGTCACGCTCGCTGCAGCAAATCTGGCGACGTCCTGGTATGAGATCCAGCTTATCGGACGCTCTCCGGTTCCAAAGATTTGAGCTTTTCCCGCGGCCACATCGAAGCCCAAAGCCGGGCTGAACCAGAACTCCATGAAGAAGGTAGGTTGAAGGATGGTGTAAGTCATGCCGCTTGCGATCAGCGCTTGCTCGACGGCGCGCTTGGCATCCTGCAAGGGAAATCGGACCGGCACCTCGGGGAATGAAATGAACACAAAGTGCCGGACCCCAGCCAGGCGCGCGGCCTGAACAAGATCTAGCTGGCCTTGCAGGTCGACGCTTTGAATGGAGTCGTCCTGTTGCCGCGATCGCGTGCAGGTTGCAGTCGAGATGACCGTTTTCACACCCTGGCAAGCTGCCTCGAGTGTTGCGCGCCGCTTTATATCGCCGTTCACCAGGTTTATGCCACGCTCCCTGAGCTTGGCAGTCTCGATAGGGTCAGAGGTAGTCCTCATCAACGCACGGACTTCTTGTCCCGTGCCCGCCAACTCTCGGCAAATCGCGCTTCCAAGCAATCCGCTCGCTCCGATAACCAGGTTCATTTTCCTGCCTCCGTTCGTTGTAAATCGCTTCGCTCGATATACTGGAGGGAGATGCTCCATCCCTATTGCGCGTGACACAAGACGCGAATTGGGCATATCGTTGATACGGCTGTCGTATGAATGGGAGGGCTGTGGATCGATTTACGGCAATGGGGTTGTTCGTTCGTATCGTAGAAACGGGCAGCTTTTCCGCAGCAGCTCGTGAATTTGGCACGACCCAGCCGACCGTCAGCCGCCAACTTCATGCGCTTGAACGGCGCCTTGGGGCCCGTCTGCTAAACCGGACCACCCGCCA
>JANOKW010000228.1:0-7703 GCA_031419475.1 Hyphomicrobium sp. | reverse complement strand
CCTGAGAAACACCGCTGGAATGCCTCACACCCAAAGACCAAGAGACCAAAAACGTTCAATCGGACGACAGAGACGAAAAAAACAGTCTACGGTCGCCCCAAGTTCAACAGCCTGCTAGTACGTCGTCTAAAATTTGGCCGGTCCCGAGATCAATTGGCTTGACGCCAGGAAGCAGAGGATTGGGGAAATGAATAGCAGCGAGATCGAGCGCATCGTTCTTGTGCACCACGATAGTGGCCTCACGGAATTCCCGTTCCGATATGCCTCGAATCGAAATCGCCTGAGCGCCTTCCAGGCAATGCCTCGCCGTTAGGATCAGCTGCGAGGTTCGAAGGAACGCACTGCCGATGGCTAGTCGACCTGCACAGTTTGTGTGAACGATAGGGAGAACCGCCGGGCTTAGCTCTTTGTAGATGACGGGAAATCCGTAGATTGCGAAATCGATCGTACTCAGAATTGATGCGACTTCAGCGTCGCTGAGTGTGCAATAGTAAGAAGCATCAATGCTGTCGATGCCTCCACGGTTTACAGTCATTAATAGGTTTAAGTCTGCCATCCGCCCCAAGATCAAGTTGAGACGATGGAACTTGGGAAAGTTGGTAGTTTGATCGCCTGTTGGTATTGAAAGGTGCATGGCGAAATCGTAGACGGTCTTTGGCGTCAGCGTGTTAGCCCTCTTTTCGGCATTTTTTACGTGGAAAAATTCTAGGGCTTTCGCAGGGAGGTTTGGAAATTGCTCGTGCTGAATGTGGAGCCGTGGAGTGCTCGTGTGCGTTTTCCTAAACTCTGCTCTGCCCGTTCAAATCATCGACCTAATCTGGTGCCCAGTCTGGGCCAAACCGGACAATTGCAGTTCGGTGCGCCGCCTATCCCAACAAATCTCTCAACCACGGCACAAGCGGCAAGTCGGCTGGCGGCATGGGATATTTCCACAGCTCGGTGCCCTTGACCCACTTGATTTCCTGGTTCTCGCGCGGAGTGATCTCGCCGTCCCAGGTCCGGCACATATAAAGCGGCATGAGAAGGTGGAACGTCTCGTAAGCGTGACTGGCAAAATTGAACGGCGCAAGGCACGTCAAGCACACCTCAATGCCGAGTTCTTCCTTGAGTTCGCGATGAAGCGCTGCTTCCGGCGTCTCGTTGGCTTCAACCTTGCCGCCGGGGAACTCCCAAAGGCCGGCAAACGATTTCCCTTCCGGGCGCCGGGCGATGAGCACCCGGTTGTGCGCGTCGATGAGGGCGACGGCTGCGACCAGCACGATTTTCGTCATGGACGCCGCCGCATCAGGTACGCCGCCTCTTCGAGCCGGGTCACGCCCTTCTTCGCGAGATGCTCGCTCTTGGTCATGCCGTCGCGGGCTTCAAGCAGCGTCACGTTGAAGTCGTCTTCGAACAGGGTTTGCACCGCGATGCGCGGAATGGCGAACGGCGGGCCCTGCATTTCGCTCGTGTTGTAGTCGAGGCCGATAAGGAGAATTTGCGATTGAAAGGGCATCAGTTCAGCGAGTTTCTCCGCGTACTTCGGCTGTATCTCAGGCGGCATGGCGACAAGCGCGGCGCGATCATAGGCGGCTGCGGCATTGATATAATCTCGCTTCAATGCAAAAAAATCGCCGCACCAGAGTTCATATGCCCCCGACGACTTGACAGTAAAACCGTCCACTGTGCGGATCGCGGGCGTCAGCCCGCGCTCATCAAAGAAGGCGTCAACGGCAAGCGCAGATAGCTCCGAGCCAACGATTGTGTAGCCTTGCTCTGCCAGCCAAACCATATCGAGGCTCTTGCCGCACAGCGGCACCAACACGCGGGCGCTTTTCGGCACTCCTAGTTCCGCCCAATGTTTCTCCAGCGCGGGCTGCACGTCTTTCGAATGAAAGCCGATCTCGCTTTTTTGCCAGCGCTCAAGCCAAAATGAAGGTTCCATGGGTGAGCCTGTCAGCTGCGATAATCCGCGTTAATCGACACGTAATCGTGCGTCAGATCGCAGGTCCAAACGCGCGCCTGGGCCTTGCCAACACCAGCGTGCACGCGAATGACGATCTCGCGGTTCGTCATGTAGGCCGCGACCGTTTTCTCGTCATACTCTTTCGCCCGCTCGCCATCGCGCGCCACGCAGTGCGGCCCAAACCAGATGGCAAGTTTGTCGCGATCCGCAGCTTCGCCCGACTTGCCGACCGCCATGACGACGCGGCCCCAGTTCGGGTCTTCGCCAGCAATCGCGGTTTTCAAAATTGGAGAGTTCGCGCAGCTCAAAGCGATTTTGCGCGCCGCCGCCCAAGATTTCGCGCCTTCGACTTCAAAGGTCACAAACTTCGATAGGCCCTCGCCGTCCTTGGCAACCTGAATGGCCAAGTCTTGCATCAGATCGTGCAGTGCGGCCGAAAATCCGGCCAGCTTCTTCGATTTCGCCCTGTCGATCTTCTTCTGACCGCGCGTCGCCGCCGCCCCGGTTGCAAACAGCAAACAGGTGTCGCTGGTTGAGGTGTCGCCGTCGATGGTCATGCAATTGAAGGTGGTTGCTGCGTGCTGTTCGAGCAACTCCTGAAGAACTGTTGCGTCAACGGCCGCGTCGGTGAACATAAAGCACAGCATCGTCGCCATGTCGGGTGCGATCATGCCGGCACCCTTGCAAAAGCCGTTAATCGTCACGTTCGTATCGCCGATAACGGCCGAGCGGGTGGCGAGCTTGGGATACGTGTCGGTTGTCATAATCGCGCGGGCAGCTGCTTCGAATTTGTCGGCAGCGGCATCTTGAGCGAGACCGGTGAGGAGATGCGCGAACTTGGCAGCGTCCAAAGGCTCACCAATGACGCCTGTCGACGCGACATAAACGTCGTGGGGTTTGCAGTCGACAGCGGCTGCGGCGTGTTCTGCGGTCAGCTCAACGGCGTCCGCGCCCTTTTTCCCCGTGAAGGCGTTGGCGTTGCCGGAATTGACGACTAAGATGCGCGCTTTGCCCTTTTTGAGGCTCTTGCGGCACCAGAGCACGGGTGCAGAGGCGGTCTTGGATTGCGTCAGCACGCCAGCAGCCGTTGTGCCTTCGTCCATCACAGCAACGAGCAAATCGGTGCGGCCGTTGTAGCGGATGCCGGCCTCGGCCGTTGCGAAGCGAACGCCCTCAAGGGGGTCTAGACGGGGAAGCTTCTCGGGCGCGAAAGGTGATTTGGCCGTCGTCTTGCCCATGGGCGGGTCTCTCTGGTGCAATCAATAAGGTGCGTTCGTACTCACCCCAAAAACAGATCGGGCCGCCATAATCAAGCAGCCCGACCAAAATTACCGCAGAGATCAGAAAGTTACAGCCTACTTTTTCTCTTCTGGCTTGTTCTCTTCTGGCTTGTTCTCTTCAGGCTTGTTCTCTTCAGGCTTGGCGTCGTCCTTCTTGGGCTCGTCCTTTTTGGCGGCGTCTGGCGCGGTGTTGGGCGCCTGTTCAATCGCCTTGTTGCGATCGTCGATCGCCTTCTTGATGTCGGCATCGACGTACTCGATCTTTGCTTTGGTACGCAGGTCGACAGCGGCCTTTGAGGCTTTTTGCAGCAACAAAGACTGCAAGATGCGATCCTTGACGACGTCAAACGCAGGCGGCGACTTGACGCGCTTGTCTTCGACCTTGATCAGATGCCAGCCAAACTGGGTCTGGACAGGCGCCGAGACATCGCCCTTTTGCATCTTAAACACGACTTCCTCGAATTGCGGCACCATCTGGCCGTGTCCAAAATATCCGAGATTGCCGCCGTCGTCTTTGGAGCCGGGGTCCTTGGAATTTTCTTTAGCGATGTCTTCGAACTTGCCGCCGTCCTTTATCTTCTCGGCGAGTTCCTTGGCCTTGTCCTCAGACTCGACCAGGATATGGCGCGCCTGGACTTCTTCTTCCGGCTTCAACAGCTTGACCTGATCATCGTAAAGCTTCTTGGCATCGGCATCGCTCACCGACGCCTTAATCACCTTTTCGAAATACAGCTCGCGCAGAGCGCGGCGCTTCAGATAGTTGACGCGACTTTCGAAGGCAGGGCCCTCGCCGAGTTTGTCGCCTTCGGCAGCGTCTGCGAACAGCTGGTTGTCGATGAGGAACTCAAGCAGCGACATGCGCTTTTGGTCGGCCGGTATAGAGCCCATGTCCTGGCCGATCTCGCTGTCGGCGACCGCAAGATCCGCGTCCGTAATGTTCTTACCGTTAATTGTTGCGACAATTTTGTCGTCGGCAACTGCGGCCGTGATGAACGGAACCGAAACATATCCCGCGAGCGCGACGGCTAGGGCAATGGGTGCAAAACGCGTTTTCAAGGGATCCTCGACTGCTAGTTGTTGAGATTACAGGGATTAGCCCAAATTCGCGGACTATTGGAGGGCCCCAATTGCCCATTCGGCTTGGGCTCGATAGCCCCCGGGGAATGCCAAGCCAAGTTAAAAATTAGACATTGGCCCGGGGGCCCTATTTCGGGCTCGAAACGTTGACATTTGGGGGGCTCAGTTCTTATGTCTGCGACAGAGTACACCAGATTACAGGGGGCCGCCTACTCGAGCCGGCCCATCACCTCTATGGAATTTGTCCTTGGCGCCGGAAGCGCGGGCGCGGCAAGCAGACTTGCCGTGTTTTTTGCGCTGATTGGATGCCGTGATCGACTGAACCCTGCTGGCGGCCTGCGTCGGCCACACGAACACTGCATTGGGAAAAAATGAACATGCTCTCGCTCGGCGGTCTCGCATCCAAGATTTTCGGCTCGTCTAACGAGCGCAGGATCAAGGTATTCCGGCCAAAGGTCGCCGCCATCAACGCACTCGAATCGGACATCGAAAAGCTGTCCGACAGCGACC
Source organism: Hyphomicrobium sp. (assembly GCA_031419475.1). Lineage (GTDB taxonomy): Bacteria > Pseudomonadota > Alphaproteobacteria > Rhizobiales > Hyphomicrobiaceae > Hyphomicrobium_B. The sequence continues at coordinate 2,891 of JANOKW010000228.1, read as the reverse complement.
TCATGGCGCGCACCGCTGAGTTCCGCCAGCGCATCAAGAACGGAGCGACAATCGACGAACTTTTGGTCGAGGCCTTTGCCACAGTGCGGGAAGCGGCAAAGAGAACGCTGGGTCAGCGCCATTTCGATGTGCAGATGATCGGCGGTATGGTGCTGCACGAAGGCGACATCTCCGAAATGAAAACCGGCGAAGGCAAGACGCTGGTCGCCACGCTGCCCGTTTACTTGAATGCGCTTGCTGAAAACGGCGTTCATGTCGTGACCGTCAACGACTACCTGGCGAAACGCGATAGCGAGTGGATGGGCCAAGTCTATAAGTTTCTGGGCCTAACGGTCGGCGTCATCGTCCATGATATGAGCGACGAACAGCGCAAGTCGGCATACGCGTGCGACGTGACCTACGCCACCAACAACGAGCTTGGCTTCGACTATTTGCGCGACAACATGAAGATGCGCAAAACCGAGATGGTGCAGCGCGGACATGGCTTTGCAATCGTCGACGAAGTCGATTCGATCCTGATCGACGAAGCGCGCACACCGCTCATTATTTCGGGCCCACTCGAGGATCGCGCGGATCTCTATCAGGCAATCGACTCCTTTATGCCGGGCTTAGAAGCCGGAGATTTCGATCTCGACGAAAAGCAGCGCCAGGTTTCTCTCACGGAAGCCGGCAACGAGAAGATGGAAAATATTCTCGGTGCAGCCGGCCACATGAAGGGCTCGCTCTACGACATCGACAACGTAACGATCGTGCATCACGTCAATCAGGCGTTGAAGGCACACAAGCTCTTTCAGCGCGACAAGGATTATATCGTCAAGGGCGGCCAAGTCGTCATTATCGACGAATTTACAGGCCGCATGATGCCCGGCCGGCGCTATTCGGAAGGCTTGCATCAGGCACTAGAGGCCAAAGAACGCGTCGATATCCAGCCTGAAAACCAGACACTGGCCTCGATCACGTTCCAGAACTATTTCCGACTCTATGAAAAGCTCGCGGGCATGACCGGCACGGCAATGACCGAAGCCAGCGAATTCATGGATATCTATGGTCTCGAAGTCATCGAAATCCCGACCAACGTCAACGTTGTGCGCATCGATGAAGATGACGAAATCTACCGTACTCAGCGGGAAAAGTTGAACGCCATCGTCCTTTCCATCGCTGACGCGAAAGTGCGTGGCCAGCCCATCCTCGTTGGCACGACATCCATCGAGAAGTCGGAGCAGCTCTCGGAATTGCTGAAAGACCACAAGTTCTTTGAGACACAGGGTCAATCGCTGCTCGATCAAGCCGCTGGCCTAAAGCCCGGCAAGGAAGATGATCTGCGCAAGCATTTCACCGAGAGCGGCGAGATGCTTTTGAAGCTCGCGCGCGACGCCAAGGGCAAAGGCGATCCCGTCACCCACCAAGTCTTGAACGCCCGCTATCACGAACAAGAGGCCAGCATCGTGGCCCAGGCCGGTGTTCCAGCGGCGGTCACGATCGCGACCAACATGGCTGGCCGCGGCACCGACATTCAGCTCGGCGGCAATGCCGACTACCGGTTGCGCGACTGGTTGAACGACGAAGCTGTCGCCGGTCGCGATCCGGACGACGCGCTAATCAAGAAGAAGCGCATTGAGTTGCAGGCAGACGTGGCCCAGAAGAAGCAGGCGTCACTTGACGCAGGCGGGCTCTACGTTCTCGCTACCGAGCGCCACGAGAGCCGCCGCATCGACAACCAGCTGCGCGGCCGCTCGGGCCGTCAGGGCGATCCGGGACGTTCGAAATTCTACCTCGCGCTCGACGATGACCTGATGCGCATTTTTGGCTCGGAGCGCATGGATAAAGTCTTGCAGACGTTGGGTCTCAAGGAAGGCGAGGCGATCGTGCATCCGTGGATGAACAAATCGCTCGAAACCGCGCAGAAGAAGGTCGAGCAGCGCAACTTCGACATCCGCAAACAGATCCTGAAGTACGACGACGTGATGAACGACCAGCGCAAGGTCATCTTTGGGCATCGCCTCGAAATCATGTCTCAGGACAGCGTTTCGGAGACAACTTTGGAACTGCGTCACGAGATGGTCAATGAGCTTGTGACGCGTCACATTCCAGTATCCGCTTATGCCGAGCAATGGAATACCAAGGAACTCAAAGAGGCCATCGGTGGCATCTTCGGCTTAGACCTGCCGATCGAACAGTGGGCCGCCGAAGAAGGCATTGCCGACCAGGAAATCAAGGAACGTTTGATCAGTGCCGTCGACGCAAAAGCCGCTGAGAAAGCCGAGCAGCTTGGACCCGAACTCTATGGCCAAATCGAAAAGATGGTCCTTCTACAGACGCTCGACATGCTGTGGCGCGAGCATCTCGTCACGCTCGAACATCTCCGCCAAGTGATCGGCTTCCGCGCTTATGGCCAACGTGATCCCTTGAACGAATACAAGAGCGAAGCCTTCGTGCTGTTTGAAAGCATGCTGGCGCGGTTGCGCGAAGCAACGACGGGGCAGTTGATGCACGTCGAGTTGGCGCCGCCTGAAGATCAGCCCGCTCTGCAGCCAGTCGAATTGCCGCCAATGGAAGCCCATCACATCGATCCCTTCACAGGGCTTGATGAATTGGAAGAAACATTACCTCCGGGTATTGCGCGCGACGTGGCGATGGCGGACGCGGCGATTTCCGGTGCCCGGGCGCGCCGCTTTGTGCCACCCGAAGCCCCGAAGCGTCAGCCGCTGCAAACCCGTAAGGGCGATGGCGGCGTCGATCCCAACGACGCAGCTACGTGGGGCCGTGTTTCGCGCAACGCGGAATGCCCGTGCGGTTCCGGCAAGAAATACAAGCATTGCCACGGCAAGCTCGACTAGAGTCTGTCCGGTTTTAATTGAATCACGGACAGGCTCTAGCACTTTGTCTTGTCG